>NZ_JBIVUV010000007.1:0-229938 GCF_044768525.1 Streptomyces sp. NPDC091287
TACTAGGACACTCCGGCGCCTTGCGAGAGCACGCACCAGACGCCGCGGGCCCCGCCCAGAGGGCGGACGACGATACTTTGCGGACACTCCCTAGCGAGGGGCGGGGCCCCGGGGCTTGTCGGGCACGTTGTCGAAGGTTCCCGGCACCGGCAGGGTGCTCCAGCGGCCGGCCGGCCAGGCGATGACGACAGCCCTGCCGACGACCTCGTCGACCGGGACCATCCCCCGGTTCGGGTCGTCCTGGTGGTAGCGGGAGTCCGCGGAGGCCTGGCGGTGGTCCCCCATCACCCAGATCTTGCCTTCGGGCACGGTGACCTTGAACCGGCCGCCGTCCTCGTCGTCGCTGCAGGGGGTGTTGCCGGGGAGGACGTACGGTTCGTCCAGGGCGGTGCCGTTGACCTTCACCGGCCCGTCGCCCTCGCACTCCACGGTGTCGCCTCCGACGCCGATGACCCGCTTGATGAGGTCCTTCTCCTCGGCGGAGGGCATCACGCCGACGAAGCTCAGGACCTTCTGCACGGTGTTGGGCGGGTCCACGGGCACGTTGGCGAGCCAGTCCGAGGGGTCGTGGAAGACGATCACCTCACCGCGCTCCGGCTCCGATCCGAACCAGGGTGTCAGCTTGTCCACGAGGACCCGGTCGCCCTGCTGAAGGGTGTTCTGCATGGAGTCCGAGGGAATGGAGAAGGCCTGCACCAGGAACGTCTTGATGAGCAGCGCCAGCACCAGGGCGACGCCGATGAGGAGCGGCAGCTCCACCCAGAACGGCCGGTTCTTCCGTGTCCTCGGCCGCCGTGTGCCCGCCCGCCCCATGTGCACCGCTCCTCGCCCGTGTACCGCGCGCCCGTCCCTGGGGGAACGGATCCGGTGATCCACTCTATGGGGCGCGGTGAGCGGTGAGCGACGTCAGACAGGTCCCGCGCCGACCGGAGGGACCGTCGCGCCCTCGCCGGCGCGGACGGCTTCGACCACGCTCTGGTGAAAGGTGCGGCTCTCCTCCTCGGAGGGGCACGGCACGGGGCTGCCGGTGAGGGTGAACCAGTCCGACGACCCGCTGTACTGCACAGCCACCGACGCCTGTCCGTCGGACCAGGTCGTATGCACCGTGAGGTCGCCGCTCAGGATGCCCGCTTCTTCGGTGCGCACCCCGCCGGTTCCCGCGAAGACACCGCTGGTCGTCCAAGATGCCCAGCTCATGACGGTCACCTTTCGGACGATGGCAAGCCTGTCCAGCCGACTTCTTCCGAGTATGGCACCGCCGGTGGGACTGCGCACGGGTGTGCGCGGGCCCCGTCCCGCCACGTGTCCTGCCACCGGTCCTCAGGCGCGTTCCAGCATCCCTCGGACGAAGGCGGCCTGGCCCGCGTGCTGGAGATCCTCGGCGATGACGCTGATCAGCCGGACCCCGAGCGTCACCGGGGGTGACCAGCCCTCGTCGACGATCCGGTCGAGGGCGTGGCCCTCCAGCCCCGCGACGAATTCCAGGGTCCGCTCGTGCACGGCGTCGAAGTAGCCGAGGAGGGGTTCGGCGGAGTCCACGCGGACGGCGGCGACCTCGTCGGCGCTGTGCCCGTAGCCGGTCGCCGTCTCGTCGAACGGCAGTCCGAAGGTGTCCGCCCAGCCTTCGGTGAGCCAGATCTGTCCGGTTCCGGCGGCGTCGGCGATGTGGTCGTCCTGGACGCGGGTGAGATGCCAGACCAGCCAGGAGATGGAGTTAGCCCCCGCGTCGACGCGGGCGTTGAGGTCGTCGGGCGTGAGTCCTTCGACCGCCGCGTGGACCGCTTCCCCGACCCGGTCGAACGCTTCGGCCAGCATGCCTGCGGTGTTCATCCGTCCACCTTCGCCGGAGAAGCCCGTTGCTCCCGGGTGCGACACACCGCCGGGCCGACGGTGTGCCGCCGTACGATCCGCTCATGGTCCGAAGCAGCGCGCAGAACGTCGATCAGTACCTCGCCGAGGCCCCGGAGGCCCGCCGGGCGGCGCTCACGGCGCTGCGCGCGCTGTGCAGGGAGGAGCTGACGGGATTCCGCGAGGTGATGGCGTACGGGATGCCCGCCTACGAGCGGGACGGGACGGGCGAGATCGCCTTCGCCGACCAGAAGCAGTACATCTCGTTCTACCTGATGCGCACGGACGTCCGCGACGCGTTCACGGGCCGGCTGGCCCTCCACGACATGGGCAAGGGCTGCCTGCGCTTCCGCGATCCGCGGAAGATCGACTTCACGCTCGTCCGCGACCTGCTGCGGGCGACGGCGGCGACCCACGGCACGGCCTGCTGACCCGGGGGCACCGCCGGCCGAGCGTCGCTCAGCGCAGGCCGTGCAGCCAGTCGGTCAGCAGGCGGTTGACCTCGTCGGGGCGTTCCTGCTGGATCCAGTGGCCGCAGCCTTCGAGGATGTGGGCGGCGGACAGGCCGGGGAGGGTCCGCGGGTAGGCGTCGATGGCGTCGGACATCCAGGTGGTGGAGGCGTCCAGGGCGCCGCCGATGAAGATCGAGGGCTGGGTGACGGGTGTTCCGTCCCAGGCGGCGAGGTCCTCCCAGTCCCGGTCGACGTTGCGGTAGCGGTTGAGGGCGCCGGTCAGACCGGTGCGTTCGAACTCCTCGGCGTAGACGTCGAGGTCCCGTTCGTCGAGCCAGCCTGGGAGCGGGCCGGCGGGGAAGCGGTCGGCCATGCGCGCGCCCGGAGGTACGAAGAAGAGGCCGGGGTGGCCCGCGGGGGCGGGGGTGTCTCCGGAGAGTCCCGCGTAGAAGCCGGCGAGCCAGCCGCGTACGTCCGGTTCGATCTCCGCCTCGGCGCGGCCGGGGGTCTGGAAGTAGCTGACGTAGAACTCCTCCTCGCCTCCGATGCCCGCGAAGCCGTCGGTGGGGCGGGGGCCTCCCCGGGGCGTGTACGGGACGCTCAGCAGTGCGACCGCCGTGAAGACGTCCGGCCGGAGCAGGGCGCTGTTCGCGGCGATGGGCGAGCCCCAGTCGTGTCCGACGACCGTGGCGGTCTCCTCGCCGAGGGCGTGGACGACGGCGGTGTTGTCGGCGACGTGGGCGAGCATGCGGTAGGCGTCGGTGGCGGCGGGTGCGGAGGAACGCCCGTAGCCGCGTACGTCGATGGCGACGGCCCGGTGTCCGGCGGCGGCCAGGGCGGGGAGCTGGTGGCGCCAGGAGTACCAGGACTCGGGGAAGCCGTGGACGAGGAGCACGAGGGGGCCCGTGCCCTGTTCGACGCAGTGGATCCGGCCGCCGGGGACGTCGACCGTCCGGTGCGTCGCGCCCGGCAGGAGGGCGGAGGGGCGGGCGGCACCGTCTGCGGACGGCGTGGGTACGGGGGTGGGCTCCGGCATGGCTCCTCCTCGGGCGCCCGGTGCGGGCGGGGCGGTCGTGTCGCTTCGGCGGGCGGCCGGGCCGGGGCCCGGCCGCCCGCTCACGATCATTCGGCCGGTGCGACCGCCCGGACAAGGCTATTTGCCGTTCCGGCAAAACAACGGGTGCGCGGATCGGCTTCAGACGAGCAGGCTCAGCAGGTGCGCGCAGGCGGTGGCCTCGTCCGGGTGGCGGGCGACGACTTCGTATGTTCCGCGCTCGAAGGCCCCGGTCTCCCAGTCTCCGTCCCGGCCGCGCCGGACGAAGAGGAAGTCCGGCGGGGTGGGAACGGGCTCGTGGACGCCCTCGATCCGGTAGTAGCCGCCGGGGATCCGTGCCTCGACGAGTGCGGCCTGCAAGGCCCGGCGGTCCATGGCGGGTTACGCGCCCGCAGGCGTCAGGTAGGCGTTGTCCAGCAGCCACTTCACATTGAGCCGCTGTCCCTCGCCCGGGTCGAGGAACACGGCGTCGAGCTTGATCTGCTGGCCGCCGCCGGGCTGCTCGAACCACGGGGCGATGCCGCCCTGCCAGACCCAGAAGGGCTTGGTGACCTTGTAGACCCGGTAGTCGCAAGGGCTGGCCGCGTCACGGGTGTTCAGGTTCTGCGGGGGCAGGGCACGCTCGGCGTAGGCGTCACCCGCCGGGGCGAGGTAGCCGCCGTACTCCGAGCCGAAGCGGTCCAGGCGCTGGCCGGCGCGGAGCTTCACGGGCTCCTTGTCGATCTCGCCGTTCACCTCGGCGAAGCCGTCGTTGGGCGGGTACTTCCAGCTGCCGGTGTCCGCGGGCCCTTCCCAGTACTTCTTGAGGAAGTCGTTGGGCGTGAGGTCGCCGGTGCGCTGCCAGCCCTTCAGGAGCGGGCCGACCGGGGCGAGCCGCTTGTTCGGCAGCCACTTGGGACCGAGGCGGGCGTCGCCGCGGAACTCTCCGGTGCAGGGTTCGTGACGTTCGGCGGCGGGCGCGGGCCGGGCGGGCCCCGGTGCGGCGCTCGCCGCCGGGGCGGAGATCAGTCCGGCGGTGATGCCGAGCGCGGCGAGTACGGTACGCATGCGGTTCATTCAGGAGTCCCCTCGAGCACTGATGATCAATCAGGACAGCTGACGTAGGGTAACCGCTCGACTACCCGAGGCTGTCGCGCCATGCCGTTTTCCGGCCACCGCGAACAGCACCGCGCCCCGGCCGCGACGATGCGCGACCGGGGCATGGTGGAGACAGGGCGTGTGCACCGCCCGAAGCGGCGCCTCCTAGCCGACGTTGACGTCGATGCAGGCGTAGAAGGCGTTCGAGGTGTCCGCGATGTTCCAGACGGCGAGCACCTTCTGCTGGCCGGTCTTGTTGCCGAAGTCGACCTGGTGGGTCACGGTCGCGCCGGGCTGCGCGCCGCCGTCGTCGAATTCGGCGATCTTCTCGCCGCCCACGAAGTACTGCCAGGTGCTGGTCGAGTGGCGTGCGGTGAGCTTCCACTCGAACTGCTGGGAACGGTTCACCGGAGTGACCGACCAGCCCTTGGAGTCGTCGTCCAGCTCGGCGAAGCCGCTGTTTCCGCCGCTGCAGCTGGTGAGCCCCTTGGGGCCCTCGACGCTCTGCGGTTCGTACTTGATCGCACCGCAGCTGACCGTGCCGGCGGCACACTGCGCCTGCCTGCTCGGCGGGTTGGAGATGTAGCCATGGGCACTGGCGGAGCTCGCCGGAAGGCTCAGGGCGAGGACCGGGGCGAGCATGGCGCCGACGGCGAGCGCGGTCTTCCTTTTCGCGTGCATGTTTCTCCTTCACAGGAGACCGCACCGCGCGGTGGCGGGCCGTGGGGGGCCCGGCTTCGGCGGCGAGGCCTCGCGAGTGTGGGGCCAAGAGGCGCGAAGGGCTGCAAGTCCCTTGCCGGACAAGCCTGATGACAGGTGTCCGGAAAGGCCTTGCACTTGGACTAGACCATACCCATCGACGCGTTCACGTCAAGGGCGGTGCGCGGTGGGCGGCTCGCCCCTCCGAGCCGCGCGGGTGGCCGCGCGCATCCCGCGCGGCCACCCGTGTGACGCGATCACCCCTGGTCGTCGCCGTACCGGACCGTGACGCGCTCGAAGCCGAGGGAGCCGAGCAGCCCCTTCAGCATGTCGGCGGTGTTCTTCTCCGCGCGGGCGGTCAGTTCGCTCTCTTTCGCCGCTTCCGAGATGTGGTGGACGGCGAGCTTGTTGACCGCCTGCTCACTGCCGGGATTGTCGGAGAAGAGGTCGCCCAGCCGGTCGAGGAGACCGCGCTGTTTGGACACCGCGTAGGAACGGTCGGGATCGAGGGCCGGTTTGCCCAGCACCGCGTGCGGCAGCCGGAGTTCGGCGGTGGTGCGGTCCTCGTTCACCACGACTCCGCTCCCGGTGACCTTGCCCAGGTCGACGGAGGCGCCGACCGTACCCGCGCCGACGAACAGGGTGCGGGTACCGCGCAGGGCGTCGGGGACGAACTTCGCGTCCTTCTCCAGATCGACGACGACCTGGAAGTTGCCCGAGGCGGCCTCGTACGCGCTCATGTCCTGGATCGACTTGAGCACGGCGGGGCCCGACCGGTCGTGGGTCTCCTCGCCGAAGAGGTCGTCGAGACCCGGCAGCAGGCTGAGCCGGCTGCCCGCGAACAGCAGGACCAGCACGGCCGCCGCGATGCCGAGGACCTTCGGCCATGCCCGGGAAGGGCGGGCGTCGCGCTTTTCGTCGCCGTGCGGCGCGGGCTCTGTGGTTACGTCGCTGGACGTCATGTTCAGCGTGTGACCCGCGACCGCTGCTTTCAGTCCGGCTGCTCCCGAATCCCGACGGAACTACCTTACAAAATGGGCCTGTTCCGGTACGGCCGGGCAGACACGAGGGGGTCCGCCCGGCGGTCGGGTCCGTTCAGCGCGGCGCGGCGGCCACCCGTACGCGATCGCTCTCGCCCTCGGTCAGGAACGACGCCAGCTCCCTCCCCCGGTCGGCCACGGCATCGCGGTCGGCCCGGGAGAAGGACCGCAGGGGTTCCACCGCGACCACCCCGTCGGTGGCGCGCCAGGTGGCCGCCACGCGGCCGTCGACCAGCACGACACGCTCGCCGGCGACCGAGAGGCCGCGGTGGGCGTCGTCGATGATCCGGCCGCGGTCCTGATAGCCGAGGATCGCGTTGTCGAAGGCCGGCAGGAACCGCACCGGGGCGGGAGTGTCCGGGTCCGGGCGCGGCCCTTCGGGCAGGTCGAGCAGCTCCCGTCCCCGCTCGTCGCGGAAGCGGACCAGCTCGTCGCGTACGGCGGCCACCGCACCGGGCAGTCCGGCCAGGCCGGACCAGGCGCGCAGGTCGGCCGTCGCGGCGGGTCCGTGGGCGGCCAGATAACGCCGGACCAGTACCCGGCCGACCGGGTCGGCGCCGTCGGGGGCGGGCGGATCGACCGGACGGCACAGCCAGGAGGAGAGGGCGACGTTGCGCACCCCGCCCTTCGCCCGCCACAGCCCCCGGGGCGGCGCCTGCGCCATCGGGACGAGAGCGGCGACCACCATCTCGCCCAGGGGGCGGGGCCCCGGACCGGGCCAGCGCCCGGCGAGCGCGGCCACGATCTCGGCCGCTGTACGGGGTTCCCCGTCGGCCATCAGCTCCCGGGCGTCAGCGGCGAGTGCGTCGAGGTCGACCCCTTTCAGCTCGTCACGGTAGACCCCGAGCACGCGTTGGCGCAGCATCGCGTCGTGACGGGCCCGCCAGGCGAGGACGTCGTCGGCGGTGACGAGGTGGACCGTGCGTCGCATCAGATGGGTACGCACCACGCTCCGCCGGGTCAGCAGGTCCGAGAGGACCGCCGGATCGAAGGCGGTCAGCCGGGACCAGAGCCCGACGAAGGGCTCCTGCGGTTCCTGCGCCTGGAGGCCGCAGAGGTGGGCCACGGCGTCCACGACCGGCAGATCGGCCCGGTCGAGCAGCAACTGGCGGGCCAGCATGGCGCGGTTGAGCGCCCGGTTGTCGAGGACGGTCACCGTGTGGTCTCTCCTTCTCGGTCGCCTGCCGTCGGTTTCCGCGCCCCCGCGCGGTGCGCCGGTGGTCAGGTCGCCTGCCGCCCGTCGAGCGTCTCGCGCAGGATATCCGCGTGCCCGGCGTGCTGGGCGGTCTCGGTGAGGACATGGGTCAGCACCCGCCGTACGCTCCACTGGCCGCCGGGTTCGTTCCAGGGTGCCTCGGGGAGCGGGTGCGTCGCCGAGAGGTCGGGGACCGCGAGGATGATCTTCTCGCTGCGGGCGGCGACCTGCTCGTAGGCGCCAAGAACCCCCGCCGTCGTCTCGCCGGGCAGCATCCGGAACTCCTTCTCCCGCTCGATCGCCCACTTCGGGAACTCAACGGCGGTGCCGACCGCCAGGTCGTCCCAGGTGACTCCTTCGGGCAGCGCGAAGGACATCGCCGACGGGCCCTCGGTCACGAAGTTCAGCCAGCTCTCCTCCATGGCCGTGACGTGCTTGACGAGGCCGCCCAGGCACAGCGCGCTGACGGTCGGGCGCGCACCGGCCTGTTCGTCGCCGAGGTCCTCGACCGTGCGGATCAGGGCGGCCCGCGCGGTGGCGAGGGCGGCGATCAGGTCGGTGCGCTCGGCGTCGGGAGAGGTGGAGGCCGTGGTCATGGTGATCGGGTTCCTTCCGGTGTTCCTGTCGTGCGGTACGGGTCAACCCTCGCAAGGGAAGAGGCCAGGGTGTGGCCTCTTCTCGGGTCATACTGGCGTCATGCCGAAGACTTCAGCGCGACTGCTGGCGCTGCTCTCCCTGCTCCAGGCGCGCCGGGACTGGCCGGGCCCGTTGCTGGCCGAGCGGCTGGAGGTCAGCCCGCGCACGGTGCGGCGTGACGTCGACCGGCTGCGGGAGCTGGGGTATCCCATCGCGGCGTTCAAGGGACCCGAGGGCGGATACCGGCTGGACGCGGGCGCGCGGTTGCCGCCGTTGCTGTTCGACGACGACCAGGCCGTCGCGCTCGCCGTAGCGCTGCGGACGGCCGCCGCGACCGGCGCCGGGATCGGGGAGGCCGCGGCCCGCGCGCTCACCACCGTCCGGCAGGTCATGCCCGCCCGGCTGCGCCACCGCGTCGACGCCCTGCGGATCACCGCTGTCGAACGCACGGGAGGCCCGCCGCGGCCGCAGGCCGATCCGCGGGTGCTCGTGGCGTTGAGCACTGCCGTGCACGCCCGCGAGGTGCTGCGCTTCGACCACTCCCCCGCGTACGCGCCAGCCACCGCCGATGCCCCGCCCGCGGTGCGGCGGGTGGAGCCGCACCGCCTGGTCACCTGGGGCGGGCGCTGGTATCTCGTCGCCTGGGACCTGGACCGCGAGGACTGGCGGACCTTCCGCGCGGACCGGATCACCCCACGCACTCCCACGGGTCCCCGGTTCACGTCGCGCGAGGTGCCCGGAGGTGATGTGGCCGCCTTCGTCGCCGCCCGGTTCCAGGGCTCCGACGCCCCCGGCGCGTGGCCCTGCCGCGGCGAGGTGATCCTCGACGCGCCGGCCTCCGCGGTGGCCGGCCACGTCCGCGACGGGATCGTCGAGGAGCACGGCCCGGACCGCTGCCGCGTGGTCCTGGGCGCCTGGTCGTGGCCGGGGCTCGCCGCCGAACTGGGCAGGTTCGACGTGGACATCGAGGTCGTCGGGCCCGACGCACTCAGGGACGCCTTCGCTCAATTGGCCCGCCGCTGTGCCGACGCGGCGGGGGCCGGGCCGGGGCCCGCCGGCCCTCAGGAACCGACGAGACGCGTGTCGTAGGTGTCGTCGGTCGTCGAGGCGGTCACGGACGAGGCGATGTGACCCGCCAGGCCCAGCACCAGGAACAGCACCACGAGCCATTTCGCGGCGCTGCTCAGGACCAGCGGGCGGGTGGCGGAGCGCGACCGCTCCGGGGCCACGGCGAGGTCGTCGTCGCCGAACAGCCCCTTGGGGTAGGCGGGGGTGAGCATCATGACGTACGCGGAGAACCGCATCCGGTAGCGCAGGGTGGCCGCCGTCGCCTCGAACAGCGGCCGGGGCATCCGGCCGAGACACAGCGTGATCAGCCACCAGACGAAGGCCAGCGCCCACCACCCGTAGACGGCGAGGCTCTGCACGATCGCCGCCGGGATCATCAGGAAGACACGGAACAGCACCGCGAGGCGGTTGAGCGGGGTGGGCCGCACCTCGATCTGCACCGGATAGTCGGCCGGCGGGGTCAGGGCGAAGGGCGGGTAGCGGTCGATGAGCAGCATGTCGCTGGCCGAGACGCGCATGTCGTAGCCGAGGACGCCGGTCAGGAAGCGGAAGACAGGGGCGGGCAGCCGTCCCAGCAGCAGTGCCGCGAACCAGCCCACAATGACGGTGAAGAACGCCGCGATGTGCAGGACGAACAGCACGATGAAGTGCGGGACGAGCAGCAGCAGTCGCAGGAAGACGGTCAGCCGCCGCTGGCGGGCCGGTTCGACGATGTCCAGGACGGGCCGGAACTCGTCCGCGTCCGTCTCCTTGCGGCCCGGGCTCCACTGGCCTTCGGCCATGTCGCTTCTCCTCGGCAGGGAATCCGTACGGCATCCGCGCGCAGGACGTGTCCCCACCGTGCGTCCGCTCCGGGCCGCCCGCAAACGGCCCGGCCCGAACGGGTGCCCGGGCTCAGCGGCCGCGGAGGCGGTCGAGCAGGGAGCGGACGGAGCCGGACCCGGTGGCGCTGCGACCGGCGCCCGCCGGGCCGTCGGTCCTCCCGGTGCGGGAGCCGCGCTTCTTCGCCGGAGTCGCGGCCGCCGGCTTCGGTCGAGCCCGTTGTCCGGCCTTGCTGCGTGCGGCCTTCGTGGCAGCGGTCTTCGTACGGCTCGCCTTGGTAGCAGCGGTCCCCGTACGGTCGGAATTCCTGGCAGCGGTCTTCGTACGGCTCGCCTTGGTGCGCGCGGCGGGGCTCGGCGCGCGCACCGGCTCGGCCTCGGGCTTCTCCGCCGACGGGCCGGGAGAGCCCGAGTCGTCGGTGTAGACGTAGTAGCGGTGGCTGATCCGGCGGCCCAGCACGAAGTAGCCCAGCAGCGCGCCCGCCGTGTTGAGGATGACGTCGTCGATGTCGAAGGCTCGCCCCGCGACCAGGGCCCCCTGGATCAGTTCGACGACGGCCATGGCGACGGCGGTCAGCAGCGTCGTCCGGATCATGCGCAGGCGGCGTGGCACGAAGAACGGCAACAGGAGGCCGAACGGCACGCCGAGCAGCAGGTTTCCGCCCGCCTGCTTGACCGCGCCGAGGAAGGTGTAGTCCTCGGCGTACTGGCGCAGGGAGCGCCCGGGGCGGAGATTCGAGGTGACGAGGTCCTCGGAGGCAGGTGAGGGCGTGAGCGTCACCTTGGCCAGGAGGACGGAGAACGCCACCAGTCCCAGCAGCACCACCGTCAGGACCGCCCCGCGCACCAGCACACGTGCCCATGTCCCCTGGCGTGTACGGGGATTCGCCTCTGCTGTCATGGCCGACGGATGCCCCCGACCGGCCGGAACACACGCCGGACGGCCCCATGGAGCGGAAATCTCACGCGGCCGTCCACGCCCGCCTGCGACGATGTGCGCATGAGCGCACGTAAGAAGAGGGACCTGCTGGAAGAGGCCGACCGGTTGCGTACGGAGGGCCGGCCCGAGGAGGCGCGCGAACGGCTCCTCGCCCTGACCACCGAGTACCCCGACGACGCGGAAGTGGCCTACCGGACGGCGTGGATCCATGACGTACTGGGGCTGGAGTCGGAGGCGGTGCCCTATTACGAGCGCGCCCTGGCCAATCCGGAGCTGGCCGCGGAGGATCGGAGCGGGGCGCTCCTGGGGCTGGGCAGTACGTACCGGGTCCTCGGGCGGTACGGGCAGGCGGTGGAGACGCTGCGCCGGGGCGTCGAGGAGTTTCCGGACGACGGCTCGTTCCGGGCGTTCCTGGCGATGGCCCTGTACAACACCGACGAGCATCACGAGGCGATGCGGCTGTTGCTGGAGCTGACGGCCACGACGAGTAACGACCCGTACGTCCAGCGGTACCGGCGGGCGATCGAGCACTATGCGAAGGACCTCGACGAGACCGTGTGACCCGTACGGGGTCATGGCGGTCGTCCGCGGCGCGCCGCTACGCGGGGGACGCCCCGGTCCGGGAGCGGCGGGTGCCGAGAATGCTCGGGTGCCCACCGCTCCCCCGGCTCCTCCGCCGTCCCCGCCATCCGCCCCCTCCTCCGGTGTGCCCCGGGCGGTGGTGGCCTCGGGTGCTCTGGTGCTGGAGACGGTCCCGTGCCGGGGCGGCCGGCCGCGGCCGGGCAAGGGGAAGCCCCGGCCGGATCGGGGGAATCCAGCCGGGGCGGCTTGAGTGCGGGTGTGAAGGGCGTCGCCTCTCGGCGGAGCGCTCCATGGGGCTTCGGCGGTGCGATGTTCCCCATGGGCTACAGGTGAGGCCCGGGGACACGGTCCCCCTCACTTCCACGTATAGATGAACGATAAACCATCCTGGGCCGTTCCCGGGAATCCGCCCTCGCGGATGTGATCCACGGCACGGTTGTCCGGGCCTCTCCCCTGGTCAGCGCGGATGGTCAGCGCGGACTCGGTCAACTCGCGGACGTCTCGCCGGTGCCGTAGCGGCGCCGGAACTGTTCGACGCGGCCCGCCGTGTCGAGCACCTGGCGGCCGCCGGTGTAGAACGGATGGCTCGCCGACGAGGTCTCCACGTCGATGACGGGGTAGGTGTTGCCGTCCTCCCATGCCACGCGCTCGCCGGAGTCGGCGGTGGAGCGGGTCAGGAAGGCGACGTCGGCCGCGCGGTCGCGGAAGACCACCGGGCGGGACACGGGGTGGATACGGGACTTCATGGATGCGTTCCTTCCTCACCGCGGATTGCGGTGACGTACAGGGGGACGGACTTCTTCCGGACGGTCAGCGGACCTCGCGGAACAGAACGTGCCGACCGGCGGCGGAGTCGAACTTGCGCAGCTCCAGCCGGTCGGGGTTGTTACGGCGGTTCTTGCGCGTCACATAACTCCGGCCCGTTCCCACGGTGGACCGGAGGGTGACGACCGGCCTGGTCTCGCTGCGTGCCATAACGCCTCCCGACGCTTCTGCCGACCCCACCCCCCTATCGGGAATGGGATTCGTTTTCGTTCTGGTGAGGTAACGCGGGCCGCCCGCTCGGCATTCCCGGCCCTTCGCGCACCGTTTTTCAGAGACACACCCGCGCTGCTCTGCCGGCGGCAGAACACCGGCCGGACCGGGCTCGACGATCACTACAGTCCAGTCCCATGACGACGGTTACGACGCGTACGGTCGAGTATCCGGCCGACGGTTTGACGATGATCGGGCACCTCGCACTCCCGGCCGGTGACGACCGCCGGCCCGCGGTGCTGCTCGGACCAGAGGGCATGGGGCTCAGCGACGTCGAGCGCCGCCGGGCCGATGCTCTCGCCGAACTGGGATATGTAGCGCTGGCCTTCGACCTTCACGGCGGGCGCTATCTGGGCGACCCCGAGGAGATGCTGGCCCGTTGCCTGCCGCTGCTCGCCGATCCCGACCGGATGCGGGGCATCGGCCATGCGGCGCTGGACGTGTTGCGCACCGAACCGCGCACCGACCCCGACCGGATCGCCGCCGTCGGCTACGGCACCGGGGGCGCCGTCGGGCTGGAACTCGGGCGCGGCGGCGTCAGCCTGCGCGCGATCGGGACAGTCAACGCAACTACCACGGGCCGACCGGGCGAGTCGGCGCTCATTCGCTGCCCGGTGTGGGCCGGGGTCGGGTCGGAAGACCCCATCATGCCGCCCGCGCAACGGAACGCGTTCACCGCCGAGATGCAGGCCGCGGGCGTCGACTGGCGCCTCACGGTCTACGGCGGCGCCTTGCACGCCTTCCACCACCCGCCGGTCGACCATCCCGTGGTCCCCGGCGTCGGCTACCACCCACGGCACGCACAGCGAGCCTGGCGCGACGTCGTCGACCTGCTCGCCGAGTGCCTGCCCGTGAGATCTGGAGACGCCGGTGCGAGGGGCAGTCGTTCAGCTTGATCGGACTCCCGGGGCATCGATGCAGAGCGGCGGCGGCCGGCGGCGCCCGGGCCCACGAGGTGCTGTGCCTCAATGAGGAAGACCTCCACCCGGCGCGTACCTCGGTCAGGCCCCGACCCACACGGTCAACCGGCTTCAAACGCAAGCCTGTTCGGATGGCGGCCACCCCGGAGAGCCGCTGGCATATGCCAGAAGCAAGAACCCGTCGAGTGTTGCCAAAGCTCTTACGGGCCGCCGCGGCCTGTGCGACAGTCGGTAGCGATCCACCCTTCAGAACCGGCTAGGCCGCGCCTGTATCGGAGTACGAGATGCCGTCCCCCCTCTCCGCGGACCGCCCCGCACCACAGCTTCCCGCGTATGACGCCGTCGACGCCCTGATCCACCGGACGCGCCGGCTGCGCGGGGACGTGGACGCCGTACGGCGGGACGCCGTCGTGTTCGACGAGGACGACCCCCAGCTACGCTGGCAGCGCGCCCTGTGCGAGCTTGCCGTGCAGCACCTGGACGACCTCGGCGAGCACCTGGGCCAGCTCCGGGCGGGTCTGCCGGACCGCTGCTCCGCCGACACCCCCCGGGCTGTCGGGGCCCCGGACGACCCGGGCGCCGGTTCCCTGCTGAACCGGGTGGGCAGCGCCGAGTGGAACCTCCTCACCGACGAGTCCTGCTGGTCCGAGGAGCTGTACGAGATCTTCGGCAGGCCGCCCGGCTCCACCCCCCTCTCCCTCGACGACCTGCCGTCCGTACTGCTGCCCGAGGACCAGCCGGTGCTGACCGCCATGGTGACGGGCTGCCTCGTCGACGGCCGGCCGATGGACGGCGAGTTCCGCATCATGCGGCCCGACGGCCGCACGCGCACCCTCCACATGACGGGCGAACCCGTCCTGGACGCCGAGGGCTGCACCGCCTCCATGTGGGCGGTCCTGCGGGACGTCAGCGAGCTGCGGCGCAGCGAGCAGGCCGTGAGCAGAAACCGCGCGTCGGTGCGGCGCGAGGAGCACATCGAGCGCGCCGAGCACCGCATGGCCGTGGAGCTCCAGGAAACCGTCCTCCCTCCGTGGCGCGGATCTCTGCGACTCCCGACGCGGGGCCCCGGCGCCCTGGACATCGCCGCGCACTACCTCCCTTCCGAGTCGAGCAACCTCATCGGCGGCGACTGGTACGACGCCATGGAGCTGCCGGACGGGCGCACCCTCCTCACCGTCGGCGACCTCACCGGGCACGGCATCCCCGCCACCTCGGCGATGGCGATGATGCTGGGAGCGCTGCGCGGCATGGCCGTCGCCGGCATCGAGCCGGGCGCGCTGATGGAGCACCTCAACCAGGTGGTCGAAGCGTCGATACAGCCCGCGCTGGGCAGCGCCCTGTGCTGCCGCTTCGACCCCGACTCCTCCGTTCTGTCCTGGGCGCAGGCCGGACACCCCGCGCCGCTGCTCTTCCGCCACGGTTCGAGACGGCTCCTGCCCCCGCCGGACGGCATGCTGCTCGGCGCCGCGTCCAACGTCGTCTTCGAGCAGGACGAGGTACGGCTGTACCCCGGTGACGTGCTCGTACTGCACACCGACGGCCTGACGCGACGCGGCGACCGGGGTGCGGGCCCGGAGGCGTTGCTCGCCCTCGCCCCCCGGTTCGCGGACGCCCGTACGGCACAGGAGTGCGTACGGAGCGTCGTCGAGGAGTTCGGCGGGACCGAGCGCCTGGACGACGCGTGCGTGCTGGTCGCCCGCATCGGGGCGTGAGGAAGCGCGGACGTATCAGGGCGTGACGGAACGCGGAGTGGCGCCGCCGGCTCAGATCTGCGTGCCCTTGGCCTTCTTCTGGCTCGGCGGCATCGAGAGCTCGATCTCCTCACGCAGATCCTGGATACCCGCGTATCCGGCGAACTGCCCGGTGAGCCGGTACATTTCGCGGAGCCGGTCCCAGGTGCGGTGCGAGGAGGTCTCCCCCATCGACACCAGCGCGAGCCGGGCGTACCGGTCGGCCTGTTCGGGGTCGTTGGCGATGAAGCAGGCCGAGGCCAGCGAGATGTAGTCGAAGATCTTCGACCTCTGGCGCTCCTTGACCCGCAGCTCCAGCGCCTGCTTGGCATGGCGCTGGGCGATGACCGCGGCCCCCCGGTCGTGCTCGGCCAGGGTACGGAAGGCGAGCGCCTGCATCCCGTGCATATCGGCCTCGTCGAACATCTGCATCCAACTGGGCGGCGGCACATCGCTCTTGTCCGAGACGAAGAGCTCCTCGGCCTCACCGAGGGTGCGCCGCATGGCCTGCCCGTGCCCCATCGACGCCTGTGCCCAGGCCTCGATGGTGCGCAGCATCGCCTGCGTACGGGGCAGGGTCTCGTCGCCGGAGCCGGACTTGGCGAGCTTCATCAGGTCGAGTGCGTCGTCGGGGCGGCCCAGGTGCACCATCTGGCGTGCCGCCCGGGAGAGTGCCTCTCCGGCGCGCGGCCGGTCGCCGCCCTCGCGGGCCGCGTGGGCGGCGATGACGAAGTACTTCTGGGCGGTGGGTTCGAGGCCGACGTCGTGGGACATCCAGCCCGCCAGGACGGCGAGGTTGGCGGCGACGCCCCACAGGCGGCGCTGGAGATGGTCGGGGTGGCGGTAGGCGAGCATGCCGCCCACCTCGTTGAGCTGGCCCACGACCGCCTTGCGTTGGAGTCCGCCGCCCCGGGACGCGTCCCAGGCGCGGAACACCTCGACCGAATGCTCCAGGGCCTCGATCTCCTCGGAGCCGACCGGTGCGGCCTCGTACCGGTCGAAACCGGCGGGATCGGCGTGCAGGGGATCGTTGGTACGGGGAGCATCGGCCGCCAGAGCGGGGTCGCTGTGCAGCCAGTCGTACATGGGGCCGGCGATGGTTGAGCCGGCGGCGAGCGCGGCGCCCGCACCCACCAAGCCGCGACGGTTGAGCATGAGGTCCATTCCCGTGAATTCGGTGAGGACCGCTGCCGTCCGTTCGGGCGCCCACGGCAATTGATCGGGATCGTGTTCCGTCCCGGAGTCACGCCGCTTCCCCACACGCCCGCGTCGGCCGAACCCGAGGTCCTCGATGGTCACGACACGGCCGAGCCGCTCGGTGAACAGAGCCGCCAGCACTTCGGGCACGGGATCACGGGGGGACTCCCCCATGTCGATCCAGCGCCTGACACGCGAGGTGTCGGTGGCCAGCTGCGGGTGGCCCATGGCCGCCGCCTGCCGGTTCACCATTCTCGCGAGTTCGCCCTTGGACCAGCCGGCCAGGCCGAACAGGTCAGAAAGGCGGGTGTTGGGTTCTCCGGTCACTTCAAGCCCCCAGGTTCTCGGCTGACTTGACACTAACCCCCTGTCAGATGCGCTGTGACTATTCGCCAGGGTTCGCCAGGGTCCGCCAGATGGTCTGCCACCCGCGCTCCGGTGTCAGGTAGGAAAGCGCCACCCCGCCCGGCAGCCCTAGGTACTCCCCAGGGTGCCGAACGGCCGTCGGCCGGGTTGGCGCACGTACCTTGTCGGCGCACGAAGGGATCTGTCTCGCCCATGTACACAGCATCGTCCTCCGTGTCCGCCCCGCCCCGTCCGCTCCGCCCGATGGGCGCGGGCGGCGGGCCCTATCTCGCTCCTCACGCCGGCGCACCGGCGCAGGGTCCGGGCCGGGCCCGACGGGCCGCGGGACCGGGCGCCGGACCGCTCAGCGGAAGGATCGACCTGTCCGGGCCCCAGGGCGCGCAGGTAAGGATGGCCATCGCCTCCGTGCAGCGCATCTGCCCCGAGTTCAACCCGGTCCAGGTGCTGCGCCGCAGCGGCCGTTCGGTCCTGATCGTCGGAACGACCGGGCGGGCCACCGCCGTCGCGAAGTGTTTACTGGACCACTCGCCGGCGTGGACCGAGCGGTTCCGGCACGAAATAGCGGCATACCGCGCGTTCGTCCGGCACCGCCCCCCGGTTCGGGTGCCCCGGCTGATCGCGGCGGATCCGGAGAACTGCACGCTGGTGATCGAGCGGATGCCCGGCCGGGTCGCCGCCCTCACCCGGCACCCGGTGGAGGCACCGCCGAGGGCCGACATCCGGGCCGCGCTCGGGGCGATCGCCCGCGTGAACGCCTGGCGGCCGCCGCCCGGACTGTTCGAGGCGCCGCTCGACTACGCGTCGCGGATCGCGCGCTACCACGAGCTTGGTCTGTTCACCGACCGTGACCTCGGCGACCTGCAGAAGCTGCTGCACGGTCTGGCCCACGCGGGCGGCAAGCAGGGCATGGGGCAGTTCTGCCACGGGGACGCCCTGCTCTCCAACATCCTGCTGTCGCCGACCGGGCCGGTGCTCGTCGACTGGGAGCACGCCGGCTGGTATCTCCCGGGGTACGACCTGGCGACGCTGTGGGCGGTGCTGGGCGACGCCCCGGTGGCGCGACGCCAGATCAGTCAGCTGGCCCAGGCCAGGGGGCCGGCCGCGCGGGACGCGTTCCTGGTGAACCTGATGCTGGTGCTGACCCGCGAGATCCGCAATTACGAGACCGCGGTCCAGCGCACCATGCGCGAGGCGCCCGCGGCGGGTGCGGGGGCCGACCGGCCCGGCGCACTCTCCTCGGGCGAGGAGCAGCGGCTGCTGCTGCGCAGGCTGCACGACGACTGCGCCATGGCGCGGCGGGCGGTGCGGGCCGCGGTCGGCACACGCTGAGACCGGACGGCGAAGCGGGGATACGGCCCGCCTGCCGAGAACCACGGTGACCAGACCACTGTGAAGAAGAAGCGCGCTGCGGGACCGGTGCCGACACACCGGTCCCGCAGCGCGCTGTCGTGCGTTCCGGGGCCTTTACGCCCCTCCCGGTCGAGCTGATGCCGACGCTCCCGGGCCGAGTCGCCCGAGGCTCCGTACGGCGGCGACGAGAGCCCTTCCGGGCCGTATCTCCCCGTGACCGGGCGTTGACCCTGTGCCGCCCCGGGGTCCCCCGCGGGTGAGGCCCGCCACGAGACCCACGTCACCTACGGCCTCCGGTAGTAGGCGCGAGCCCTCCCGTGCGGCGTAACGAACCGCCCATATGGCTCATAAATTGGCATCTCACGATGAAGAGTAGTAAAGGCGGTCATTGCTTCCCATGTCGGTGCCCGCTAACCATGGATTCCGGCAAGCACCGAGTACGAGCCAGCGTCGATCGCCCACCGGCGAGCCCGCGGCCCGGACATCCCGGTTCCTGCCGACGCGGCGCGAAGGCCGCGAAGCCCGTCCCCCATAGGAAGAGCTCACGCATGCCCCGCATCTCCACCCTGCGCATCACCCGCTCGCACAAGATCGCCACCGCCGTGCTCGTCGCGGCCGGTTCCGTCAGCGCCATAGCCGCCACCGGCGGCCCGAGCGAAGCGCAGACCACGGCGACCCGGTCCTCCATCTCCGTGGAGCCGGTCGCCGCCGCAGGCATCCCCACGGCGAAGGACGCGGCGGCCAAGAAGGCCGCTCAGGAGACCGCCGCCAAGGAAGCCGCCGCGAAGAAGGCCGCGGCCGCCCGCAAGGCGACCGCGGAGAAGGACGCCGCAGAGGCGCGCTCCGAGAAGCAGGCCGCCAACCGCTCCACCGAGCGCAAGGCCCCCGCGCCCAAGAAGTTCGCGAACAACCTCGACGGCTGGATCCGCGAGTCGCTCGACATCATGAAGAAGAAGAACATCCCCGGCTCCTACGAGGGGCTGCACCGCAACATCATGCGCGAGTCCAGCGGCAACCCGAACGCCGTTAACGACTGGGACATCAACGCGCAGAACGGCATTCCCTCCAAGGGTCTCCTCCAGGTGATCCAGCCCACCTTCGACACCTACCACGTCAAGGGCACCCCGAAGAAGCTCACCGACCCGGTCGCCAACATCACCGCCGCCGCCAACTACGCCGCGGACCGGTACGGCTCGATCGACAACGTCGACTCCGCCTACTGAGCGACCGGCTCCCGAACGACCGACTGACGAACGACCGCCTTCCGAGCACGCACCAACGCTGCGATTATGTGACTATTCGCCGTCGTGCGTGCTCCGTATGGCCGAAGGGTAGTGCTGCGCGGACACCACCGGTCCGCGCGTTTCCCCGCGTGGAGGCTTCTGGAAAGGCCTGACGCACATGGCACAGCCCTTCTCACTGCCGGACTTCTATGTTCCGTATCCGGCGCGGCTCAACCCTCACGTGGAGGCGGCACGCACGCACACCCGGGCGTGGGCCCGCTCCATGGGGATGCTGGAGGGATCCGGCATCTGGGAGGAGAAGGACCTGGAGGCGCACGACTACGCCCTCCTGTGCGCCTACACCCACCCCGACTGCTCGGCCGAGGCGCTCTCCCTGGTCACCGACTGGTACGTGTGGGTCTTCTTCTTCGACGACCACTTCCTGGAACTGTTCAAGCGCACGCCCGACCGGGAGGGCGGCAAGCGGTATCTGGACCGTCTGCCCGCGTTCATGCCGATGGAGCGCGGCGCCCCGACGCCGGAGCCGGAGAATCCCGTCGAGGCAGGCCTCGCCGATCTGTGGGCGCGCACGGTCCCCTCGATGTCGGACGCCTGGCGGGCCCGGTTCGCGGAAGCGACGGAGAACCTCCTCAACGAGTCCCTGTGGGAGCTCGCCAACATCCACGAGGGCCGCATCGCGAACCCCGTCGAGTACATCGAGATGCGCCGCAAAGTGGGCGGCGCGCCCTGGTCGGCGGGTCTGGTGGAGTACGCGGCCAACGCCGAGGTGCCCGCTTCGGTGGCCGACGCCCGCCCGCTGCGGGTGCTGCGGGACGCGTTCTCCGACGGGGTGCACCTGCGCAACGACCTCTTCTCCTATCAGCGTGAGGTGGAGGACGAGGGGGAGAACAGCAACGGCGTGCTGGTGCTGGAGAAGTTCCTCGGCTGCTCCACGCAGGAGGCCGCCGAGGCGGTCAACGACCTGCTGACCTCACGGCTCCAGCAGTTCGAGAACACCGCGCTGACCGAACTCGGCCCGCTCTGCGCCGAGAAGGGCCTGGACCCGGCGCAGACCGCGGCCGTGCTGGCGTACGTCAAGGGTCTCCAGGACTGGCAGTCCGGCGGCCACGAGTGGCACATGCGCTCCAGCCGCTACATGAACGGGGGCGGCGCGGGCGAGGCCGTGGCCGGCTTCGGCATGTCCGCCGCCTCCATCAGGTTCACGCTCCGCTCGGAGACCGCCCGGGCCCGCAGCCAGAGTCATGTGCCGTACCAGCACGTGGGTCCCTCGCTCCTGCCGGACTTCGACCTGCCGTTCGGGACGACGCTGAGCCCGCATCTGGAGGGGGCCCGGGTCCGGATCGTCGACTGGGCGCGGCGGATGGGCATCCTGGAGGCCCAGCCGGGCGTGCCGGGTTCGCACATCTGGGACGAGCGGCGGATCGTCGCGATCGACCTGCCGCTGTGCGCGGCGGGGCTGGATCCGGACGCGACCCCGGACGAACTGGACCTGTCCTCGGGGTGGCTGGCCTGGGGTACGTACGGCGACGACTGGTTCCCGGTCGTGCACGGGCGGGCCCGGGACCTGGCCGGGGCGCGGCTGGCCAACGAGCGGCTGTCGCTGTTCATGCCGCTGGACGGCGGGGGGACGCCGGAGCCGGTGAACGCCCTGGAGCGGAGTCTGGGCGACCTGTGGCGCAGGACGGCCGCTCCGATGGACCTGAGCGGGCGGCGCACCTTCCGGACGGCGATCGAGTCGATGACCGAGAGCTGGCTGTGGGAGCTGGCGAACCAGGCGCAGAACCGTATCCCCGATCCGGTGGACTACGTGGAGATGCGGCGGGCGACGTTCGGTTCGGACCTGACGATGAGCCTGTGCCGGCTCGGGCACGGCAGGAAGGTTCCTGACGAGGTCTACCGCAGTGGTCCGATGCGTTCCCTGGAGAACGCGGCGGCGGACTACGCGTGCCTGATGAACGATCTGTTCTCGTACCAGAAGGAGATCGAGTACGAGGGCGAGGTCCACAACGGCGTCCTGGTCGTGCAGAACTTCTTCGGCGTGGACTATCCGACGGGCGTGGCGATCGTGCACGACCTGATGAACTCGCGGCTACGGCAGTTCCTGCATGTCGCCGAGGTCGAACTACCGGTGCTGTACGACGACTTCGGCCTCGACGCCGAGGCCCGGGAGATCCTGGCTGGCTATGTGCAGGAGCTCAAGCACTGGATCGCGGGGATCCTGATCTGGCACCGGGGCTGCCGCCGCTACCGCGAGGAGGACCTGCGACAGGGCAACGACACCCCCTGGCATCTGAGCGGCCCCACGGGTCTGGGCACCTCGGCAGCGCGGGTGACCCGGATGATGGCCCAACTCGCGGGCAGCCCGGCGTAGTCCTCCGGGACGCGGCCCGCCGTACGGAGGAACGGACGGCGGGCCGCGACCGGTGGCGGAACCGGTCGGGGCGACGGCTCAGAGCAGGACGTGCCGGAGCACCGCCTCGAACTCCGCCGCCGTCGGCGGGGTGTCGGTCAGCAGCCCCTGGAGCAGCAGGCCGTCGATGACGCCCTTGAGCACCCGTACCCGGACCGGGTCGCCGGTGTAGCGGCGGCCGTACGCGGCGATGGCCTCCAGCCAGTGCCGCGTGGAGCCGCGGAGCTCCGGGCGGCGGGCCGCGAGCAGGTACAGCTCGTACTCCGCGAGCAGCCGTCCGGGGCCGTTGACGACCTTGGCCAGCAGCTCCGCGAGCGCGGTGATGCCCTCGGGGCCGCCGTCGGTCTCCTCGGCCAGCCGGAGCATGCGGTCCGCGTCCTGTTCCATGCAGCGGGTGAGCGCGCCGGTGAGCAGGTCGTCGATGCTCGTGAAGTGGTAGGCCGCGGCGGTGGCGGGCAGGCCCGCCTCGCGCGCGACCGCCCGGTGGCTGACGCCCGCGACTCCTTCCCGGGCGACCACCTGGAGCGTGGCCTCGATGAGTTCCTCCTTCCGTCGCTCGCCTTTGAGCAGGCGTCCGTCGGTCTGCGGTGCGTGCACGGTGCCTCCGGGCGTCGTGGTGGACGGTACGGCGGGTGTGCGGCGGCACGGGCCCGTCAGTGCGCGGGCCTTCCCGGAGCCTCGGCCGGTTCCCCGGCGTCGCGGTCCGCACGCTCCTGGAGACTCCGCTCCAGCGGACGCCGGGCGCACAACGCCGTCAGCAGGGCGGCCGCGCCCGCGGCGACGGCGACGACGAAGCCGCCGCCGGGACCGAAGCGGTCGACGATCGCTCCCGACACCGCGGCGCCGGACGCGACGCCCACGCTGAGCCCGGTGATGGCCCAGGTCATGCCCTCGGTGAGTGCGGCCGGCGGCACCGTCCTCTCCACCAGCCCCATCACCACGATCATGGTAGGCGCGAAGAAGAGACCCGCGAGGAACACGGCGGCGGACAGCGAGACGATGTCCCCGACGAGCAGCAGGGGAAGGGCCGTGAGCGCCGTCCCGGCGGTGCCGATGACGAGCAGCCGTGGCAGCGGCGTCGTGAGCTTGAGCGTCCCGAAGACCAGCCCGGCGACGGCGGATCCGGCCGCGTAGACCGAGAGGACGATTCCCGCGCCGGCGGGTGAGCCCTGCTGTTCGGCGAACGAGACGCTCACGACGTCGACGGTGCCGACGATGGCGCCGCCGGCCGCGAGTGTGAGGGCCAGCAGGCGGAGCGCTCCGCCGCGGATCGCCGAGCCGCTTCGCGGGTGGCCGGCGGCCGGCCGGACCACCGGGGGCTCGGTGCTCTTCTGCGGGACGAACATGAGGACGCCGAGTATCAGCAGCACCCCGGCGACCAGCGGCCCGGCCTCGGGGAACAGTGCGGTGCACAGGGCCACCGAGAGTGCGGGGCCCACGACGAAGGTGAGTTCGTCGACGACCGATTCGAGCGAGTAGGCGGTGTGCAGCCGGTCGGGGGCCTTGAGTGCGTGGGTCCAGCGGGCACGCACCATCGCCGCCATGTTGGGCATCGCGCCGGCCACCGCCGCGCAGCCGAACAGGGTCCAGGAGGGGGCGTCGTACCGGGCGCAGAGCAGCAGCGCGCCGAGCGCGATCACGCTCAGTCCGGCGACGGGCGGCAGCACCCGGCTCTGGCCCCGGCGGTCGACCGCCCGGGAGATCCGCGGACCGCACAGGGCCATGGACAGGGTGAAGGTGGCGGAGACGGCTCCGGCGAGACCGTAGTCACCGCGCATCTGGGACACCATCGCGATGATGCCGATGCCCGCCATGGACAGGGGCATGCGGGCGACGAACCCGGCGACGGAGAAGGCCCTCGATCCGGGCGTCCGGAACAGGGCGCCGTAAGGGTTGGCCATGCGCGGACCTCCGTGGGCAGACGTAGGGGCGACCCTTCGCGATGAACGATCAATCAACTTGAACGATCGCTACAACTTGAACAGTCGTTTAGTTTTCTACCCTAGCCCCTTCTCCCGGACCGCCGCCCACCCGGGCGGGGGAATGGCCGGATACGCGCCCGGACAACGGAAAAGGCCGCCCGGACGAATCCGGGCGGCCTTGCGCAGGGACGTTTCAGCCCTGCTGGAACAGCTCTGCGGGCAGCGGCTTGAGCAGGGTGTACAGATCGTCGGTGATCGGCCGGTCCCAGCTGGCGATGGTCACGAGGACACCGTCGCTGCGGTCGAACTGGACGCAGGCGATACGGCTCTCGGAGAGCTTGACGCGGCGGACGATCAGCAGGTTGTCGCCCTGCATGACGGGGACGTCCTCGGAGCTGACGACTTCGATCGGCTCGTCGTTCTCCAGGGCGAGGAGCAGTTGGGCCACCTCGAAGGGAACCTGGCCCTCCTCGGTCTCGCGGGCGGGCGAGCCTTCCGGGAGATTGCCGATGATCATCGCCGGGCCCCGGCCGCCGTACAGGTCGTAACGGAGGAAGACGCCCTGACAGCTGCCGTCGGGGGCGGGGAGCAGACCGGCGCCGAGGTTGCCGGGCCAGTCCCCGGGGTCCATGGCCAGGACGTCGAAGTCCGGGCCCGCGGGTGTTGCGGCGCTACGGCGGCGGAGGAAGGACATGCTGCCATGTTACGTGTCCCGGCTCACGTTGCGGAGCCGGGCCCGGGCCGCGCGGGACCGGGCCCACCCGCTCCCCCTCAGCCGGGCGGGGGCTCCGATCCGACCAGCCACATGGCGAAGAACTGTGCCCCTCCGCCGTAGGCGTGGCCGAGCGCCCTGGTGGCCCCGTCGATCTGGTGCTCTCCGGCCCTCCCCCGCACCTGGAGGGCCGCCTCGGCGAAGCGGATCATGCCGGACGCGCCGATGGGATTGGTGGACAGCACACCGCCCGAAGGGTTGACCGGGAGGTCGCCGTCGAGTTCGGTGACGCCCGCCTCGGTGAGCTTCCAGCCCTCGCCCTCCTCGGCGAATCCCAGGTTCTCCAGCCACATCGGCTCGTACCAGGAGAACGGCACGTACATCTCGACGGCGTCGATCTCCCGGCGCGGGTCGGTGATCCGGGCCTGCCGGTAGACGTCGGCGGCACAGTCCTTGCCGGCCTGCGGGGAGACGAAGTCCTTGCCCGCGAACAGGGTCGGTTCGCTGCGCATCGCCCCGCCGTGCACCCAGGCGGGCGGGTGGGGCGAGCGGGCCGCGCCGTCGCGGTCGGTGAGGATCATGGCGCAGGCCCCGTCGGAGGAGGGGCAGGTCTCGGAGTAGCGGATCGGGTCCCAGAGCATGGGGGCGGCCCGGACCTTCTCCAGGGTGATGTCGTGGTCGTGGAGGTGCGCGTAGGGGTTCTTCAGCGCGTTGCGCCGGTCCTTGTACGCGACGAGCGATCCGACCTCGTCGGGCGCTCCGGTACGCCGCATGTAGGCCCGCACGTGCGGGGCGAAGAAGCCGCCCGCGCCGGCCAGCAGCGGCTGTTGGAAGGGGACGGGCAGGGAGAGGCCCCACATGGCGTTGGACTCGGACTGCTTCTCGAAGGCGAGGGTGAGGACGGTGCGGTGCACGCGGGCGGCGACGAGGTTGGCGGCGACCAGTGCGGTGGAGCCGCCGACCGAGCCGGCCGTGTGGACGCGGAGCATGGGCTTGCCGACGGCGCCCAGCGCGTCGGCGAGGTAGAGCTCCGGCATCATGACGCCCTCGAAGAAGTCGGGGGCCTTGCCGATCACGACGGCGTCGATGTCGCTCCAGGTCAGCCCGGCGTCCTCCAGCGCCCGGACGGCGGCCTCGCGGACCAGTCCGGCGATGGACACGTCGTGCCGGGCGGCGACGTGCTTGGTCTGGCCGATGCCGACGACGGCGACGGGCTCCTTAGGCATGAGCGCTCTCCCCTTCCAGGACGGCGACCAGGTTCTGTTGCAGGCAGGGGCCGGAGGTGGCGTGCGCGAGCGCCCGGTCGGACTCGCCGCGGTGGATGCGGGCGGCGGCCTCGCCGAGCCGGATCAGCCCTGCGGCCATCACGGGGTTGGCGGCGAGCGCGCCGCCGGAGGGGTTGACGCGGACGTCGTCGCCGAGCCCGAGGGCCTTGCGCAGGACGACCTCCTGCGAGGTGAACGGGGCGTGCAACTCGGCTGTGTCGACCGGCCGTTCGAAGACTCCGGCGTGCTGGGCGGCGAGCCGTGCGGAGGGGCTGTCGGTCAGGTCGCGGACGCCGAGGCCGTGCGCCTCGATGCGGTGGTCGATGCCCCGGATCCAGGCAGGCCGGGCACACAGGGCGCGGGCGGTGTCCCCGGCGGCGAGGATCACGGCTGCGGCCCCGTCGCCGATGGGCGGGCAGTCGCCGGTGCGCAGCGGCTGGACGAGGTAGTCACCGGCGGGGACGTCGCCGGTGAGCTGGGCGTACGGATTGTCGGCGGCGGCGGTGCGGTTGCGGGCGGCGACCTCGGCGAGGGCGGGTTCGTCGGTGACGCCCGCGTCGATGAGGGCCTGCGCCTGGAGGGCGGCGAGGGCGACAGAGTCCGGCCAGAGCGGGGCGAGGTAGTAGGGGTCGAGCTGGCGGGTGAGGACGTCGCGGACCCGGCCGGGTGAGGACTTGCCGTAGGAGTAGACGAGCGCGGTGTCCGCCTCGCCGGTCTGGATCTTCACCCAGGCCTCGTACAGCGCCCAGGCCCCGTCCATCTCGACGTGGGACTCGGAGATGGGCGGATGCGCGCCGACGCCGTCGAGCGCCATGGTGAAGGAGAAGGCCCGCCCGGCGAGGTAGTCGGCGGAGCCGGAGCAGGTGAACCCGATCTCGTTCGCCTTGAGGCCGGTCGCGCCGAGCACCTCGTGGAGGACGGGCATCAGCAGGTCGACCTCGGAGAGTTCGTCGGTGTGCCGCCGGTGTGCGGTCTGGGCGAAGGCGACGATGGCTACGTCCCGCATCTACACCAGCTCCTTGTACGTGTCGTAGTCGGCGTCGGGCTCCCCGGTGGGCCGGTAGTGGTCCGGGTGGCGGGACCCCTCACCAGCACCGGTCCAGACGGGCTCGACGCGCAGCCCCATGCGCACCTGGTCGTACGGGATTCCGGCGATGCGCCCGTGCAGGGCCAGGTCCGCGCCGTCGAGGGCGATGTGGGCGTAGACGTACGGGACTTCGATGTCGAGATTCTTCGCTTTGATGTTGACGATGCAGAACGTGGTGACCGTGCCGCGCGGGCCGACCTCGACCTGTTCGGCGGTGGCGACCCCGCAGGTGGGGCAGGCTCCGCGCGGCGGGACGTAGACCTTGCGGCAGGCGGGGCAGCGTTCGCCGACGGTGCGGTGGCCTTCGAGGGCGGTGAGGTAGGCGCTCTGGGCGCGTCCCGGGGTGTGGACGTAGTCGAGGCGGGCCGGGGTGACGATGCCGGTGACGGGGTCGGCGAACTCCCCTGCGTGCTGGGTGGGTTCGGTGCTGACGGGCTCGCCGTCGTACGGTTCGAAGCAGGCGATGTCGGTGATGGCTCCGGTGCGCGTCGCGGCCCAGCGGATGCGGACGCGCATCCCGGTGCGCACGGCGTCCGGGCCCGGAGCGTCGAGTGCGTGCAGGAGCGCGGTGCCGGCCCCGTCGAGGCGGACGAGCACCCAGGCGAAGGGCGTGCCGAGCGGCTGGCCACGGCGCGGGTCCGGGTTCCAGGCCCAGGTGGTGACGGTGCCGGTGGGGGCGACCTCGACGAGGTCGCTGATCTCGTTCGCGGTGACGGGGTCGTACTCCACGGGCGGCACGAGCACCGTGCCGTCCTCCGTGCGGACGCCGAGGACGGTGCGTTCGCGCAGTCCGGTGAGGAAGGCGCTCTGGACGGGCCCGAGCGATCGGGTGAAGGGGAACTCGACCACCAGCGGGGCGCTGAGGACGTCGGACATGGCTACTGCCTCCTTGGCGAGAGGGACTAGGGCCTTTCGTTTGGATCAGGTCGGATGGGGGAGCGGGGTCCGGTGCGTGCAACTGCAAGGCGGCGGAGGGAGTCGCCGCGGAGCACGGGCGACCGACGACAACGGCGCAGGTGCGCGTGCCGGACCCCGCGAGCCCGACCTGATCCGGACGAGAGGCCCTGGGGCGGGGAGCCGAGTGCCCACCGCTCAGGCGCGCCGGTAGACGGGCGGCCGCTTCTCGGCGAATGCGCGAGCGCCTTCCTTGGCGTCCTCGGTGGCGAACACGGGCCAGCCACGCTTGAGTTCGGCGGCCAGCGCCTCGGTCTCGGTCAGCTCCGCGCCCTCGTAGACCGAGGCCTTGACGGCCTCGACGGCGAGCGGCCCGCAGGCGTTGACCTGTTCAGCGACGGCGAGGGCCTCCTCCAGCGCCGTTCCGTCGGGCACGACCCTGCCGATGAGTCCGATGGCGGCGGCCTCGTCGGCGGTGTACGCGCGGCCGGTGAGGAGCATTTCGAGGGCGTGGGTGCGGGGGATCTGGCGGGGCAGCCGGACCGTGGAGCCGCCGATCGGGAAGAGGCCCCGGCGGACCTCGAAGAGCCCGAAGGTGGCTCCCGCTCCGGCGATGCGGATGTCGGTGCCCTGGAGGATTTCGGTGCCGCCCGCGACACAAGGACCCTCCACCGCGGCGATCACCGGCTTGCGCGGGCGGTGGTGGCGCAGCATCGCCTTCCAGTGGAGGTCCGGGTCGGCGGTCATCCGCTCCCGGTACTCCTCCCCCTCCATTCCGCCGCCCGCCAGGGCCTTGAGGTCCATGCCGGCGCAGAACGCGCCGCCCGCTCCGGTCAGGACGACGGAGCGGACCGTGTCATCCGCGTCGGCCGCGAGCCAGCCGTCGTACAGGCCGACGAGCATCGGCAACGAGAGCGCGTTCTTGGCCTGTGGTCTGTTCAAGGTGAGCACCAGCGTGGCGCCTTCGCGCCGCACGGTGAGGTGTTCCGTACCGCCCATGACCGACTCCTGTTCTCCAGACCTGGAACAGGTTGCAGGAGGAGGGGACGCAGTTCAATAGATTTCTGACAGCTCGTCAGATTCTTTCGACGCCACCTCTTCCCAGTTGTGCCGCCCGGCGCTCTAATGACGGCCGAGTCGCCAGTCACCCCCGGGGTCAGGAGGAACGGTGGAGTACAACCTTGCCGACCTGTTCGAATCGGTCGTCGACGCGGTGCCCGACCGCGAGGCGCTCCTGTACGTCGACCATCCCGGTACGGGCGCCGAGCGGCGGCTCACGTACGCGGAGCTGGACGCCGCCGCCAACCGGATCGCCCACCACCTGATCGACGCGGGGATCCGGCCGGGCGAGCACCTGGGGCTGCACCTCTACAACGGGGTCGAATACCTCCAGACGGTACTGGGAGCCCTCAAGGCGCGGATCGTTCCCGTGAACGTCAACTACCGTTACGTCGAGGAGGAGTTGGCCTACCTCTACCGGGATGCGGACCTGGCGGCGCTGGTCTTCGACGGCGAGTTCGACGAGCGGGTCGCGGCGGCCGCGCCGCAGGCCCCGGGCCTGCGCCACCTCGTCCGGGTGGGGCACACCCCCGCCGCTCCCCCGGCCGTGCCGGTCGTGCCGTTCACCGAGGCGGAGGCGTCGGGCGCGGCCGGGCGCGGCTTCGCACCCCGCTCGGCCGACGACCAGTTCATCATCTACACCGGCGGCACGACCGGGATGCCGAAGGGTGTGATGTGGCGTCAGGAGGACCTGTTCTTCTCGGGCCTGGGCGGCGGCGCCCCGACCGGCGACCCGGTGAAGAGCCCGCAGGAGCTGGCGGAGCGGGTCGCCGCGGGCGGCGACGGGATCACCTTCTTCCCCACCCCGCCACTGATGCACGGGACCTCCACGCTGACCGCGTTCATCGGCTTCAACTTCGGCCAACGCGTCGTCGTGCACCGCAAGTTCGTTCCCGCCGAGGTGCTGCGGACGATCGAGAAGGAGAAGGTCACCAGTGTCTCACTGGTCGGCGACGCGATGCTGCGCCCACTGATCGACTGTCTGAAGGGGCAGTTGCGCGGAACGGACTGCTCGTCACTGTTCTCCGTCTCCAGCTCCGGGGCGATCATGTCGGACTCGGTGCGGGCGGAGTTCCAGGCGCTCGTGCCGACCGTGATGCTGCTGAACAACTTCGGTTCCTCGGAGTCCGGTTTCAACGGCACGGCCACCGCCGACTCGGGACCGGAGAAGGGTTTCCGGGTGCAGGTCAACGCCCGTACGGCCGTGGTCGATCCGGTGACGTACGAGCCGGTCGCCCCGGGCGAGCCGGGCCGCATCGCCCAGCGCGGGCATGTCCCGCTCGGCTACTACAACGACCCGGCCAAGACCGCCGACACCTTCTTCCGCAGGGGCGAGGAGCGGTGGGTGCTGCTGGGCGACATGGCGACCGTGGACGCGGACGGCATCGTCACCGTGCTCGGCCGGGGCTCCCAGTGCATCAACACCGGGGGCGAGAAGGTGTATCCGGAGGAGGTCGAGCAGGCACTCAAGTCCCATCCGGACGTGTACGACGCGCTCGTCGCGGGCGTACCCGACGAACGCTGGGGCAACCGGGTCGCCGCCGTGGTCCAACTACGCGAGGAAGCGCGCGCGTTGACCCTGGACGAGATACAGGTGCACTGCCGTACCCGGCTCGCCGGCTACAAGATCCCCCGCGCGCTGGTGCTCGCCGACCGGATCCAGCGCTCGCCCAGCGGCAAGGCGGACTACCGCTGGGCGAAAGCGGTGGCGGCGGGGGCCGACCGGCCCTGAGGGGCCGCTGTCGGCATCGCTCGCGACTGGGGGCGGGCACAGCGGTTGCGGTCCGGGCGCTGATGGTCAACGCCCGGTCGCCGATCGTCAAGGACAGAGCGGGTGGTGATCCGCAGACTGGTGAGTGTCGGGACGCTCGGCGCCACGGGGGTGCGCCGTGCGCCCGACCCCACACTGCCCGAGGTAGCCGAGGTGTTCGCACCTCCCGCGGACTCCACCGCCTGCACCCGCCGGGCTCGGGGCGCAGTCCGCCCCACAGCTCCGCCCCGCGCCGGGCCGGGGGCCGCCCCTCCGGCGACCGTTTGCTGCTCCTGTGTCCCGCCCCCTCCAGCCCTTGCCCGCTCTGTCCGGAACAGCGAAGCTGGGGCTGGTGATCTTCCCCCTCATCGTTGATCGGATCTTCGCTGACCGTTCCCGCGCCGAGATCGGCCGGTCCATCCTCACCGTCCCGGCTCCCGGCGGCACGCACGTTGTCATGGGCGGCCAGGATCGGACCGGCTCGGAGGCCGGGTACCCGATCGGGGTCTATGCCACGCCCGCCGGAGAAGCCCATGTCCTCGACCCGGCCGACGAGGTTCCGGCCCTGGGATGGCTTCGAACGGCCCGGCCGTTGCGAGCGGCGGCCTTCCACCCCGTCCTGCCGCTGCTAGGGCGTGTTTCGAAAGTCCCGCCTGCTCGGCGACGCCTGGCACGCACGCTCGCCGCGTTGTCGGGATCACCCCGATACATCCAGTATCGGGGCGACCCTCCGCCTTGCGATCGCACGCACCAGACGCCGCCGAGCCCGCCCTCCGGGCGGACGGCGCTACTTTCGAAACACGCCCTAGCCCTCGGCACGGGCTCGTACGACGGCGGCTACTTCTTCGAGGGCGCGCTGATTCTCCTCGACCTCGCGTCGGGCGAACACCGTGACCTCTTCGCGGACGACTGCCGGCGGGAGGTCCGCTCCCTGCAGTGGCTGGACGCCCACACCCTCCGGCTGCTGCTCGCCCCGCCCGACGACTGGGAGGACCGGGCCGCCTGGTCCGAAGGCCACCACGTAGACCTCACCCGCTCCGACTGAGGACCTGTACGGCCCTCGCGTCCCGGCTCTCCCGCCCCAGCCCACCCCGCCCGTCGCGACACCCGACCCGAACAGACGGTCCTGGAGTCTGTTCCGGCACGGCCACCACGCGGTCTTCCGGGACATGCCGCGCCCCGTCTGTACCTGCGACTGCCCCTGGGACGACGACGCGGACTGCGCGTGCGCCTGTGCCTGCCCCTTGTGCTCCGTCGACAGCGAGGTCGAGGACGAGGAGGTGTGGTTGACGGTGGTCGAAGCCGAGCCCACCGCCGATCCGACACGCCTCGCGTTCCCGGGCGCCGAACGCTGCCGGCGCCTCTTCCCCTGGTCCTGGGAGCCAGGAGAGACCCACTTCGGCGGCCCCGGAGTGTGGATCGGGGAGACGGACCTGGTGATGGCCACCGTTCGGTACGACGGCAGCGTGGGCGTACCGAAGCAAGGGTTCGTGACCTGCCGTCCGATCGGCCAGGACCCCTCGGGCACCCCCCGGTGGGTGTTCCGCGTCGACCGCACCGCGACCGCGCTCGACATCGACCCTTCCACCGACACCGTCCTCGTGGCCCTGAGCAACGGTGAGCTGATAGCCCTGGACGCGACGACCGGCACGCTCCGCGCCCGAGGACACGTCCATGTTCGCGGGGTCCCCGTCATTCCCACCGCCGTGACCGTCACCGGCCCCGGCCGCCTCCTCCTGGGCACCGGCGACGGCCGCGTCCTGACCTGTCGCCCGGGACCGAGCTGACGCCCGAGCGTCCTGCTCGCACGTCTCGCGCTGCGGCGGCGTGCGCGGGCCCGCGGTCCTTTCGGCGCGGGATGGCACGGGTGAGGGCCCGCTCCCGTGGTGGAGCGGGCCCTCACCCGTTCTGGAACAGCTGCTGCCAGGTGCGCCCGGCTGCCGGGTCAGCGGACGAAGTAGCCGCGCTCGGCGTCGAAGTAGGCCTTCTGGCCCTTGATGTAGGTGATCCCGTACGGGCCGCCGAGGTTGCGGTACTCGCCGCTGGCCCAGCCACCCTCGATCTCCGCGTGGCCGCCACCGGCCGGGCCCTCCCAGCCGTTCGTCCCCAGCGCGGAAGCCGGGCCCGCCGCGACAAACCCGGCCGCGGCGACAGCCGCCAGCGTGATCGCGATACGACGCATCATGACCGCTCTCCTTCATGTCTTCGGTACGTGCAGTGCGACCACACTGACCGATGAAACAACCGATGGCATATGCGGCACGCGGGTACTCCGACAAGGAGCACCTGTTCGGCCCCAGCAGCGGATCGCCCGTCGTAGGCGTACTCCTCCCGAGCTCACAGGACAATCGCCCATCTCAACTCGCCCATCTCATCGGGTGCCGAGGTTGAACGGCTGCCTCAGTGGTGTCGCAACGGGGGCGGGCCGGCGTGCGCCCGTTCACGTGGGCCAAACGGGCGTGGTGGCCGCCGTCATGACGTGTCCGGGGTGTTTCTCCGCCGGGAGTGCGCGGCCGGCGTGATCGTCTCTGTATCAGTGCCTGCCTTCGCGCGGCGCGAACTCCCGATCGGCAGTGCACGAAGGCACGTACCGGGGTACGCGCGTGGGCGGAGTGACGAGTCGTTCGTCATCACCACTGATCTCGGAAGGCGTGAGATGGGCCGTCCCCAGCCTGAGGAACACTCGTTCGGCGAGTCTTCGCGCCCGGCCCACAAGATGGGCGGGCACCGCCACCACGCCCCGTCGTCCGAGGACGCCCGGGTCGTGGACTCGGACGTGGTCGATGCTGTCCTGCGCACCGCGCGGGCAGTGCTGGCGGAGCGGATCGACGAGGCGATGCGGAGCGACGCCTTGTTCTGCGAGGAGTTGGCGCGGCGGGTCGCCGACTTCACGCTGGAGGGCGGTAAGCGGATGCGGCCCCGCCTCCTGTGGTGGGGGATGCGCTCCTGCGGTGCGGCGGAGACCCCGGCGGCGCTGCGGCTCGGGGTGGCGCTGGAGCTGATCCAGAGCTGCGCGCTGATCCATGACGATGTGATGGACCGCTCCCGGCTCCGCCGGGGGAAGCCTGCCGTGCACATCGGTCTGGCAGAGCGTGCGGGTCTCTCGCCGGATTCCGAGCGGGGTTCCGTCTTCGGCACCTCGGCCGCCGTGCTGGCGGGTGACCTCGCACTGGCCTGGGCCGACGACACGGTGGCAGAGACCGTACTGTCCGCCGTCCAGCGTCGTCGGATCGGCACCTTGTGGCGAGCCATGCGAACCGAGATGGTCGCCGGACAGTACCTGGATCTGCGCGGCCAGGTCAGTGGTGGGTCATCAGTGGAGCAAGCCTTACGGACCGCCTGTCTCAAGAGCGCTTCGTACTCCGTCGAGCGGCCCCTGGCTCTCGGTGCCGCCCTGGCGGGCGCCGATGAACGGACCACCGAAGCTCTGCGCTCCGCCGGCCGGTGTGCCGGTATCGCCTTTCAGCTGCGGGACGATCTGCTCGGGGTCTTCGGGGACCCGGCGCTGACCGGGAAGCCGTCCGGCGACGATATCCGCGAGGGCAAGTCGACCTATCTGCTGGCTGTCGCCCGGGGGCGGGCCGAAGCGGCGGGCGACGAACAAGCACTGGCGGTACTCGGCCGCGTCCCGGGCAACGCCGACCTCACCGAGGAGGATCTCGCGGACGTACGCGGCGTGCTCGAGGTGACGGGGGCGCGCGCCCATGTGGAGCGGAAGGCGGAGCGCCTCAGCGACCACGCCTTACATCGTCTGGGGCAGGCCGTCGACGTGGATTCGCACGGCGGCCGCCAGTTGCTCGGTCTGCTCCGCACGGTCTCCGGGGAGCGGACCGGCCACTCCCCCACCGCCGGCGAGACGCACGGTCCCGGCACCGGTTCGGCAGTTACCGCCCGGGTCCTGAGCGGCCGAAGGAGGTACACCAGGTGATCACGGTCAAGGGGCCCGTCGACCACGTCGTGGTGGTCGGTGCCGGTCTGGCAGGACTGGCCTCCGCACTGCACCTGCTGGGCGCGGGCCGCCGCGTGACGGTCGTCGAGCGGGAAGGCGTGCCCGGGGGCCGGGCCGGGCTGCTGGAGTCGGGAGGCTTCCGTATCGACACCGGGCCGACCGTGCTGACGATGCCGGACCTCGTGGAGGAGGCCTTCGCCGCGGTCGGGGAGCGGATGGCCGACCGGCTGGAGCTGATCAGGCTGGCCCCCGCCTACCGGGCCCGGTTCGCCGACGGTTCCCAGCTCGACGTGCACACCGACGGTGCTGCGATGGAGGCCGCCGTCGAGGAGTTCGCGGGGGCCCGGCAGGCGGTCGGCTACCGGCGGCTGCGGATCTGGCTGGAGCGCCTCTACCGGGTGCAGATGCGCCGTTTCATCGACACCAACTTCGACTCACCGCTCCAGCTCGCCCATCCCGACCTGGCCCGCCTCGCGGCGCTCGGCGGTTTCGGCCGGCTCGACGCGCGGATCGGGCACTTCGTCTCGGACGAACGGCTGCGCCGGGTCTTCTCCTTCCAGGCGCTGTACGCGGGCGTGCCGCCGGCCCGGGCGCTGGCCGCGTACGCGGTGATCGCCTATATGGACACGGTGGCCGGTGTGTACTTCCCCCGGGGCGGCATGCACGCGTTGCCCCGGGCGATGGCGGACGCGGCCGCCGACGCGGGAGCCGCCCTCCGCTTCGGGCAGAGGGTGACCCGGCTGGAGCGCTCGGGCGACCGGGTCACCGCTGTCGTCACCGACCAGGAGCGCATTCCGTGCGACGCGGTCGTCCTGACCCCTGATCTCCCCATCAGCTACCGACTGCTCGGCCGCAGCCCGCACCGCCCCCTGCCCTTACGGCATTCGCCGTCCGCGGTGATCCTGCACGCGGGCACGGACCGCACCTGGCCGGACCTGGCGCACCACACCATCTCCTTCGGCGCGGCCTGGAAGAGCACCTTCCACGAACTCACCCGCACCGGGAAGCTGATGTCGGACCCCTCGCTCCTCATCACCCGGCCCACGGCGAGCGACCCCTCTCTCGCCCCGCCGGGCAAGCACCTCCACTACGTGCTGGCTCCCTGCCCGAACACCGAGGTCGGGCCCGGCGTACGGGAATGGCGGGAGCTGGGACCCCGCTACCGGGACGAGCTGGTGGCCGAGCTGGAGCGCCGCGAGATGCCCGGTCTAGGCGCGGCGATCGAGGAGGAGGGGCTGGTCACACCGGTCGACTGGACCGCACAGGGGCATGCGGCGGGCACCCCCTTCTCCGTGGCCCACACCTTCCCCCAGACCGGACCCTTTCGGCCGCGCAACCTGGTGCGGGGCACGGTCAACGCCGTCCTCGCCGGTTGCGGCACCACGCCCGGTGTCGGCGTGCCGACCGTCCTGATCTCCGGGAAGCTGGCGGCGGAGAGGATTACCGGCCCCCGTATCGCCCGAACCCCGCGCCCTGCCCCGGGAGGTTCCAGCGCATGACCGTCCACGAACTCGACGCAGCAGGCATCCACGACCCCGCGCTCCGGGCCGCGTACACCCGCTGCCGCGGGCTCAACGCACGTCACGGCAAGACCTACTTCCTCGCGACGCGGCTCCTGCCCGTCGACCGGCGGCCGGCCGTCCACGCCCTGTACGGCTTCGCCCGCCGGGCCGACGACATCGTCGACGATCTCGACAGCGCAGCCACACCAGGGGAGCGCGCCCGCGCCCTGCTCGCCCTGGAGGCCCAGCTGGAGGCGGGGCTGCGGGGGGCCCGGGCCGCCGAGCCGGTGATCCGTGCCCTGGCCGACACGGCGGGCCGGTACGACATCGACCATCGGCACTTCACCGACTTCCTGTCCTCCATGCGCAGCGACCTGACGGTCGGCGGCTACGCCTCGTACGAGGAACTCGGCCGGTACATGCACGGCTCGGCCGCGGTGATCGGCCTTCAGATGCTGCCGGTGCTCGGGACGGTGGTGGCGCGCGAGGATGCGGCACCGCACGCGGCCGCGCTCGGTGTCGCCTTCCAGTTGACCAACTTCCTGCGGGACGTGGGTGAGGACCTGGACCGGGGACGGCTCTATCTGCCGGCCGAGCTGCTGGCCGCGCACGGGGTGGACCGGGACCGCTTCGAGTGGAGCCGGAGCACGGGGATGCCGGACAGCCGGATCACCGACGTCATGCGGGCTGCCGCAGCCCACAACCGGGCCGTCTACCGGGCCGCTCTGCCCGGCATCGCGATGCTCGCCCCGGTGTCCCGGCCCTGCATCCGTACGGCGTTCGTGCTGTACAGCGGCATCCTCGACGCCATTGAGGCGGACGGGTACGCGGTCCTGCACCGCCGTGCGGTCGTCCCGCGCCGACGGCGTGCCGCCGTGGCGCTGGACGGTCTGGTGCGGGCGGTCGCCGTACGCACGGCGCGCCGGGGCCGGGCGGACGCGGCCGCGGCGGTCCGGTCCGCCGAGCTGTCCCGGCGGCGGGCGGTCGGCGGACCGGCCCCGGTGCGGAGGGAGGCCGTATGAGCCCGGCGGCAGGACGCCCACGATCCGGCCGTCTTCCCTTGCGGCTGCGGCGCGCGCCCGTCCCGTGGGAGCGTCAGGCACCCACGTGGCGCGAAGCGAAACCCTGGCTCATCACGGAGGCCCTGAAGCGTGCGCAGAGCAGGCCTTCCGGCAATTGGTACGTCATCGGCGCCTCGCGCGCCCTTCCTCCCGGCAAGGCCCTCGGGGTCACGGTCGGCTCCACCGAGGTGGTGGCATGGCGCGACGGCGAGGGAAAGCTCCGCTCCGGTCCGGGTGCGTGCCCGCATCTGGGGGCGCCGCTGCGCGACAGCCCCGTCCGCTGCGGCACGCTGGTCTGCCACTGGCACGGACTCGCACTGAACGGCGGGCCGTTCGCCGGATGGGAGCCCTATCCCGCCTTCGACGACGGAGTCCTTCTCTGGGTGCGGCTCGACCGCCTGGGGGGCGAGCCCCCTTCGGAACGTCCCCACGTACCCTCCCGGCCGAGGGTGCGCGACGCCGTGGAGGCGGTCTACTCCGGCGTAGGCCGCTGCGAGCCGGAAGACGTGGTGGCCAACCGCCTCGATCCGTGGCACGGCGCGTGGTTCCATCCGTACTCCTTCGTGGACCTGACGGTGACGGGAACGCCCGCCGACAGCCCGGCGGACGACGACGGGTTCACCGTCGACGTGTCCTTCAAGGTGGCCGGGCGACTGGTGGTGCCGGTGCGGGCCCGGTTCACGGCGCCCGAGCCCCGTACGGTCGTCATGCACATCGTCGAGGGCGAGGGCGCGGGGTCCGTCGTGGAGACCCACGCCACGCCCCTCGCTCCGGACGAGCGGGGCGAGCCCCGCACGGCCGTGACGGAGGCACTGGTCGCGGCGTCGGACCGTCGTGGGTTCGCCGTGGCCCGGGCGGCCGCCCCGCTGCTGCGCCCCCTGATGCGTGCCTCGGCCGGCCGGTTGTGGCGGGACGACCTGGCGTACGCGGAGAGGCGCTGGGAACTCCGCGACAGGGGGACGTTCCCGGCCTGACGAGCGGCCCCTTTCGTGAAGCTCCGCGCACGGCTCCTCCGTCAGTCGGCCAGCGCGGCGAGCCGGCGCAGAACGGCCGACCGTCCCGCGCGCGGGACGGTCCAGAGCGTCTGACCCCGTACGCCCCACCGTTCCAGCAGGGCGTTCGCGGCGAGGAATCCGCTGGTGGCCGCGCGTTCCATCAGGGCCACGGGCAGCTCGGTGCGGACCATGTCCCCGGCCACGGTGACCGCGGGGTCGGGGCTGCGCACGCCTGGCCGGTCCCGGTAGCCGTCCACCGGGAACATGGGGCAGTCCGCCCGCCATTCGTGGCGCTCGTCCACGAGGCGGGCGCTCCGGGTCTCCGGGTAGACGCGGTGCAGTTGCCTGAGCGTCTCGTCCTGTACGGCGGACCGGTCGGCGTCCGGTGCGACGGCGTAGGCGTGCAGCTCGACGACCGAGCCCCTCGTGCGCCGGGCCCAGCGGGCGGCCTCTCCCTCCCAGCGGTCGAGGACGCTCACGTTGTCCAGCGGACCGTAGCCGCTGGTGCCCAGGAATCCCTGCCGGTCGTGTGCCACGGGCCGGTCGAGCCAGAGCCGTGAGACCAGGAACGGCGGGGCGGTGCGCAACCGTGCGATCCGTGCGCGCCAGTCGGTGTCGCCCAACTCGTCAGACGCGGCGACGAGGCGGCGCAGGCCGCCGCTGTCCAGGGCCAGGACGAGGGCGTCGTACCGGGTGGTGCGGTCGTCTGTCGTGAGGTCCAGCCCACCGTCGGGCAGGGGGCGAACCTCCCGGACCGGTGTCCGTGTCCGTACGTCGACGCCGTGGACTTCCAGGTAGCGGTGCAGCGGGTCCCACAGGGCTGTGGGGAATGGTTCGCCGGGCACGTCGAAGAGCAGGCCCTCGCTGGAGCCAAGGAAGTAGATGTGGAACATCAGCGCCAGTTCGGCCGCGGACAGTTCACGCGGGTCGGCGAAGAAGCTGCGGGAGAAGACCTCGAACGCCAGGTGGTGGGCGGCTTCCGGGAAGCGGATGCGGTGGAGGAAGTCGGTGGCGCTGATCCCGTCGAGCCGTTCGTAGACCTCGGGCACCCGCACGTCCAGCAGCCCCAGAGCCGCCCCCGGTTTCATCCGGATGAGGTCCCCCAGGCCGAAGGTGGGGCTGAGGGCGACGAACCCCATGGCGCTGAGCGGAGGCGTGCGCGGCACCCGGGCGAAGCTGTCCCGCAGACCGGAGCTGTGCCGCAGCGGATAGTCGGGCAGCCGGGTCAGGGAACCGAGGTCCGGGTCGACCCGACGCAGAAGTCCGCGCAGGTTGTAGTACTGCCGGAAGAACGCGTGGAACCCGCGGCTCATCGTCACCGTGGTGCCGTCGGCGAGCTCGGTGGGCCACCCCGCCAGCCTCCCGCCGAGGCCCGGTTCGCGCTCGTGGAGAGTGACGCGTGCTCCGCGTTCGGCCAGGAGGGTGGCCGCCGCGATCCCCGCGATGCCGCCGCCCACGACCGCCACCACGGGCGCGTGCCCCGTGAACCGGGCGCGGCCGGCCGGTGCCGGCACGACTGCCGCCCGCCGGTCCCGGCCGTGCCGGTGCCCCCTGCCGCTGTCCCGCGGGAACATCACGCCTGTACCCCCGGGCCGACGGTGGTGCGACCGACGAAGGTGTGGGTGATGCCGGTCTGCCAGCCGGGCAGCGGGAGGACGCGTACGTCGGTGAAGCCGACCCGGCGCAACCGCTGGGCGAACGCGGGAGCCGTGTCGAACCGGGTGACACTGTCCCGGAGGTGTTGGTAGAGGTCGGCGTCGCCGGCGAGCCGGCCGGCAGGCTGGATGATCAGCGAGCAGACCGCTTTCCACACGGCCCGGTGGACGGGGGATCCGCTGAGCGTGTACTCGTGGACGGCGAGGCGGCCGCCCGGTACGAGCAGACCGCGCACGATGCCGAGGGCCTCGCCGGGGTCGGCGATGTTGCGGAAGAGGTAACCGGCGAACACCGCGTCGAAGGAACCGGATTCCAGCCGTCCGGCCAGCTCCTCGACCGGGTGATGCGCGAAGTCGACGCCTTGCGGCCAGTTCTTGGCCGTCGCGCGGTCCAGCATGCCTGCGGACGCGTCGACTCCGGTGATCCGGGCGCGGGGAGCGGCAGCGAGGAGCGCGGCCGTGGAAGCGCCCGTGCCGCATCCCAGGTCGAGCACGCGCAGCCCGCGTCCCCCCTCCGGCAGGCCCAGTCGGTGTGCGGAGCGGCGCAGGTGCGCGTGGTAGCCGGGGCTGGCCGCGACAAGGCGGTCGTAGGCGGCGGAGCCGTGGTCGAAGGCCTCGGACAGCGCGTCACCGCGCAACAGGGTCATGGGGTGCTCTCTTCGGTGTCGGTCGGTGAGGGGGAAGGCGGAGCCGCCGGGTGTTCACGTCGGGTTCTGAAAGGGAGTTCGAAGACGGTCCGCAGCATGGGGGCCATCGGTGTCCGCAGGCCGATGAGCAGGTCCTCGTGCAACTGCGAACTGCCGTCCATGAAGCTCAGCAGCCGCTCGCCGGGAACGCCGCTGAAGAGGCGGCTGAAGAAGTCCGCACCGTCCACCCTGCCGCTGTCCAGGGCCCGCAGCAGCACGGCGTCCATCATCCGCGCCCGCCGCCCGTACGGGGCGGGCATGCGCAGGGGGCGTCCGGAGCGCAACTGACCGGCGATGGCCCGGCTCTGTCGCTGGACGGCCGCGAAGGTGTAGCCGGTAGACGGGCGGGTCGCGCCTCCGGCGGTGCCGATGCGATACACCGAACGCCCCTGCTTGTGCGGGAAGCGGCCGTCCGTCATGGGGATGACGCCGTGCTCCTGTGCCGTGACGTCGAACGGCCCGAGCCCCAACACGTCGTGGGTGTAGTGGCGCAGGGCTCGCCGGTAGCCGTCGGTGTCCAGCGGGGCAGGCGAGAACTCGGTGTACTCGACCAGCGCGGTGTGCGGGTCCAGCGGCAGGACATAGCCGAACGAGAGCCCGCGAGCGGGCTGCGGCGTGCGGAAGTCCATCAGGTCCGCGGTCTCCGGATCGAACACGGGACGCTCGGTGCGGACGAACCAGCCGGTGAAATGCTGGAGCAGCGTCGTGCGAGCGGGCGGCAAGCGGAGGGACGGCCGGGAGTCGAACACGAGACGGCCACTCACGAGGACTCGTTCACCGCACGCGACCTGGGTCAGCACCTCACCGCCGGCACCGGACGGGACGTCGCGTACGGCACTCACCGTCGCCTCCATCCGGCACAGGGCCGGTGCACGGGACAACCGTTGCTCGACCAGTGCTTCGAAAGCGTCCGAGCACAGCATCTTGTAGTGCAGCCGCGAGAGCTGGGCCACCGTGGAGGCCCCGTCGGCCGCCCGGACCCGCAGCCGAGGCCAGGAAGCGGCCAGACTCGGATCGTAGGGCCCGCCCGGCGGCTCCCAGAAGCACCAGGTCCGCGGGGGCGCTCTCAAAGGCCCCGGCGGGGCGTCGACGAGGGCGACCGACAAAGGTACGTCGCTGCCCGGTGCGCAGAGGTGGTACGCCAGGCTCATCCCGGCCGCACCCGCGCCCACGATGACAACGTCGAAGTCAGCGGGCACGGCATTCCTCTCGGTCGGACAGGCACGAACCCTCGCAGTGCGAGCGAAGCCGACGCCCTTCACATCGAAACGCCGGCGGGCCGGGTGCCAGGCGACCGTATCCCGCCGTGCCGTCTCCCACCCGGCATGCTCGGCCGCTCACACCTGAGTGGCCGCACCGATGGGCCGCTTCCCCACCGATGCGGGCTTCTCCTTCCGGCTCGAACTCGGTTGCCGCGGGAACCCGGGCGGGGGTCACTGTTCGGGGCCGCGGTGCCTCGCGACCGAGCCGAAGCAGTACTTCCCCTACGTGTGGTGAGCCGCCGACAGGGTAGGCGCGCCCGTGCACGGGGGCCGACGGCATTTACGGAGGACAGCATCATGTCGACACCCACGGAAACTGTGGTTTCCCATGCGACCGCCCCCGCTGCCGGTGCCACCCGCGCTCCGGAACTGCCGCAGATCGATGATCCCCGAAAGGTCGCGCCGAAGGACGCCCGGGCACTGGGTGCCCTGTTCTTCGAGCAGTTGCAGGTCCTGGAAGAGGGCACGCAGGAGTACCAGTACGCGCGGAACACATTGATCGAGATGAACCTCTCCCTGGTGCGTTTCGCCGCGAAGCGGTTCCGCAACCGCGGCAGCGGCGAGATGGAGGACATAGTCCAGGTCGGTACGATCGGCCTGATCAAGGCGATCGACCGCTTCGAACTCAGCCGCGAAGTCGAGTTCACCTCCTTCGCGATCCCCTACATCGTCGGCGAGATCAAACGGTTCTTCCGCGACTCCACCTGGGCCGTCCACGTACCCCGCCGACTGCAGGAACTCCGGGTGACTCTGGCCAGGGCGAAAGAAGACCTCGCCGGCCGGCTCGACCGTGACCCCACAGTCACCGAACTCGCCGCGCACCTGGACCTCACCGACGAAGAGGTCATCGAGGGCCTCATCGCCTCCAACGGCTACACCGCCGGCTCCCTCGACCTGCCCATCGGCACCGAACAGAACAGCGCCGAGACCATCACCTACGGAGACATCAAGGGCGATCTCGACCCGGCCATGGAGCTCTTCGAGGACCTCCACGCCCTGGCCCCGCTCCTGGAAGACCTTGACGACCGCGACCGCGAGATCGTAGCCATGCGCTTCGGACAGGAAATGACCCAGGCCCGGATCGGCGAACAACTCGGCATCTCCCAGATGCACGTCTCCCGGCTCCTGACCCGCATCCTCACCCAGCTCCGCAAGAACATGCTCGCCCCGAACTGACACACCACGAGCCCCCACCCGCACCAGCCACTTCGCAGCACTGTGCCCCGCCGAGCTGACGCTCGGCGGGGCACAGCAAGGGCCGAATCGACCAACAGCGTCCGCGCCGGAACGGCCCCCGGGATGGCCCCGATCAGCTGTAGACGCCGAACTCGTGCAGTGAGTAGCCCCAGCCCGTGCCGCGGGCGGTGAGCTGGAGCCGCACGTGGCGGGCCGTTTCGGTCAGGGCGATGGTGTCGATGTCACCGTTGCCGGACGTCGTGGTGTGGACCGTGCGCCAGGCATTGCCGTCGTCCGAGACCTGGACCTCGTAGGACTTGGCGTAGGCCGGGTCCCACACCAGCTGCAGGGTGCGGACAGGCATCCGCGCACCGAGGTCGACCGCTATCCACTGCGGGTCGCTCCAGTCGCTGGCCCAGCGGGTGTCGGTCCTGCCGTCCGTGGCGCGCTCCGGCGGGCAGGGGCAGTCACCGTACGAGGCCTGGGAGCTTGAGGCGGTGGTGGCCTTGCCCAGGGCGACATTGGTGCCGGTCACCGGCGGGGCGACGACCTTGACCGACTTCGTCTCGATGCCGGCGTTGCCCTTTCCGTCCTCGGACTGGATGTAGACCTTCCACACTCCGAGCTTCTCGGGAGCGGTGACCGCGAACGTGCCGTTGCCCGTGGACCTGAACTGCGCCGGAACGAGCCGCTTGTCGCCGTTGGCGTAGTTGCCGCTGAGGAAGATCTTGTTGGTGAGCTGGTCGCCCTCGGGGTCGCGGATGTCCGCGCGGACGGTGAACTCCTTGCCCGCAGGGGCCGACCCGGCCGGCGTCACCGTCATGTCGGTGATGACCGGCGGCAGGTTGTCACCGGCGTTGGAGCCCGTGTACGCCTTCTTCACCGAGTAGTACGACAGCCGCTTGAGACCGTCGGGGATCAGGTTGAACCACACCCCGCCGAAGTCGTGCTCCAGGCCGTAGTGGAAGAGGGTCGCGCCCAGGGCCACGCCCCGGTGGCCGGTGATGCAGTCCCAGGCCTTGGTGTAGCCGTCGCGCTTCTGCACGTCGGTCGGCTCGTCGGGAACACCGTTGGCGTCGTCGGGCACCTCCCACTCACCCGCGGGGCCGCTCTCGGTGATGAGGTAGGGCTTGGTGTAGCCCCCCTCCTCCCAGTCCTGCTGGACACCGCACGTGTCGCCGTAGGCGTTCATCGAGTACAGGTCGAGGTCGGGGGCGTTGCGCTTGTAGTACGGCCAGGCGCCGGTCCACGCGTCGGTGGAGGTCACCGGGTGGTCGGCGTCGATGGAGTGGATCTTCTTGGCCGCGTCGTTGACGAACGTCGTGTAGGCGTTGCGCTGGGCTTCCAGCTCTGCGCCGCTGTAGCAGTTCTGGAGGCCGAGGACGGACTCGTTGCCGACGTTCCACATGAGGGTCGCGGGGTGGTTCTTGTAGGTCTCGACCCACTTGGCGATCTCGGTGAGCATGGTCGACTTGTACGCGGTGTCGGTGACGTAGTTGGCGCAGCCGCCGCTGCCGGGGCCGCCGCCGGGCTGGAGCCAGAAGCCGTTCATGACCCGCAGGCCGTTCGCGGCGGCCGCGTCGAGAAGCGGCTTGGTGCTGGCGTCCGTGCCCCAGGTGCGGACGGTGTTGACGCCCATCGACTTCAGGTCGGGCATGTACTTCGAAGCGTCCGCCATCGACGGGCCCCAGGTCAGGCCTTTGACGGTGTACGGCTGTCCGCCGACGGTGAGCTGCCACGCGCCCTGACCGCCGGTGACCTTGACGGCGCCGCCGGGCGGGGGCTCGGTGGTGCCCTGGGAGCCGTAGACCTGGAACTCCCAGAGGGAGTAGCCGTATCCACCGGGGCGTGCGGTGCCGAGCATCCGAACGTACCGGCCGGAGCCTGCGAGGGCGAGGTCGTCGGTGCCGCCGTCGCCGTCGGTGACCTTCTTCAGGGTGGTCCAGTCGGTGCCGTTGTCGCTGGCCTGGATCTCGTAGGCCTTCCCGTAGGCGCCCTCCCAGGTCAGTACGGCCCGGCTCAGGTCGGACCTCTTGCCGAGGTCGATCCGGATCCACTGCGGGTCGGACCACTGGCTGGCCCAGCGGGTGCCGGTGAGATTGCCGTCGACGGCCTGGGCGGCGGAGAGGCCGTCGCCCTCGTTCGAGGAGGCGGTGGCGGTCTTGCCCTGGGAGATCAGGGGGTCGGCGGCCCGTGCCTCGGTCGGCGCGGTGATGAGCGTGAGGGAGGAGGCGAACAGCGCGCCGAGGGTCAGGGTGAGAGCGGGTCTGCGCAGGGAGAGCATGGCGGCTCCTGAGGAGGATGAGGGAACACGGACGGCCGCCGTCGGGGAGGACGGCGGCCGTCCGTAGGAGAGAGGGTCGGCGGGTGAGCCCTCGCCGCGAGGGGGGTCCCCCCGGGCCGACAGTCAGGATCGGCCCGGGGGTCGTCCACCGCGGGTGGTTTCACCGCGGGGGACGGATCAGGGGAAGGAGACCAGGGTGGACGGCACGGTCGAGGTGCCGGCCGGGACCGTGGAGGCTCCGGTGTTGTTGATGACGTGGTTGTAGTGGCCCATTCCGCCGAGTGAGACGACGAGGAGGCTGTGGAACTTCACGCCCGGCTTCACCGGGGCCTTGAAGCCGTGGTCCTGGCGGATGGTGGAATCGACGTTGTAGTTGCAGTAGCTGCCCATTCCCCAGCCCTCGTGGACGTCGACCGAGTCGTCGACGCGGTAGGCGGCGAAGCCCTTCGTGTCTCCGTTCTGGATTGCGGCCTGGTTGGGTGCGTCGTACGCCTTCTCGTTCTGGTAGAAGATCGTCCGGCCGCGCTCGCCGTACCATTCGACGTCGTACTTGTTGAAGTGCTCCACGAAGAGGCCGGTGGCGAGCACGTCGTCGCCGTACACCTGGACCCCGTAGTCGGCGCGGTTGGTCTCCCAGCCGACGCCTTCACCGTGGTCGGCGCGCCACACCCACGTGTGGTCGATGATCACGTCGTCGCTGTGGACGGCGATGGAGGTGGTGGCCTTGCCGGCGCCCGCGCCGCCGATGCGGACGTAGACGTCCTGCACGGTGGTGGGGTTGGTGGCGTGGTCCGCGGAGGAGTTCTGCGGGCCGACCTCCAGCAGGGTCGGGGAGTTGACCGTACCGGCGTCGATGAGGAAGCCAGCGAGCTTGACGCCGTCGACGTCGGCGACCTTCATCGCGGTCACCCCGTTGTCCGGGATGATCGTCGCGAGGCCGAGGCCGAGAACGACCGTGTTCGCGCGGTTGACGTTGATGGTCTGGTCGACGTGGTAGATGCCCGGGGTGAAGAGCAGGTTGAGCCCCTGGGACAGCGCCTGGTTGATGGTGGCCGCGGTAGCGCCCTCCTTGACGACGTAGAACTTGTCCAGGCCGATCGAGGTGCCCTGCGGGGTGCCGTTCCAGGAGACGCCGCGGGCGTTGGTGCGCTTCTCGGGGACGAAGACCTTGTACGTGTTGCCGTCCAGGTAGAGGAACGGCTTCTCCCGGGAGATCGGGGTGTTCTGGAGAGTGGTGTAGCGGGGTTCGGGGAACGAGTTGGCGGGTGCGCCCTCGACCCCCGAGAAGGTCTGGTTCCAGACGGAGTTGGACCAGCCGCCGATCGCGCTGTCGCGGGTGTACCACTGCTGCTGCGAGTAGTTGCCGATCTGGCCGTCCACCTTGGAGTCGGCGATGTAGCCGCCGCTGGCCCAGCCGTACCCGTTCGGGGCGAGGTTGAGGCCGCCCTTGACGTGCATGCGGCGGAAGGAGGCCGCCTGCGAGACTGCCCAGCGGTTGGTGCCGCTGACCGGGTTCACGGCGAGGTTCTCTGCCGAGCGCCAGAAGTTCTGCGTCGCGTTGCCGTTGAACCAGCCGGCGTCGACGGTCACGTCACCGTTGATCGTGGTGTCGTCGGGCTTGAGGCCGAGGCCGGAGATCGAGGTGTAGAAGCCGATCTCCGCGTTGAGGTTGTTGTAGGTGCCGGGCTTGAAGAGGAACTGGTGGCGGCCGTTGCCGAAGTGCGCCGCCTCCTGCTCGTCGAACACCTGGTCCAGTTTGGCTTGGATGTTCGGCGTGGAGGGATCGAATACGTGCACGTTCGGGCCGAGGTCGCCGCCACCGGGCAGCTGCGGGCCGTCGGTGCCGCCGGACTCGCCGTAGACCTTGAACTCCCAGAGTGAGAAGCCGTATCCGGTGGCGCGGGCGGTGCCGTACACCCGGACGTAGCGGGCCTCACCGCTGATGTTCAGGGTGTCCGTGCCACCGTCGCCGTTGGTGGTCTGGTAGGCGGTCGACCAGTCGGAGCCGTTGGTCGAGAGTTCGACGCGGTAGCCCTTGCCGTAGGCCGTCTCCCAGTCCAGGACCACCTGGCTGAGCTTCGTGGTCGCGCCGAGGTCGACGCGGATCCACTGCGGGTCGGAGGCGGCGCTGGACCAACGGGTGGTGGCGTTCCCGTCGACGGCCGAAGTGGCCGGGGTGCCGTAGTTCTCCTCGCTGGAGGCGGTGACCGGCTTGCCCTGGGACAGCAGGACGGGTGCGGCCTCGGCCCTCGCGGCGGGGACGAAGGCAAGAAGGGTGGCGGCCAGGGCGGTGACCATCGCGGCGACGACGCCGCGGGAGACCGGTCTGGGGGTACGGCGGCGGCCGGGGCCGTAGGGCACCGGGGTCGCTGGGGATAGGCCGACTGCGGGCATGCGGGGGCTCCTCGAGATGAAAACCTATGCGGGAGAGCGCTCTCCCGGAACCTTGCCCGTCGCTTCAGTCGCGGTCAAGAATTCTGACGCGACTTTCCTTTCGACTTGTATTAAGTCACCGCCTCCGCGGAGGCCCTGACGTCCGGTCAAACCGCCCACGGAGGAGGCGACCGGCCGGCCGCGGAGTCGGACCGACAGGAGAGGCGTCTGCCGGAGCCGCACCGCGCGTAGTCCGGGCTGAAACACCGTCTCCGGACTCCCGCGCTCGGGTCCTGTCTGAAATGAGCGGCGGCGGGTAGGCGGGAGAGGTCCCACTCGCAGTGAACGCGGGTGGTTGTGGACGGGGGCCCGCTTCATGGAGCAGTTGATGATGTACGGCAGGACCGAGCAGGAGCGTCGGGAGGCGGCCGGCACGAGCACCATGCAAGGCAGCGCCGCATACGAGATGGCCTCGGGTGAGGTCGCGCGCGCCCGAGGATTCGTGCGGGACTTTCTCTCCCGGGCTCGGGCCCTGCACGGGGAGTCCGTGTCCCAGCGGGCGGTGGACGTGGCGCAGCTGGTGGTGAGCGAGCTTGCCACGAACGTGTGCAAGTACGCGCCGGGTCCGTGCCTGCTGGACCTCGAGACCGACGGCAGCATGCTGAGCATCACCATGTGGGACTCCGGCGCCGTACTTCCCACAGCTTCGCCCGCCGATCCGACCCGAGTGGGCCGGCACGGGTTGGAGCTGGTGCTCAAGGTCTGCCAGAGCTTCGAGATCCGCCGGGAGCCCGTCGGCAAACGCGTCCGCGTCCAGCTCTCCCTCCACGACAGCCCCAGCGGAAACCCGGCCGGCCAGACGACTTGGTAAAACCCCCTCGTCAGTGCCGCCGGAGCGCGATGCAGTCGCGCCGTGAAGCGCCTGGTCGGGGGCGGGGGCGAGTGCGATGTCGGCGTGGGCGTGATAGCGGGCGACGATCAGAGCGGTGAGGCCGCTGGAGGCTCAGCGCACCGGGTCTGTTCGCTCCCGGAGCCTGGCCTCGCGGTAGTCACGGGGAGACATGCCCTGGGCGGCTCTGAACACCCGGCTGAAGTGGGCGGGGACACCGAAGCCGCAACGCGCGGCGATCGTGTGCACCGGGGTGCCGACGAGGCGGGGGTCGGCGAGGTCCAGGAGGGCCCGTTCGAGGCGGCGTCGCCGGATGAGGGCGGCCACCGTGGTGCCCTCCCGGTGGAACAGCCGGTGCAGCTGCCGGGTGGAGATGTAGTGCGCGGCGGCGACGGCCCCCGGGGTGAGCCGGGGGTCGTGGAAATTACTGCCGATGAAGGAGCGGATGGCCAGGACGAGGTTGCGGGTGCGGGCCTCCGGCGACAGGGCCGTCTCCCGGTCGAGCTCGCCGGCGAGCAGTCCGGCCGCCAGGTCGAGCAGGACCCGGTGCAGCCGGGCCGCGTCGGCGGGACCGTAGTCGTCCGCCTGGTCCACCAGATGTGTGACGAACTGGGTGAGCAGCGCGCCGAAGCCGTGGCGGCCGGACAGGCACCGGCCCAGCACCTCGTCCAGGGACGTGTTCATCGGAAGGGGCAGCAGCGACCGGGGTATGTCCACGCCCACCCCGACGATCGGCTCGTCGTCGGTCCTGACGCCGCTGGGTCTGGACGTGTCGAGAAAGTAGAGGTCGTGCGCTTCGACCGCGCTGCGCACCCCGCCCTGTTCGACGTGCATGGCCCCGCTGCCGGGCAGCACCAACGTCATGTGGAGCAGCCCCGGGTCGGACTGCCGGATCAGCCGGGGCGTGCGCCGGAAGCGGGACGCGTGCAGGCGGGCGGGCCACAGGAGGGTGTCCTCGATGCGCAGGAGCCGGTGGTCGGCCCAGAAGTCGTCGGCGTGGGAACTGGTGATCTCCATGGGCGCGATCACGTTGTTCATGTACTGCTGCCAGCCGGCGAACCGGTCGCTCGGCTGAAGGGCATCGGTCCGGAATAACGCTTCGGTCAGCACGCGCCGTCCCTTCTTTCGTTCCGCGCGGTCTCTTCCCTTACCGCCGTGCTCCTCAGGATCATTCATCGGAAGCCGCTCAACAACCACCGCCGCCCGTGGACTTGGCCGCGCCCGGCCGGGTCAGGAGAGCCCGAACGACCGGATCGCCGCGAGGAACTCCTCCGGCCGTTCCGTGTGGATGAGGTGCCCGGCGTCAATGGTGACCAGCTCGGCGTCCGGTATCGCCCGGACCAGTTGCGCGAGATCCGCCTGGTCGATGTGGCTGGTGGGGCCGCCCCCGATGACGAGGGTGGGCGCGGTGATCTCCGGGAACCGCCTCCGGACCGCCGGGTCGGGGTCGTTCAGCTGGACGTCGATGTCGGGGACGACGGGCCAGTCGAAGTCGAGCGCGCCCTCCGGGCGGACGGAGGGCGGCCGGGGCGGGTCGAGCGGGTGGAGGGGCGGCGCGTCCTCGATGACCAGCCGTCCGATCAGGCCCGGTTCCCGCTGGGCCAGGAGGTAGGCGGCCACCCCGCCCATGGAGTGCCCGACGACGGTCGCGCCGGCCAGGTTGCGGGCCTCCAGGAAGGCGTGCAGGTCGTCGCGGAACATCTCGAAGGAGTAGCGGCCGGGCCAGTCGCTCAGCCCGTGGCCCCGGAAATCGGGGGCGTACACACGGTGGTCGGCGGCCAGGTCCTCCGCGATCCGGGTCCAGGTCCCGCTGGAGCCCGCCCGGCCGTGCAGGAGGACGACGGGCGGGGACGGCTCCTCGCCCCACACCCGGTACGCCAGCCGGGCCCCGCCCGCCTGCACCGTACGGATGTCGGGGTCGAGGAAGGCCTCCACCGTACGGGCGAAGGCTCCCGGGTCGTCCAGCCACGGGAAGTGCCCGGCGCCCCGCTGGACGACGAACTCGGCGCCCGGGAAGAGCGCGGCGAGCTCCGTGGCCCGGTCCGGGCTCGGGTGGCCGTCGTACTCCCCGGCGAGAACGAGAACCGGCACGGCCAGGGCGCGCAGGGCCCCGGCGGTGGTGGCGGGATCGAAAGCCCCTGCCCCGGCGTAGAGGCCGCGCGCCTCCGCGTTGGTCTGCCCGGCGGAGGCCTCGGCGTGGGCGCGAGCAGCCGCGTCCCAGCGGCCGTAGGTGAGGGGTCGGACGGCGGGCCACAGCTCGGCGAACGGTCCGCCGGCGAGCAACGCTTCCTGGGCGGCCCTGGCCTCGGGGTACCAGGGCTCGTCGCGCCGCAGCTCGGCGGCCTCGCGGAGGTCCTGGTCGCTGATCTCGATGCCCACGGACCGGGTGCTGGGCGTGATGAGGGTCAGGGTGCGCAGCCGGTCCGGGTGGCGGGCCGCGTACAGCAGGGCCAGGTCGGCCCCGGCGGAATGCGCCAGTACGTCGATCCGGTCGAGGCGAAGGTGTTCGCGCAGCGCCTCCACGTCGTCCACGAGGCGGTCGCAGCGGTACGTCGAGGGGTCCTCGGGCACACCGGAGTCGCCGGTGCCGCGGAGGTCCAGCGACACGAGCCGGCGCCGGGCGGCGAGCCCTCCGAGGTCACCGAGATATGCGCTCGCCCGCATCGGCCCGCCGGGCAGGCAGATCAGCGGCTCCCCCTCCCCCACCAGGTGATAGGCGAGCGGGGTCGTGTCGTGCGCGGAGAAGATCGGCATGCTCCCCATCCAAACAGGAAGCCGTGAGCGGGCGCACCGGACTTCGCCGCGGGCTGATCCGCCGCGAACCCCGCGTACCTCTTGCCAGCACCCCCGGCCGCCTGAATTACTGCTCCCAGGAAGATCGACCGAATGATCGGTCGCCGCCTTGCGGCCTGTTTGTCATGTGTTGGCCGCCTGTTTCGGAGGGAAGGGCCCTGATGACGGCCATGCTGGACGCGGCGGAACGGCTCGGTCGTGGCGAACTGGCGACCCTGCAACTGGAGCGGCTCCGAACCACGCTGCGCCACGCGTACGACAACGTCCCCTTCTACCGGCACGCCTTCGACAGCGCGGGGCTTCGGCCCGACGACTGCCGGGCGCTCGCCGATCTGGCCCGGTTCCCGTTCACCGTGAAGGCGGATCTGCGGGACAACTACCCGTTCGGGATGTTCGCGGTGCCGGAGCACGAGGTGCGCAGGATCCACGCCTCCAGCGGCACGACCGGACGTCCGACGGTCGTCGGTTACACCGAACGGGACCTGGACATCTGGGCGGACGTGGTGGCCCGTTCGATCCGGGCGGCGGGCGGGCGGCCCGGCCACAAGGTACATGTGGCGTACGGATACGGGCTGTTCACCGGCGGGCTCGGGGCGCACTACGGGGCGGAGCGGCTCGGCTGCACGGTGATCCCGGCGTCCGGGGGCATGACCGCGCGCCAGGTCCGGTTGATCCAGGACTTCCGGCCCGAGATCATCATGATCACGCCGTCGTACATGCTGACGCTGCTGGACGAGTTCGAGCGGCAGGGCGTCGATCCGCGTTCCACGTCGCTCAAGGTGGGGATCTTCGGCGCGGAGCCGTGGACCGAGGGGATGCGCCGGGAGATCGAGGACCGGTTCTCCATCGACGCGGTCGACATATACGGGCTCTCCGAGGTGATGGGCCCGGGGGTCGCGCAGGAGTGCGTGGAGACGAAGGACGGGCTGCACATCTGGGAGGACCACTTCTATCCGGAGGTCGTGGACCCGTTCACCGGTGAGCTGTTGCCGGACGGCGAGGAGGGGGAGCTGGTCTTCACCTCGCTGACCAAGGAGGCGATGCCGGTGATCCGCTATCGCACCCGGGATCTGACGCGGCTGCTGCCGGGGACGGCGCGGACGTTCCGCCGGATGGAGAAGGTCACCGGCCGCAGCGACGACATGGTGATCCTGCGCGGGGTGAACCTCTTCCCCACCCAGATCGAGGAGATCGTGCTGCGTACGCCGGCCGTCGCCCCGCACTTCCAGCTGCGGCTGACCCGGCGCGGGCGGCTGGACGCGCTGACGGTCTTCGCGGAGGCACGGGCGGACGCGACGACCGACGAACGGGAGAAGGCGGCGCGGGCCATCGCGGCGGCGGTGAAGGACGGCATCGGGGTGTCGGTGAGCGTCGAGATCGTGGATCCGGAGTCACTGGAACGCTCGGTGGGCAAGATCCGGCGGATCGTGGATCTGCGGGAGTCCGGCACGGGCTGAGACAGCGCCGGTGACCGGCCTGTTCACACCACCGCAACACCCGTTCCCACTATGCGGACAGCTGCCGGGAAGTCTCGACAGGGAGGGCCGGGCACTGCCAGTCTCCCGCTATGCGTCTCGCCAACCGGTCCCTGGTCACCGCCCTCTGCTCCGCCGTCGCCCTCTCCGCCGCCCTCACGGGCTGTGCCCCGCAAGCGGAGGAGAAGGCACCGGACCGGGCCGCCGGTGCGACGGCGTCCTGCGCGCCCGGCCGGCTCGCCACCCAGGTGTCCGGCAAGCTGACGGTGGGCACCGACAAGCCCGCGTACGCCCCCTGGTTCTCCGACGACGAGCCGTCCAACGGGAAGGGCTTCGAGTCGGCGGTGGCGTACGCCGTGGCGAAGCGGCTCGGCTACGGGAGCGACGCGGTGGTGTGGCAGCACACACCGTTCAACAGCGCGTTCGCGCCCGGCGCGAAGAAGTTCGACTTCGACATCAACCAGGTCTCCATCAGTGAGGAGCGGAAGAGGGCCGTCGCCTTCTCCTCCGGCTACTACGACGTGCGCCAGGCGGTCGTCGCGCTGAAGTCGTCGAAGGCCGCGAAGGCGACGCGGGTGACCGACCTCAAGGACGTGAAGCTCGGCGCACAGGTGGGCACCACCAGTCTCGACTTCATCACCGACCTGGTGAAGCCGAGCGAGAAGCCCGCCGTCTACCAGCGCAACGACTTCGCCAAATCGGCGCTGAAGACCGGTCAGGTGGACGCCATCGTCGTGGACCTGCCGACCGCCTTCTACATCACCGGGGCCGAGGTGCCGGAAGCCGAGGTGGTGGGCCAGTTCGCCGCGCCCGCCGGAGATGCTGAGCAGTTCGGTCTGGTCCTGGACCGGGAGAGCACGCTCACCGCCTGTGTCAGCGGTGCGGTGGACGCCCTGCGGGAGGACGGCACGCTCGCGGACCTGGAGAAGAAGTGGCTCTCCGAGGCCGTCGACGCGCCGGTGCTCAAGTGACCCTGTACAAGACGCCGGCCGTCCAGGAGGACGGCTACGTCCCCTCCGAGCGCCGGATCGCCCGCGAGCGGTACCGGCGGGCCCGCACCCGGCGGGCCACCGCGATCGCCGCGACCAGCACCCTGGTGACGGGCGCGGTGTTGTTCCTGCTGATCACGGGCTCACCCGGCTGGACCCGTACCAAGGAGACGTTCTTCAGCGCGCATTACGCGCGCGTCGCCTTCCCGCAGGTCATGGAGGGGCTGTGGCTGAACCTCCGGCTGCTGGCCGTGTGCGGTGCGGCCGTCCTGGTGTTCGGCCTGCTGCTGGCGGTGGCGCGTACCCTGCGCGGGCCGGTCTTCTTCCCCGTGCGGGCCCTGGCCACCGCGTACACCGACTTCTTCCGGGGGCTGCCGCTCATCATCTGCCTGTTGATGGTGGTGTTCGGGGTGCCCGCCCTGCGGCTGGAGGGGGTGACCACCGATCCGGTGCTGCTGGGCGGCGGCGCGCTGGTGCTGACGTATTCGGCGTACGTCGCCGAGGTCTTCCGGGCCGGCATCGAATCCGTGCATCCCTCGCAGCGGGCGGCGGCGCGTTCACTGGGGCTGAGCGGCGGTCAGGCGCTGCGCTTCGTGGTGCTGCCGCAGGCGGTGCGGCGGGTGGTGCCGCCGCTGCTGAACGACCTGGTGTCGCTCCAGAAGGACACCGGGCTCGTCTCCATCGCCGGGGCGGTGGACGCCGTGTACGCGGCGCAGATCATCGCGAGCAAGGACTTCAACTACACCCCGTACGTCGTCGCGGGTCTGGTCTTCGTGGCGTTGACCATCCCGATGACCCGGCTCACCGACTGGGTGACGGCCCGGATGGACCGGCGGCGGGCCCAGGGAGGGATCGTATGAGCGTGACACCGGCCCCGGAAGCGGCCTCTCCGGTACTGCGGATGGAGGCGGTCCGCAAGTCGTTCGGGGCGTCGCCGGTGCTGCGGGACGTCGACCTGGAGGTCGCCCCGCATACGGTGACCGCCCTGATCGGCGCCTCGGGGTCCGGGAAGTCGACCCTGCTGCGCTGCGCCAATCTCCTGGAGGAGATCGACGACGGGGCGATCTGGCTGGAGGGCGAGGAGATCACGGACCCCCGGGCCGACGCGGACGCGGTGCGCCGCCGGATCGGCGTGGTGTTCCAGGCGTACAACCTCTTCCCGCATCTGACCGTCCTGCAGAACATCACCCTGGCCCCGCGCCGCGTCCACGGGCTGACCCGGCCCCGGGCCGAGGCGGAGGCCCGGGAGCTGCTGGAGCGGCTGGGGCTCGGGGCGAAGGCGGACGAGTACCCGGACCGGCTCAGCGGCGGTCAGCAGCAGCGGGCCGCGATCGTCCGGGCGCTGGCGGTACGCCCCCGGCTGCTGCTCCTGGACGAGGTCACGGCCGCCCTGGACCCGGAACTGGTGGGCGAGGTGCTGGGTCTCGTACGGGAGGTGAAGGAGGACGGCATGACGATGGTCATCGCCACCCACGAGATGGCGTTCGCGCGCGAGGTCGCCGACCAGGTGTGCTTCCTGGACGCCGGGGTGGTGCTGGAACGCGGCACGCCCGAGGAGGTGTTCGGCGCGCCCCGCCAGGAGCGCACGCAGCGGTTCCTGCGGCGGATCGTGGAGGCGGGGCGGCTGTAGCGGCCGGTTGGGGAAATCGCCGGCTTCAGGAAGTGGTCGGTCTCGGAAAGCGGTCGGTCTCAGGAAGCGGCCGATCTCAGGGAGCGGCCGGTCTCGGGAAGCGGCCGGTCGCGGAAGCGGCCGATCTCAGGAAGCGGCCGGTCTCAGGCCAGCTCGTCCCGCAGTTGCCGCTTGAGGATCTTTCCGCTGGCGTTGCGCGGGAGCGCCGCCACGAACACGACGCGCTTGGGCGCCTTGAAGGCGGTGAGCTTCTGGCGGGCGTGGGCGATGAGTTCGCTCTCGTCCGCCTCGCCGCGCAGGACGACGACGGCGGTGACGGCCTCGATCCAGCGGTCGTCGGGGAGGCCGATGACGGCGGTCTCGGCGACGGCGGGATGAGTGTAGAGGGCGTCCTCGACCTGGCGGGAGGCGACCAGGACGCCGCCGGAGTTGATGACGTCCTTGACCCGGTCGACGACGGTGAGGAAGCCCTCGGCGTCGCGGACCGCGAGGTCGCCGGAGTGGAACCAGCCGTCGCGGAAGGCGTCCGCCGTCTCCTCGGGCTTGTCCCAGTAGCCGGAGCACAGTTGGGGCGAGCGGTAGACGACCTCGCCGGCGGTGCCGTCGGGGACGTCCTCGCCCTTCTCGTCGACGACCCGGGCCTCCACGAAGAGGACCGGCCGGCCGCAGGACTCCATCCGGCCCTCGTGCTCGTCGGGGCCCAGCACGGTGGCCAGGGGGCCGATCTCGCTCTGGCCGAAGCAGTTGAAGAAGGCCAGGTGCGGGAGGCGTGTCCGCAGTCGCTCAAGGACGGGCACGGGCATGATCGAGGCCCCGTAGAACGCCTTGCGCAGACCGGCGAGGTCGCGGGCGGCGAACTCCGGGTGGTTGGCGAGGCCGATCCAGACCGTGGGCGGGGCGAACAGGCTGTCGGCCTCCCCCGCTTCCACGAGGTCGAAGATCGTGGCGGCGTCCGGCGCGTCCAGGATGGTGTTCTCCGCGCCGACCGCCAGATACGGCAGCAGGAACACATGCATCTGGGCCGAGTGGTAGAGCGGCAGGGAGTGCACGGGCCGGTCTGCGGCGTCGAGGCCGAGCGCGGTGATCGCGCTGACGTACTCGTGGACCAGGGCCCCGTGCGTCATCATCGCGCCCTTGGGCAGCGCGGTGGTCCCGGAGGTGTACAGCAGCTGCACCAGGTCGTCGGAGGCGGGCGGGCGCCGCGGGGTGAAGGCCCGTTCCGTCTCCAGGGCGTCGAGCAGCGAGCCGGGGGCGTCGCGCAGCGCGCGGGCCGGGAGTCCGGCGGGGAGTCGCGCGGCGAGGCCCGGGTCGGTCAGGACGAGGGAGGAGCCGGACTGGTCGAGGAGGTAGGTCAGGTCGTCGCCGATGAGGTTCTGGTTGACCGGTACGTGGACGAACCCGGCCCGTGCGCAGGCGAGGAAGCCGATCAGATAGGCGTCGGAGTTGTGCGCGTAGGCGGCCACCCGGTCGCCGGGGGCGAGCCCGTGCTCCTCGGTGAGGACGGCGGCGGCCGTGGAGACGGCGGCGTCCAGGGAGCGGTAGGTCCAGGCCCGGCCGGCGTAGCGCACGGCGGTCCGGTCGGGGGTGCGCCGGGCGCTGCGGGTGAGGACGCCGTCGACTGTGCTGCTGCGTACACCTGTCATGGCGTGATCCTGTGCGGCCCGGCCCCCGGGGGTCAAGAGGCTGGATACCGACCAGACGGTTGACAGTTCCCGGGGCTCCCTGGCTGAGTGGCGCGTGGCTGTCCGGGCGGTCCGGACCGGCCACCGTGCCACCCGTACCGCTGGGAGGAACACCTTGACGTTACGCAACCGTCTGAGACTGCTCGGGGTCGCCGGTCTCGCCCTGTTCACCGTGTCGGCGTCGCTGCCGCCGGCCGCCGCGTCCGGGGCCCCTGAGTCGCGGCACCCGTCCGGGGACGGTCTCTCCGCCGTCATCCGATACACGGAGTACGGCATTCCGCACATCGTGGCGAAGGACTACGCGCAGCTGGGGTTCGGCACCGGCTGGGCGCAGGCCGCCGACCAGGTGTGCACGCTGGCGGACGGCTTCCTCACGGTGCGCGGGGAGCGGTCGAGGTTCTTCGGCCCGGACGCCGCCACGGACTACTCCCTCTCCTCGGCGGCGACGAACCTCTCCAGCGACCTGTACTTCCGGGGCGTCCGGGACAGCGGCACGGTGGAGAAGCTGCTCAAGGAGCCCGCGCCCGCCGGTCCGAGCCGGGACGTCAAGGAGACGATGCGCGGCTTCGCCGCCGGGTACAACGCGTGGATAGCGCAGAACCGGATCACCGACCCGGCCTGCCGGGGCGCGTCCTGGGTACGCCCGGTGACGGCACTGGACGTGGCGGCGCGCGGCTACGCGCTGGCGGTGCTCGGCGGCCAGGGGCGCGGGATCGACGGCATCACGGCCGCGCGGCCGCCGACCGCCGCTCCCCCGGCGGCCGGGGTCACGCCCGAGGAGGCGGCGACGGCGGCGAAGCGGCTGCTGTCGACGCAGAACGCGGACATGGGGTCCAACGCGGTGGCCTTCGACGGCTCCACCACGGTGAACGGGCGCGGGCTGCTGCTCGGCAACCCGCACTACCCGTGGCAGGGCGGACGCCGCTTCTGGCAGGTGCAGCAGACGATCCCCGGCGAGCTGAACGTGTCGGGCGCGTCCCTGCTGGGCTCGACGACGATCTCGATCGGGCACAACGCCGACGTGGCGTGGAGCCATACGGTCGCCACGGGCGTCACGCTGAACCTGCATCAGCTCAACCTCGATCCGGCCGACCCGACCGCCTATCTGGTGGACGGCAAGCGGGAACGGATGACGAAGCGGACAGTGAGCGTCCCGGTGAAGGGCGGGGCCGACGTGACCCGCACCCAGTGGTGGACCCGCTACGGGCCGGTGGTCACCTCGATGGGCGCGGCGCTGCCGTTGCCGTGGACGGCGACCACGGCGTACGCGCTGAACGACCCGAACGCGACGAATCTGCGGATGGCGGACACCGGTCTGGGCTTCGGCAAGGCCCGCTCCACGGGTGACGTCGAGCGTGCGCTGCACCGGTCGCAGGGCATGCCGTGGGTGAACACGATCGCGGCGGACCGGGCGGGTCACTCGTTCTTCTCCCAGTCGCAGGTGCTGCCGAGGATCACGGACGAGCTGGCGGAGCGCTGCTCGACCCCGCTGGGCCGGGCCACCTACCCTGCTTCCGGCCTCGCGGTGCTGGACGGTTCGAGGGCGGACTGCGCGCTGGGCAGCGACCCGGACGCGGTGCGGCCGGGGATCTTCGGCCCGGGCCGGATGCCGGTGCTGAAGAACCAGCCGTACGTGGAGAACTCCAACGACAGCGCGTGGCTGACGAACGCGGATCGGCCGCTGACCGGGTACGAGCGGGTCTTCGGCACGATCGCGACACCCCGGTCGATGCGGACGCGAGGCGCGGTCGAGGACGTCGCGTCGATGGCGGACCGGGGACGGCTCCGGGTCGGGGACCTTCAGCGGCAGCAGTTCGCCAACCGTGCGCCTGCCGGGGATCTGGCCGCCTCCGAGGCGGCGAAGTGGTGTGCGGCGCTGCCGGGCGGCACGGCCGTGGGCACCGACGGGACGCCGGTCGACGTGTCGGCCGCCTGCCGGGTGTTGCGGCGCTGGGACCGGACCGTGGACAGCGACAGCCGGGGCGCGCTGCTCTTCGACCGGTTCTGGCGGAAGGCGTCGTCGGCGCCCGCCGCCGAGCTGTGGAGGACCCCGTTCGATCCGGCCGACCCGGTGCGCACCCCGCGCGACCTGAACACGGCCGCGCCCGTCCTGGGCAGGGCCCTGGCGGACGCGGTGGCGGAACTGCGGGCGGCGGGCATCCCGCTCGACGCGCCGCTGGGCGAGCACCAGTTCGTCGTGCGGAACGGCAAGCGGCTCCCGATCGGCGGCGGGACGGAGTCGCTGGGCATCTGGAACAAGACCGAGCCGCGGTGGAACGCGTCGGGAGGCGGCTATACGGAGGTGTCCTCGGGCTCCAGCTACATCCAGGCGGTCGGCTGGGACGACAGCCGCTGCCCGGTGGCCCGGACGCTGCTGACGTACTCCCAGTCGGAGAACCCGAAGTCGCCGCACTACAGCGACCAGACCCGGCTGTACGCGGGTGAGCGCTGGGTGACGTCCCGGTTCTGCGAGAAGGACATCGCACGCTCGCCGGCTCTGCGGGTGGTGCGGGTGCACGAGCGGCGGTAGGCCAGGTCCGGGAGGGCTGTGGGTCACATCCGGGAAGGCTATTGGCCAGTCCGGGGGGCCTCAGCCCGGCCCGGGAGGCCCCGCAGCTCGGCCCGGGAGAGCCCTCAGCCCGGCCCGGAAGGGGCACGGTCCAGTCCGGGAGGGGCGCGTTCTGCCCCTCCCGGACCCGGTCGCCGCTACAGCGGGCGTTCGAAGCCCTCCCAGTACGGTTCGCGCAGCCGCCGTTTGTAGAGCTTGCCGTTGGGGTCGCGGGGCATCGCGGCGATGAAGTCGAGGCTCCGGGGCCGTTTGTACCCGGCGAGCCGTTCCTCGCAGTGGGCGAGGATCGCGGCGGCGAGCGCGTCCGACGGCTCGTGGCCCTCGGCCGGTTCGACGACGGCCTTGACCTCCTCGCCCCGGTCGGCGTGGGGGATGCCGAAGGCGGCGGCGTCCGCGACGGCGGGGTGGGTGAGCAGGGCCGACTCGATCTCGGCGGGGTAGATGTTGACCCCGCCGGCGATGATCATGTCGATCTTGCGGTCGCGGAGGAAAAGATAGCCGTCCGCGTCGAGCACGCCGAGGTCGCCGACGGTGAAGAAGTCGCCGATACGGTTCGTGCGGGTCTTCGTCTCATCCTTGTGGTAGCTGAAGCCGCCGGTGCTCATCTTCATGTAGACGGTGCCCAGTTCGCCCGCCGGGAGCCGGTTGCCGTCGTCGTCGAAGACGGCCAGCTCGCTGATCGGCCAGGCCTTGCCGACGGTGCCCGGCTTCTTCAGCCAGTCCTCGGAGGTGGCGAACGCTCCCCCGCCCTCGCTGGCCGCGTAGTACTCCTCGACGCAGCTCCCCCACCAGTCGATCATGGCGCGTTTGACGTGGTCGGGGCAGGGGGCGGCCCCGTGGATGGCGTGCCGCATGGAGGAGACGTCGTAGCGGGCCTTCACCTCGTCGGGCAGGGCGAGCAGCCGGTGGAACTGGGTGGGGACCATGTGGGTGTGCGTGCAGCGGTGGGCGTCGATGAGGCGGAGCATCTCCTCCGGGGACCAGCCGTCCATCAGGACCAGCGGGTGGCCGATGTGGAGTGCCGCGCCCGCGAACTGGAGCACGGCGGTGTGGTAGAGCGGTGAGCAGACCAGGTGGACGTTGTCGTCGAACGGGCGGATACCGAAGATGCCGAGGAACCCGCCGAGATAGGTCTCCTCGGGGCGTTTGCCGGGCAGGGGGCGTCTGATGCCGCGCGGGCGGCCCGTGGTCCCCGAGGTGTAGTTCATGACCCAGCCGAGGGTGCGGTCCTCGGGCGGGGTGGCCGGGTGGCCTTCGAGGAGTTCGGCGTAGGGGCGGCAGCCGGGGACCGTGCCGACGCCGTAGCGGTGGGTCGCGGGCAGTTCCGCCTCGTCGGCGGCGGCCGTGGCGGTGGCCGCGAAGCGTTCGTGGGCGATCAGGACACGGGCCCCCGAGTCGGCGACGATCCAGGCGATCTCGGGGCCGACGAGGTGGTGGTTGACCGGGACGAGGTAGAAGCCGGCCTGCGAGGCGGCGAGGTGGGCGGTGAGGAGTTCGACGCCGTTGGGCAGCACGACGGCGAAGGCGTCGCCCTCGCGCAGTCCGGCCGCGCGCAGTCCGTGGACCATGCGGTTGACGTCGGCGTGGAGCCGGCCCGCGCTCCACTCCTCGCCGTCGGGGGCGATCAGGGCGGTGCGGTCGGGGTCGGCGGCGGCCTGGGCCCAGAAGCCGTTGGGCGGCTGGTTCACGTGGCACTCCTTCCGGCGATGCGGTTCATGCGGGTGACGGCCCGTTCGAAGCCGCGGGTCAGGTCGTCGACGACGGCCCGGACGCTGCGTTCGCTGGTCATCCGGCCGACGATCTGCCCGACGGGTGTGCCCAGCAGTTCGCCGACCTCGTACTTCTGGATCCGGGAGACGGCCTCGGCGACCAGCAGCCCCTGGAGCGGCATGGGCAGGGTTCCGGGCCCTGCCGCGTCGTCCCAGGCGTCGGTCCACGCGGTACGGAGCTGGCGCGCGGGTTTCCCCGTGAGGGCGCGGGAGCGGACGGTGTCGCCGGAGCCCGCGGCCAGGAGCTTGGCGGTCAGGGCCGGGGAGTGCAGGTCGGCCTCCTCGGTGGTGAGCCAGAGGGAGCCGAGCCAGACGCCCTGCGCGCCGAGGGCGATCCCGGCGGCGGCCTGTTCGCCGCTGCCGATACCTCCGGCGGCGAGCACGGGCAGGGGGGCGACGGCCTCGACGACTTCGGGGACCAGCACCATGGAGCCGATCTCCCCGGTGTGGCCGCCCGCTTCGTACCCCTGGGCGACGACGACGTCGATGCCCGCCTCCGCGTGCCGCCTGGCGTGCCGGGCGCTGCCGGCCAGGGCGGCGACGAGGACCCCGTGGCCGTGGGCCCGTTCGATGACGTCGGCGGGCGGGGAGCCGAGGGCGTTGGCGAGGAGTTTGATCGGATAGTCGAAGGCCACGTCGAGCTGGTTCCGGGCGACTTCCTCCATCCAGCCGGTGATCCGCCAGCCGGACACCTCCCCCGCTGCCAGTTCGGGCACGCCGTGCCGGGCCAGGAGCTCCCGCACGAATCCGCGGTGCTCGGCCGGGATCATCGCCTCGACGTCCGCCTCGGTGACGCCCTCGACCTTCTTGGCCGGCATGACGACGTCGAGGCCGTAGGGCTTGCCGTCGGCGAGGTCGTGCAGGCGGTCCAGGTCGCGCGCGAGATCCTCGGGAGCGGTGTAACGCACCGCTCCGAGCACACCGAAGCCCCCGGCTCTGGTGATGGCCGCGGCGACCTCGGGGAACGGCGTGAAACCGAAGATGGCGTGCTCGATTCCCAGTTGGCGGCTCAGTTCCGTCTCCATGGGCGGCAGGATGCCGCAGCGGGGCGGCCGAGGGAAGACTTTTTCTGATGCAGCGTCAGATTCTTTGCGGGCCGGGACGCACCCGCGAGCGCGGGGGTGACAGTAATCTCTGCGGCGGCAGGAACTTTCACTGCTCGGCGAGATTTCGGAAGTTACTTTCGCGCGGGCTCCGGCACACGGGTACGGCCCGGTGACCGGACGTCGGGCGCGGGAAGGAGTTGCGGATGACCGGGGACATGCGGGGGAACGGACGGGCGGCGGACGGCCGGGACGCGCGGGGAGGCCCGGAGCCGGCCGGGGGCCACGGCTCCACGTCCGGCCCGCGTCCGGCCGGGGGCCGGGCCACCGGCGCCCGCGCGGCCGGACGCGGCATCGCCCGGCGGCGGCTGGGCGGCGGGATACTGGCGCTGGGCGGTGCCCTCGCGCTGACGCCGATCCCGCTCGCGGGCGCGGCCGACCGGGGCGGGCCGCGCACGGGGACTGCGGACAGAGCGGCGGGCATGGGAGCGGGCATGGAGTCAGGGGCACACCGGCCCACGCTGCGGCGCGGGAGCGCCGCGCGCGCCGGGCTGCTCCAGGAGCCGCTGGACCAACTCGTCCGGGACGCCGAGGCCTACCTCGACGACTCCCCCGCGCACCCCTGGTACGCGGGCGCTGTGCTGCTCGCCGGGCGGGGCGGAACGGTGGCGCTGCACCGGCCGATCGGCAAGGCGGTGCGCTATGCCGCGTACGACGAGAAGACCGACACCGGGGTGGAGTTCCCGGCGGACCAGCAGATCGCGATGGCCGAGGACACCGTCTTCGACCTGGCCTCGATCTCCAAGCTGTTCACCTCGCTCCTGGCGGTCCAGCAGATCGAGCGCGGGGCGCTGGAGCTGGAGGCCGCGGTCGCCACGTATCTCCCGGACTTCGCGGGCGGCGGCAAGCAGGACGTCACCGTCCGTCAACTGCTGACGCACACCTCGGGTTTCCGTTCATGGATCCCGCTCTACGCGGAGCCGACTCGGGAGGGGAAGCTCCGGATGCTGTGGGAGGAGGTCCCGGCGAGCACCCCGGGCAGCGCGTATCTCTACTCCGACCTCAACCTGATCTCGTTGCAGCTGATCCTGGAGAAGATCACCGGCCGCCCACTGGACGCGCTGCTCCGCGACGAGATCACCGCCCCGCTCGGGATGCACCGCACCCGCTACAACCCGCCCGACTCCTGGAAGCCGAAGATCGCGGCGACCGAGGACGCCCGGCTGCCCTGGTCCGGTCTCGATCGCGGCCTGGTCTGGGGCGAGGTGCACGACGAGAACGCCTACAGCCTGGACGGGGTGGCGGGCCACGCCGGGGTGTTCTCCTGCGCCTGGGACCTCGCGATCCTCGCCCGGACGCTCCTTAACGGCGGGGTGTACGGCCGCTCCCGCGTCCTGTCCGACGAGTCGGTCGACCTGCTGTTCACCGACTTCAACACCGCGTTCCCGGGCGACGAGCACGGCCTCGGCTTCGAGCTCTACCAGCACTGGTACATGGGGGCGATGGCGACCCCGCGCAGTGCGGGGCACACCGGATTCACCGGGACCAGCCTGGTGCTCGACCCGTCGACCGACACCTTCCTCATCGTGCTGGGCAACTCCGTCCACCCGGTGCGGAGTTGGCGCTCGGGCAGTGCGCCCCGGGTGGCGGCCGCCAACCAGTTGGCGCGGGCCGTTCCGGTCCGGCCCGAACGGGGGCGTACGGCGTGGTTCTCCGGGATGGCGAGCGCGTCCACCGCCACCCTGACCCTGCCCGCCCTGCGTCTGGACTCCGCACGGGCCCGCCTGGAGTGCGCACTGTGGTGGGACACCGAACCGGCCGCCGACGGCCTCTTCCTGGAGGCGTCGGCGGGGCAGGACTGGCAGCCGGTGCCGTTCACCACCCTCGCGCCGGGCCCCGGCCACCGGCCGGATCCGCAGCCGCACCCGGCCGGCTCGGTGACCGGCTGGTCGGGGCGCGTCTGGCACCGGCTGGAGGCGGACCTGACGGCCTGGCGCGGCCGGGACGTCACCCTGCGCTGGCGCTACGCCACCGACCGGCTGTACGTGGGACGCGGCGCGTACGTGGACGGGCTGCGGGTCCGCGACGGCGCCCGCACGGTCTTCGACGCGGAACGGCCCCGGGACGCCGGCCGGATCGAGGCGACGGGCTGGGTACCCTCGGCGGACTGAGCCCGCGCCCGGACGGGGAGGGGCGTCGGCGGCCGACGCCCCTCGCACCGCCGGAGCGGCCGCGCCCTCACGTCACCGCGTCCGCCTGCGCGTCCGCCCGCGCGGGCAAGGGCGCGGGTACCGGCGCGGTCGACTCCCGGACCACCAGCCGCGGGCGGATCAACAGGGAGCGGCCGGCCGAGGGCGCCGACTCGATCCGGGCGCGCAGTTGCTGGAAGGTCTCCGCCGCCATCTCCGGCAGCGGCTGGCGGACGGTGGTGAGCGGCGGCTCGAAGAGATCGGCGAGCAGGATGTCGTCGAAGCCGACCACCGACACATCGCGCCCGGCGGTGCGTCCGGCGTCCTTGGCGCCCCGGCAGATCCCGATCGCGCACATGTCGTTGATGGCGACGAACGCGGTGGGCGGGCGGGGCCCGGAGAGCAGCTCGCGGGCGGCGTTGCGGCCCAGTTCGGCCGCGTCCTTGTCACCGAACTCGGTGGTGTCCGCCCCGGGCCAGACCGTGGCGTCGGCCGGGTCGAGCCCGGCCTCCTCCAGCGCGGCGCGGAAGCCCCGCAGCCGCTCGCGGCGGTTGACGCTGTTGACCGAACCGGAGACGAAGGCGAGTCTTCGGTGGCCGAGTTCGAGGAGATGGCGGGTGGCCAGCTCCGCCCCCATGGCGTTGTCCACGCTGATGCTCGCCAGTGACGGCGGGTCGCCGGCCTGGGCCGTGCGGTCGAAGGCGACCATCTTCAGACCCCGGCTGAGCAGCGGCTCGACGTGTTCGAGGGAGGGCAGCGAGGAGCAGAGCACCACTCCGCTGACCCCGTCCGCCAACAGCTCCTCGCCGTACTTGAGCTCCCGCGCGGGATCGCGCTCGCTGTTGCAGAGCAGCACGTGGTACCCCTCGGCGAGCGCGATGGCCTCCAGCTCCCGCGCGAGCGACCCCCAGAACGGGTTCGCCACGGACGGCACGATCAGGCCGATCACCTTGATCCGGCCCGTGCGCAGCATCCGCGCCGCACGGTTGGGCCGGTAGCTCAGCCGCTCGATCGTCTGCTCGACACGGGCCAGGGTGGCCGCCTGCATACGGTCGGTGCGCCCGTTGAGGACGTTGGAGACCGTACTCGCGGAAACGCCCGCAGCCGCCGCGACCTGATGGATCGTTACCCCGCTCATGCCACCTCCGATTGGAAACTCCCTGACGATTCTAGTGTATCGATTTACTGAAGTCTCTCTACCGATACACCCGTTAACTTGCTCGAAAAATTGTTGTGCATCAGCTGTTGACGCCACTCCAGCGGCATTCCTAGTCTCAGTGCATCGATTTACCAGCACATCCCAGCCATGGCCGGGACTCCCTCACTGGATCGATCCACAAACTCCGCCTCAAAAAAGGGGTGCCTCATGGAACTCAACAGACGGTCGCTGCTCGCCGCCATCGGTGCGGGCACCGCCGCCGCGCTCACGGGCTGCGGCACCGGCACCTCCGCGGCCGGTTCCGCCGACGGTCCCGCCGAGGGCGAGATCACCCTCCTCACCCCGATCTACGAGGGCGCGAAGGGCAAGACGCTCCTGGAGGGCGACACCCTCGGCGGGTTCCGGAAGAAGTATCCGGACGTCAAGGTGAACGTGGACTACACCACGTACGCCCAGCTCAACGAGAAGATCACCACCGGGCTCGCGGGCGGCCTGCTGCCCGACGTGCTGATGATGGGGGTCGGCTGGATCCCGCCGTTCGCCGCCAAGGGGGCGATCGCGGAACTGCCGGAGAAGCTGGCAGAGGCGCACGACTACGAGAAGCGGGTGCTGGAGCCGTCGCGCCACGACGGCAAGCTGTACGCCCTGCCCGTCGTGCTCGACACCCGCATCGTGGTCTACCGCAAGGACCACTTCGCCGAGGCCGGCATCCGCAGGACGCCCGCCAACTGGTCCGAACTGCGCGCCGTCGCCAAGCAGCTGACGAAGAAGGGCCGGGTCGGGTTCGACCCCTTCTCCATCGATCTGCGCCAGTGCTGGGAGACCTTCCTCTTCGCCAACGGCGGCCGGCTGTTCAGCGAGGACGGCAGGAAGCCGCTGTTCACCGACGCCCGTGGGGTGGAGGCCCTCCAGTTCTTCAAGGACCTGGTGGCCGACGGCTCGGCGGACTTCGCGCGCAAGACCGCCGCCGGAGCACCGTCGAACGTGCAGACCGGCCAGGCCTCGATGATGATGACGACCAGCGCGCTGTGGGTCCAGGTCAAGGAACAGAACCCGGAGCTGATCGAGCAGGACAAGCTCGGCTCGTTCGTCCTGGCCAACCGCAGGCCCGCGATGCTCCAGGGCGGCACGCTCGTCACCCAGTCGGCGAGCTCCAAGCACCCGGCCGCGGCCCGTGCGCTCGTGGAGTGGCTGGCCACCCCCGAATCGATCCTCGGCGCGGCCCAGCAGCGCGGTTCGGTGCCCGGGCTGCGGGATCTCGACGACACCGGCTACGTCAAGGAGAACCAGTTCGTCGACCTCTCCCTGAAGAACCTCCAGCACGCGGCGTCCGAGGGCGGCACCGCCGCCTGGATGGAGATCCGCGAGAAGATCAAGCCGACGCTGGAGCCCGCGATCGTGGGCGACCAGTCGGCGAAGGACGCCATCGCGGAGCTCGGCCGGCTCGCCGAGGCCGCCATCGGCCGGATGTGAGGACCGGTCACTGTGGGAGCGACATCCGTATTGAAGGCGCGGCCCGTGCGGCCGCCCGCACCTCCTGAATCGGCGCCGACCCAGCGCACCCGCCGGACCCCCACGGGACCCGGACGCCGACGGCGCCGGGCCGGCATGCTCATGGTGGCGCCCGCGCTGCTGCACGCCTCGCTGTGGATCGGCCTGCCGGTGCTGGCCGCGGTGGCCCTGGCGTTCACGAAGTACGACGTACTGACCGCCCCGCAGTTCGTGGGTCTTGACAACTTCCGGGACATGCTGGACGACGCGGTCTTCCGCAAGTCCATCGTCAACACCGCCGTCTACACCTTCTTCACCGTGCCGTTCGGCATGCTGCTGGGCCTGCTGCTGGCCATGGCCCTGCACACCGGCCTCAAGGCCCGCGGCATCTTCCGCACCGCGGTCTTCCTGCCGCAGGTCACGGCCACGGTCGCCATCGCCCTGGTCTGGCTGTGGATCTACAACCCGGGCAATGGCCTGCTCAACGCGCTGCTGTCGTTCATCGGCATCGACGGCCCGGCCTGGCTCTCCTCGACGACGTGGGCGATGCCCTCGGTGATCCTGGTCGGCATCTGGCAGGGCATCGGCATGAAGATGCTCATCTATCTCGCCGCGCTCCAGTCGCTCCCCAGGGAGCTGTACGAGGCGGCGTCGGTGGACGGCGCGTCGAAGGTCCGGCAGTTCTTCTCCATCACGCTGCCGCTGCTGAAGCCCGCCACGTTCTTCGTGCTCATCACGTCGATGATCAGCGCGTTCCAGTCCTTCGACCAGATCTACATCCTCACCGACGGCGGCCCCGCCAACAGCACGACGATGATGACCTACGAGATCTACAAGTCCGCCTTCCGGGAGTTCCGCGTCGGATACGCCTGCGCCCAGTCCCTGGTGCTGTTCGTGCTGCTGATGGGCTTCACCCTGGTCAACCGGCGGATCATGGGAGGCACCCGTGGCCACAGTTGATACCCGGAAGCCGGTAGCCCCGAGCACCGCGGAGCCGCGGGGGCGCGGCGGTCGGCGGCCGGTGTCCCCGGGCCGGATCGCGCTCTACATCACGCTGTCGGTGATCTCCCTGCTGATGGTGGTGCCGTTCGTCTGGATGGTGATCACCTCACTCAAGTCGCCGGTGGAGATCGCCTCCCAGGACGCCGGACTCCTGCCCAGCAGCTGGCAGTTCGGCAACTACGTCGACGCGTTCCGGGCGGCCCCGTTCGCCACGTACGCCCGCAACAGCTTCATCATCGCGATCAGTCACACCGTGCTGAACGTCCTGGTCGCCTCCATGGCCGGGTACGCGCTGGCGCGGATCAGGTTCCGCGGCAGCGAGGTGATCTTCTACCTGTTCATCGCGGCGCTGATGATCCCGACGTACACGAAGGTGCTGCCGGAGTTCCTGATCGTCCGCTTCATGCCGCTGGCCGGCGGGAACGACATCCTCGGTCAGGGCGGGAGCGGCTGGCTCGACACCTGGTGGGCCCTGATCATCCCGGGGGCGGTGACGCCGTTCGCGGTCTTCCTCTTCCGCCAGTTCTACCTGGATCTGCCGGTGGAGCTGGAGGAGGCGGCCCGCCTCGACGGCCTCGGCGAGTTCCGCATCTACGCCCGGATCATGACGCCGCAGGTCAAGCCGGCGCTCACCACCGTGGCGCTGCTGACCTTCGAGTCGTCCTGGAACAACTTCCTGTGGCCGTTGCTGGTGACCCGGACGGACAGCCTGCGGGTCATCCAGGTCGGGCTCTCCGTCTTCAAGACGGAGAACGGCACCCAGTGGCACTTCCTGATGGCCGGCACCACGCTCGCCACCCTTCCCATGGTCCTTCTCTTCCTCATCGGCCAGCGCTACTTCGTGCAGGGCTTCGCCACCGCCGGTCTCAAGTGACCGGCCCCCGGCCCCCTGCGGCCGGGCACCGAATCCGGCCCGCAGTGGCCGGAAACCGAAAGGGCTTCACCCATGTCTGCTGATCTGCAGGGCTCCCGCGCGCTGGTGACGGGGGCGGGGCACGGCATCGGCCGGGCCATCGCGCTCGCCCTGGCCGAGGCCGGCGCCGACGTCGCCGTGCACTACCACTCCTCCGCCGACCGGGCGGCCGAAACGGTCTCGGCGATCGAGGCGCTGGGCAGGCGCTCCAAGGCGTTCGCCGCCGACGCGACCGTGACCGCGGACGTGGACCGGCTGGTCGAGGAGGCGGCCGGCTTCCTCGGCGGACTCGACATCCTGGTCTGCAACGCCGGTCACCTCGTCGGCCGCTCGACCATCGCCGAGATGAGCGACGAACACTTCGACCGGGTGATCTCCACCAACCTGTCCTCGACGTTCCGCACGGTGCGGGCGGCGCTGCCGCATCTGACGCGGTCCCCGGCCGGACGCGTCATCACCATGTCCTCGCTCGCCGCGCACAACGGCGGCGGCCCCGGCTCGGTGGCCTACGCCGCCGCGAAGGCCGGGATCCGCGGCTTCACCAAGGGCCTGGCCAAGGAGCTGGCCGGCACCGGCATCACGGTCAACGCGGTCGCGCCGGGCTTCATCAAGGGCACCGCGTTCCACGACACCTTCACCGCGCCCGCGGCGCAGGAGGCCATGGAAGCGGGCATCCCGGTCGGCCGGGCGGGCACCCCCGAGGACGTGGCGTCCGCCGTGGTCCATCTGGCCTCGCCCGCTTCGGGCTTCCTGACGGCGACCACGATGGACATCGACGGTGGCGTATGGCCGCGTTGAGGCGGATCGCGCGGGAGCGCGGCGGCTGGTGGCACGCGTACGTCTGCCCGGCGCACGGGGTGGAGCTGGAGCACGGCGATCTCCTCGCCGGGGCGTTCCCCGAGGGCGGTGCGCGGTGTGCGCACGGCTGCCGGGTGGACACCGAAGCGGTGCGCGGCGCGTGGCTGGTCCTCTCGCACCAGGCCTGGGCCCGTCATCTGCGGGTGCTGGCGCACCGGGGCGAGCGGGCGGAGGCGGTGGAGCGGCTGGGCGAGTACGCGGGCCTGTACGCCGAGCTGGCCGCCGACCGGCACGGCGAGGCGCAGGGCTGGATGCTGCGCGGCCGGCTCTTCCACCAGGCGCTGACGGACGCCATCTGGGCGGTGAACGTCGGGCACGCGGTGATCACGCTCGCGGAGAAGGAGGCCGGGGACCTGGCCGCGGTGCTGCCGCTGCTGGAGGCGCTGGAGGAAGCGGCGCTGGAGGCCCGGGACGTGTTGACCGCCCAGGGGCAGCTGGCGTCCAACTACACGGCGTGGCTGAACGCGGCCGGCGTCGCGGCGAGCCGGGCGGTGGCGGCCGTCCGGTCCACGGCCTGGGAGGGCGCCGGATGCTGGCTGGAGGGCGAGCACGGGCTGTACGCGCATCTGCGCGTGGCCGTCGCGGACGACGGCTGGGAGTGGGAGGGCAGTACCTACTACCACGGCTTCGTGCTGCGGGCGGCGCTGCTGGCGCTGCGCTCCACCGACCCGTCCGCCCTGCCGACCGACGTGGTGGGCGTGCTGGCGGGGATGACGGACGTGCTGGCCGCCGTCGCGACGCCGGGCGGTGTGCTGCCGGCCCTGCACGACGGCCCCTACCGGCGCGACGCCCTCGGGCTTGAGTGGCTGGAACTGATCGCGCTGGCCCGGCAGTCGGTGCCGTCGGACGCGCTGGACGCGGTGGCGGACCGGGTCCGTGCGGAGCTCGGCGAGGCGGACGACGCTCTCGACCGTGAGCTGGACGGCTGGTTCGCCGGGCCGCCGCTCCCCCGGCGGGCCGCTTCCGCCCCGGTCACCGTGTTTCCCTCGACCGGGTACGCGGTGCTGCGGGCGGCGGGCATCCACGCCCTGGTGGACTTCGGCCCGCACGGCGGATCGCACGGCCACCGGGACAAGCTGTCGCTGTATCTGTACGGCGACACCACCGCGTGGCAGCCGGACCCGGGCCAGGTGCCTTACGCCCACCCGGAGTTCCGCGACCTGTACACCTCGACTGCGGCCCACCCCGCGTTCCGGGTGGACGGCGCCGAGCAGGCCGAGTGCGCCGGTGCGCTGACGGCGGCGGACGCCGTCTCGGTGACCGCCGAGGTGACGGAGGCGTACGAGGGTGTCCGGGCGGTCCGTCGGGTGACCGTCGGCCCGTGCTATCTGGTGGACCTCCTGACGGTGGAGGTCACGGGCCGGGAGGACCCCCGCGTCACCGCCCAACTGCGGCCCGGCACCGCGCTGGACGTGCAGGTGCAGGCGGCGGGCCCGGTGCGCACCACCTGGTACGGGGACGAGACGCTGCACGGCTGGCACACCCAGGGCGACGGGGTGCCGGTGCGTCCCCTCACCCTGCCGGGCCCCGGTCCGGCCGACGACCCGCAGCGCACCCGGACCCGGGTCGACTTCACGGCCGAGGGAGCGCACGTCGTCTTCGCCTCGGTCTACCAGGCGGCGTCGGCGGGCCCCGCGGTGAGCGAGGTGCGGCTGGACGGTACGGAGCTGACCGTGGAACTGTCGGACGGTTCGATCGCCCACTTCCGGACGGAGGGCTGAGCCGTGCTGCTCTCGGCGACCCCACCGCCCGGTCCGCGCCCCGCCCAGGAGACCCGGGTGCGGGAGGAGGCGGCCCGCCACCGCGAACTGACCCCGCCCCGCACCCACCCGCTGGCCAGCATCACCTGGCTGGGCCCGGCCGCGTCCAACCCGGCCCTGGCCTACCGGATCGGCGGCGACCCGGCCGATCTCGCGGAGAGCGTGCGCTGGATCGAGGCGGCGTCACGGCTGCCGCACTGGGGCCGGGCCCATATGCCCGACCACGACCTGGACGCCGGCTGGCTGCTCCACCATCTGGCGCTCGCCCTGCGCTGGATCGGGAACGACCTGCCGGACGACGTGGCCGCGCTGCTCCGCTACAAGCTGCTGATCCAGGGGCGTCGCCTGTACGACTTCGCGGTGGCGAGCGAGGGCCGCTGGTGGTCGTCCTCGTACTGGCAGAACCACAACTGGATCTGTTACGCGGGTCTGGCGACGGCCGGCTACGTGCTGGGCAAGGAGGCGTGGACCGAACGGGCGAAGTCGAACCTCGCCACGGTGCTGGACGTGATGCCCGAGGACGGTTCGCACGCGGAGGGGGTCGTCTACTGGCGTTACGGAGTCCCGTTCCTGGCGATCCACCTGGATCTGCTGGCGGAGACCGAGGGCGTCGACTGGTGGGACCGGGGAGGCTTCATGGCGAACACCTTCGGCTACCGGCTGCACCAGAGCGCGCCCGGCTTCGCGTTCACGATCGACCACGGCGACTGCCACGACCGGCGCAGCGGCCACAGCGCCGGGCTCTACTACCGGCTGGCCGCGCAGTACGGCATCGCCGAGGCGCAGTGGCTGGGCGACCTCGCCTCGGGCGAGCTGCTCCGGGCGGAGGCGGAGCACAGCGGGGTGCGGCCGGGCATCCTGCCGGAGGCGTACCTCGAATACCTCTGGTACGACCCGGCCGTCGTGGCGGCCCGGCCCACCGTGACCCGGGCGTTCTTCCCGGACCTGGGGCTGCTCGCGGCCCGCACCGGCTGGGACGCGGACGCCACCGCGGTGTCGTTCAAGGCGAGTCCCGGCGGCGGCCACCGGGCCTGGGAGACGAGCGCGAAGCACCGGGCGGAGCTGGGCCACGAGACGCTGAACCAGGGGCACCACCACCCGGACTCGGGCTCCTTCGTCCTGCTGTCGGGGGCCGCCCACCTCGCCGTGGACGACGGCTACAGCAACCGCAAGCGGGCGGAACACCACAATCTGCTGCTGGTCGACGGGCAGGGGTACGCGGACGAGGACCGCTACCACGTCTACGAGGGGATTCCGTATCTGCGGCAGGCCCGGCAGCGGGACGTGCTGGTGGGCGACGAGGAGGGGTGGGCGCACGCCACGGCGGAGATCGCCGCGATGTACGACCCGGCCCTCGGGGTCGGCCGACTGGACCGGACCCTGGTGTTCACCCCGGCGGGGCGGCTGGTGCTCCTGGACCTGGCGGAGTCTCAGGAGCCGCGGGAGTGGACGTTCCTGCTCCGGACGGACCGGCCGACGGAGGAACACGCCGACGGCAGCCGGCTGATCAGGTCCGGCGAGGCCACCGCCCGGGTGCGCCGGCTCGCCCCGGACGAGGCGTCGGTGCGCACCGGGGTCATGGAGGTGGAGGCCAATCCGACGTCCAGCACTCCGGAACTGCGGCTCACCCGCACCCTGCACACGCTGGACGTGACCACTCCGGCCTGCCGGGCGGGCCTGTTCCTCACCGCCATCACGCCGGACGCCGCGTGCCCGGTCACCGGGGCGGAGCTGACCGAGGGCCACGGTGTGCGGTTCGCGGACGGCGAGGAGAGCGTGTTCCTCTCCCCCGTCGCCCGCCGCATCCGGGGGGTGGGGCTCTCGGCGGACGCCGCCGCCGTCCTGCTCACCGCCGCCGGAGCCGCGTACGTCGTGGCGGCGACCCGGCTGGAGCTGGCGGGCCGGGTACTCCTCGACGTAACGGATCCGTACACAGGAAAGGTCGGGTAGATCATGGGGACACCTCTCGCCGGGGCGGTGGCGTCGCCGCCCGTTCCGGAAGCCACCCCGTCGGGCTGGCCGACGCTGCTGCGCCGGCTGGAGTTCGTCGCCTACCCGGCCGCCGCCGGGGCCGCGTTCACGCTGCTGGCGCTGGGGGTGGTGACCTGGCTGCCGGCGCTCGCCGCGATGGGCCGGGCGCTCCAGCGGTGGCGGGTGGAGGGGGACAGCCGCTGCTTCACCAACACGCTGGCCGCCTTCGGCGGTTACTGGCGCGCGCTGTGGCTCCACGGCCTGCTGTCCACGGCAGTAGCGGCCGTCCTGGCCGCCAACACCATGTATGCGCTGGGCCGTTCGGAGGCATGGACCTTCCCCTTGCTGGCCGCGCAGATGGGCATCGCGGCGGCGTTCGTGATCCACCATGTGGCGCTCGCGGCCGAGGCGGGCCGGGACCCGGACGGCGGTGTCCGGTCCTGGTCGGCCGGGGCGCTGGCGCTCGGCTTCGGGTCCCCGGCCCGGGGCACCGCCCTGCTCGGCGCGGTGATCTCCGCCGTCCTGCTCTCCCTCGTCGTACCGCTGGGGCCACTGCTGCTCGGCCCGAGCGTTCCGGTACTGCTCGCCCTGTCCATCGCCGATCCCAGGAGGCACACCTCATGACCCGTCTTCCGCGCACCGCCCTGGCCGCCGCGCTCGTCGTCGGCCTCGCCCCGCTCGTCGTGACCACGCCCTCGGCCGCGGCCGAGGCGGCGAGCGCGTACTACGTGTCGCCGTCCGGGAGCGACGCGAACTCCGGTACGTCGGCGGGCGCTCCGCTGGCCACAATCCAGAAGGCGGTGGATCTGGCTCCGTCGGGCGCGGTGGTGAACCTGGCCCCGGGCACCTACCGGCAGGACGTGGTGACCGCTCGGGCCGGGGTCACCATCACCGGTCCGTCGAACGCCGTGGTGAAGGGCGCGGGCGACGCCCGGATCATCCAGGTCCGGCACGACAGCACGACGCTCAGCGGCTTCACCGTGGACGGGCTGCACGGGTCGGCCTCGAACGTGTCGGGCTACCGGCTCAAACTCATTTATGTCATGAGCACGACTCCCGGGAACGGGGTCGGCGGCCTGCGCGTCACCGGCATGACCCTCAAGAACGCGGCCGACGAGTGCCTGCGCCTGCGCTATCTCGTCACGGGTGCCGAGGTGAACGACAACACCATCACGGGCTGCGGGGTCGCCGACTTCGTGTTCGACGGGGGCGGGAAGAACGGCGAGGGGATCTACCTCGGTACGGCCCCCGAGCAGCAGGGCTCCAACGGGGCTCCGGACGCGGCGGCCGACGTCAGCCGGAACAACCGCATCCACCACAACACCATCGTCACGCGGGGCAACGAGTGCGTGGACGTGAAGGAGAACGCGACGAACAACTACGTCGAGTACAACGACTGCAGCGGCCAGCGCGACCCCAGCTCCGGCGGGCTCGACGCCCGGGGCAGCGGCAATATCTTCCGGTACAACACCGTCCACGGCAACGTGGGCGCGGGCGTCCGGCTCGGCGGTGACACCGCGACGGACGGCACCGCGACCTCCGTCTACGGCAACACCATCACCGGCAACGCGGGCGGCGGCATCAAGTTCATGCGCACCCCGCAGGGCCCCGTCTGCTCCAACACCATGAGCGGCAACACGGGCGGCGACGCCGTGGGCACCTACGGCAGCTCCTACGACCCGACCGGTGTGTGCCCGCAGTGAGCGGCCGGGGGCCCGCGAGACGCGGGGTTCTGTACGCGGCGGCGGCAGCCGGGGCCGCCGCGGTCGCCGCCACGGCGACGGACGCGCGCGCGGCGGGGACGACCGGCCCCGCACGTTCACGCTGGACGACGTCCTGGGCCACGGCCCAGACCGCGCCGACCGCCGCCGACCCGGTGGCGTACGCCGGGCTGACCGACGGCTACTGCACGGCCCTGCTGCGGCTGTCGGCGGGTGGAGCGGTCCGGCTGCGGTACGCGAACACCTTCGGGACCGCGCCCGTGCTGGTCGGCCCGGTGACCGCGGACGGCCGCCCGGTGACCTTCGCCGGGCGGAGCCAGGAGTGGCTGGCGGCGGGCGCGAGTCTGACCAGCGATCCCGTCGCGGGGCTGCGGGTCCCGGACGGGGCGCGGCTGGAGGTGCGGACGCGGGTCCCCGGCCCGACCGGTCCGCTCTCCTTCCACCGCAACACCCATGCCTGGCACACCGTCGACGGCGTGCGCACCCGGTCGGTCCTCCTGCTGACCGGGGTGGAGACCACCGGGGCGCGCGGCCCGGTCCTCGCGGTGCTCGGCGACTCCATCGCGGAGGGCGTCGGCACCCCCGACGACGCCGATCTGCGGTGGCCCGACCAGTTGGCGCGGCGGCTTCCCGGTGCGGCCGTCGCCAACCTCGGGATCAGCGGCAACCGGCTGCTGCTCGACGACGTCCGCTTCGGGCCCGGTGGCCAGGCCCGCTTCGACCGCGACGTACTCGGGCTGCCGGGACTGCGGACGGTGCTCGTCCACCTGGGCGTCAACGACCTCCAGCAGCCGCCGGGACAGAGCGGTCCGGACCAGGTCCTGGCCGGCTACCGGCAGGTGGTGCTGCGCGCCCGGGGCGCCGGGCTGCGGGTCGTGGGCGCCACCATCACCCCGTTCGAGGGGTGGACCCGCTGGTCGCCGGAGCTTGACGCGGTCCGCGGGCACATCAACCGGGCCGTGCGCACCGGGCGGATCTTCGACGGCGTGGCCGACTTCGACGCCGCGCTGCGCGACCCGGACCGCCCGTCCCGGATGCTCCCCGCGCTCGACAGCGGCGACGGTCTGCATCCGGGCCCTTCCGGTCACGCGGCGCTCGCCGCCGCCGTCGACCGCGGACACCTTCTGTGAGCCGGCGTGATCCGAGACCTTCCGTCGGCCGAGACCTTCTGTGAGCCGAGACCTTCCGTGAGCCGACACCTTCTGTGAGAGGCGACATGACGAACCGAGGCACCACCCGGCGCACCGTCCTGACCGGTGCGGCCGCCCTGGGCGCGGCGGCGACGCTGCCCCTGACCCTCGCCGCTCCCGCCCACACGGCGTCCGGCACGGCACGGACGGGGGCCGAGGACGCCGCGGCGCTGCGCACCCGTTGGCACACACTGCTGACCGGCGGCCCGGACCTCGACCGGGACGACGAGCGGATCGTCGCCGCGACCGCCCGTGTGGGGCGGGCCGGGGCCACCGCCGCCACCGGCCTCGACCCGTCCCGGACGGACGGGCTGTTCCCCGACCTGACCAGCACGACGCTCTCCAACCACGTCACCACGTCGTTCAAGCGGCTGGCGACGGCCGCCACCGCCTGGGCGGTCCCCGGCACCCCGCAGCACGGTGACGCGGCCCTGCTGGCGAAACTGCTGGGCGGCGTCGACTGGATGCTGACCCACCGTTACGGCCCCGAGCACACCCGCTTCGACAACGACTGGGACTGGGAGATAGGCGCGGCGCTCGCGCTCAACGACACGGCGGTGCTGCTCCACGACGAGCTGGGCGCGGAGCGCCTGGAGCGGGTCACGGCCGCCGTGCTCCACTACACACCGGACCCGAACCTGTGGCGGGTGAACCGGCAGATCGCGACCGGCGCCAACCGGGTGTGGGTCTCCACCGTGGTGGCCGTCAACGCGGTGCTGCGCGGCGACGGCGACGCACTGGCCCGGGTCCGTGACGCTCTTTCGGATGTCGAGGGTGCGGGCGCCAACAGCGTCCTGGCCTTCAACGACACCGGCGGCGCGGCGGCCGGCACGGGCGAGGGCTTCTCCTCCGACGGCTCGTTCCTCCAGCACTACAAGCACCCGTACAACGGCGGTTACGGCAAGGAGCTGCTGGGGAATCTGTCCCGGCTGCTCAATCTGCTGGCCGGTACGGCGTGGACGGTGACCGACCCCGATCTCGACAACGTGCGGGGCTGGGTGGACGACGGCTTCGACCCGCTGATGTTCCGGGGCGATGTGATGGCGTCGGTGTGCGGGCGGGAGATCGCCCGGCCGAGCAAGCAGGGGCACGCGTCGGCGCAGACCGTCGTCGAGGCGGTGCTGCGGCTGATCCCCTGCTTCCCGGGGGAGCCCGCCGACCGGTTCACGGCGCTGGTGAAGCAGTGGATCGCCGAGGACCGCTACCGGGACTTCCTCGCCGTGACCGACCTCGCCTCGCTGGTCGCCGCGCAGCGCGCGCTCGCCTCCGCCGTCCCGGCCCGGGGCCCGCTGGTCGCCCACAAGCAGCATCCTCTGATGGACAAGGCGGCCCACCACCGCCCCGCGTTCGGCCTCGGCATCTCCGCGTACTCGACCCGGATCTACAACTACGAGTCGATCCAGAACGAGAACCTGCGCGGCTGGCACCTCTCGGACGGGATGGTGCTGCTGTACACCGACGATCTGGGCCACTACAGCGAGGACTACTGGCCCACCGTCGACCCGGCCAGGCTGCCCGGCACCACCGTCATCGCCGGGCGTCCGGCCGACGCGGCGGGGCAGCGCACCACCAGCACCGCCGACTGGGCCGGCGGCACCGCGCTCCCGGACACCACGCTGGGCGCGTACGGGATGGAGCTGCGGGCCTTCGGCAGCACGCTGCACGGGCTCAAGAGCTGGTTCTGCCTGGACGACGTCATCGCCTGTGTCGGTTCGGGCATCACCGCCGAGGCGGGGACCGCCGAGACCGTGGTGGAGAACCGCAAGCTGCGCGACCCGCGTGCCGCGCTCCTGGTGAACGGCTCCGCCGCCCCGGACGGTCCCGGCTGGTCCGACGAGCTGGCGAACGTCCGGTGGCTGCACCTGGCCGGAACCGGCGGGTACGTCTTCCCCCGGCCCGCCTCCGTGCGCGCCCTGCGCGAGGAGCGCACCGCGACCTGGCGGGAGATCAACCTCAAGTACGGCACCGACACCCCGGTCACCCGCCCGTACCTGACGCTCTGGCACGACCACGGCCCGGCTCCGAGCGGGGCCGGCTACTTCCATCTCCAGTTGCCCGCCGCCTCGGCCGGGCGCACCCGGCTGCTGTCGGCCGCGCCGCCGGTGGAGCTGGTCGCCGATTCGACCGCCGTGCACGCGGTGCGGCGCGGTGCGGACGGGCTGCTGGCGGCCAACTTCTGGCGGGCGGGCTCGGCGCGGGAGCTGAGCTGCGACGGTCCGGCGTCCGTCCTGGTGCGTCCGAAGGGGCGGAACGTGGGCGTCGCCCTGTCCGATCCCACTCACCTGCGGTCCACCGTGGTGGTCGAGCTGGCCGGGCGCGGGCTCACGCTCGCCTCGGGCGGCCCCCGGGTGAGCACGGCACGCACGCCGGGCTCCATCCGGATCACCGCCGACACCTCGGGGCTGCGCGGAGCGACCCTCGACCTCACCCTGAAGAGGAGCTAGAGCCTTGCTGTTCGACATGGATCTGGAGCGGCTGCGGGAGTACCGCCCCGAGCCGCAGGAACCGGCCGACTTCGACGCCTTCTGGGAGAAGACCCTCGCGGAGAGCGCCCGGCACGACGTCGACGCCCGGTTCGTGCCGTACGAGACGGGACTGGCGACCGTCGACGTACTCGATGTGACGTTCAGGGGCTGGGCCGGGCAGCCGGTGAAGGCGTGGCTGATGCTGCCGAAGCAGCGCTCCGGGCCGCTGCCCGCCGTGGTGCAGTACATCGGGTACAACGGCGGCCGGGGCATCCCGTACGCGTGGCTGACCTGGAGCGCGCTCGGTTACGCGCACCTGGTGATGGACAACCGGGGGCAGGGCGGCGGCGGCAAGAACACCGCCGACACTCCGGACATCGGGCCCGAGGGCCATGGTTCGTCCTCGCCGGGCTTCCTGACCCGGGGCATCGAGGACCCCCACCGGCACTACTACCGGCGGCTCATCACCGACGCGGTCCGGGCCGTCGACGCGGCGAAGGCCCACGACGCGGTCGACGCCGGACGGGTCGCCGTCCTCGGCGGCAGCCAGGGCGGCGGGCTCGCGCTGGCCGTCGCCGGGCTGCGGGACGACGTGGCGGCGGCCGTCGCCGACGTGCCGTTCCTCTGCCACTACCGGCGCGCCTCACAGATCACGGACGCCGGACCGTACGCGGAGATAGCCCGTTGGCTGTCGGGGCACCGCTTCCGGATCGAGGAGGCGATGGAGACCCTGTCCTACTTCGACGGTGTCAACTTCGCCGCACGCGCGAGCGCGCCCGCCTGGTTCTCGGTGGGGCTGATGGACCGGATCTGCCCGTCCTCCACGGTGTTCGCCGCCTATCACCGCTATGCGGGACCGGCCGAGATCGAGGTGTTCCCGTACAACGGGCACGAGGGCGGCGCCGAGTACGACCTGCCGCGCAAGCTGGGTGCGCTGCGGGGGGTGTTCGGGGCCTGAGGCGGCCGAGAGGGCTGAGGGGCCTGAGGGGCGGGGTCACCGGCCCAGCGCGGCCATCGCCGCGTTGTGGCCGGGGACCCCGCTGACGCCGCCGCCGCGCACCGCGCCCGCCCCGCAGAGCGAGACGTTGGCGTGGGTGGTCTCCACGCCCCAGCGCCCGGTGCCCTCGTCCGCGTACGGGAAGGAGAGGTCGCGGTGGAAGATGTGGCCACCGGGCAGCCGCAGATCACGCTCCAGGTCGAGCGGGGTCCTGGCCTCGATGCAGGGTTCGCCGTTCACGTCGAGGGCCAGGCAGTCGGTGACCGGCTCCTCCAGATGCGCGTCCAGTTCGGCCAGGGTCGCCTTCAGCAGGGCCGCGCGGGCGGCGTCGTTGTCGGCGGCGAAGAGCCGGGCCGGGGCGTGCAGGCCGAAGAGGGTGAGGGTCTGGTAGCCGCGCGCGGCGAGGTCGGGGCCGAGGATCGACGGGTCGGTCAGCGAGTGGCAGTAGATCTCGGAGGGCGGGGCGGCGGGCAGCCGTCCGGCCGCCGCGTCCCGGTAGGCGTCGGCGAGCTGCCCGTACCCCTCGGCGATGTGGAACGTGCCGGCGAAGGCCTGCCGGGGGTCGACGGACCGGTCACGGAGCCTGGGCAGCCGGGTGAGCAGCATGTTCACCTTGAGCTGCGCGCCCTCGGCGGGCGGCGGCGGGGCGTCGCCGAGGAGGGTGGCGAGGGCCTGCGGGGAGGCGTTGACGAGCACCCGGCGGGCGGCGACGACGTGTTCCCCCTCCGGGGTGCGGACGGTGACCTCGGCGTGAGTGCCGTCGGTCTCGATCCGGGTCGCCTCGTGCCGTACGCGGATCTCGGCGCCCGCCGCACGGGCGGCCCCGGCCAGCGCGTCGGTGAGCGCGCCCATGCCTCCTACGGGGACGTCCCAGTCACCGGTGCCGCCGCCGATCACGTGGTAGAGGAAGCACCGGTTCTGGAGCAGCGAGGTGGCGTGGGCGTCGGCGAAGGTACCGATCAGGGCGTCGGTGAGGACGACCCCGCGTACCAGGTCGTCGGTGAAGTTCTCCTCGACGGCCACCCCGAGCGGTTCCTCGAACAGCATCCGCCAGGCGTCGGCGTCGTCGATGCGTTCGCGCAGTGCGTCCCGGCTCGGCAGGGGCTCGGTGAGCGTCGGGAAGACCCGTGTCGCGAGTCGCTGGGTCATGGCGTAGAACCGCTGCCAGGCCGCGTACTCGCGCTCGCCGCCGGTCAGCTCGGCGAAGGACTCCCGCGTCCCGTCGCCCGCGACGAGCAGCCCGGTGGGGCGTCCGTCGCGCACCGCGGGGGTGTAGGAGGAGACGGTCCGCTTGCGTACGGCGAAGTCGAGGCCGAGGTCCCGGACGATCTTGTCGGGCAGCAGGGACACCAGATACGAGTAGCGCGAGAGCCGGGCGTCGACCCCCGCGAAGGGGCGGGTCGAGATCGCCGCTCCCCCGGTGGCGTCGAGACGTTCCAGGACGAGGACCGACTGCCCGGCACGGGCCAGGTAGGCAGCGGCGACCAGGCCGTTGTGGCCGCCGCCGACGATCACGGCGTCGTAGCGGTCGCGGGCGGGCATGCCGGAGCCGGAGGCCCGCTGGGCGACGGGCTGACCTGCGGGTGACCGGGGTGCGGGTGTCTGGGGTGCGGGCATGCACCTTCGTAACACGCCGCCTTCCGTCCCGGCCAGGGGTGGCGTGCTCCCGGCCTGGGGGGCGTGACGGACACGGGGGGGGGACGGACACAGAGGGGGCGGGAGGGACACGGAGGGGGCGGGAGGGACGCGGGGCGGGCGTGCGGATCAGGTGCGGTGCGGTCCGGCGGCCTCCGCCGACCGTCCGAGCCGCTCCAGGCAGTGCGCCTCGTCGTCGCGGGCCGCCAGCGTCTGGGGGTGGTCGGGGCCCAGCACCCGGCCGCGCGCCTCGGCGACCTCCCGGTAGGCCACCAGCGCCTCGCTCCACCGGCCGAGCCAGCCGAGCCCCGCGGCGACCTCCCGGCGGCTGATCACGGTGTCCGGGTGATCAGGTCCGAGGGTGCGTTCCCGGAGCGCGCAGACCTCGCGCGCCTCGGCGAGCGCCTCCTCCCAGCGGCCCGTCCGCCCCAGGTTGACCCCGAGGCCGTGGCGGGCGCGCAGCGTCTCGGGGTCGGCGGCGCCCGCGGTCCGGGTGCGGTCGGCGACCAGGGAGCGGTACAGCTCCAGGGCCTCCGCGTCGCGGCCGAGCCGGCCGAGGCTGATACCGGCCTCGTAGCGGGCGGCGAAGGTGTCGGGGTGATCGGGCCCGAGAGTGCTCGCGCGGGCCCTGGCGACGTCCTGGAAGGTGTCCAGCGCCTCGTCCCAGCGGCCCAGCCTGCCCAGGGTGTACGCCACTTCGTAGCGGGTGGTGAGGGTGTCGGGGTGCGTCGGGCCGAGCAGCCGGGCGCGGGCGTCGGCGACCTCCCGGGCCAGCTGCCAGGACTCCTCGGGCCGCCCCAGCCTGCTGAGGTTGAACGCCAGGTTGTGGCGGCAGCGCAGGGTGTCCGGGTGGTCGGGGCCCATGACGCGTTCGCGGACGGCGAGGACCGCCGCGTACACCTGGTGGGCCTCGGCGTGCCGGCCGAGTCGGCCCAGGGCGTGGGCGGTCGCCTGGCGGGCGGCGAGTGTCTGCGGGTGGTCGGCGCCCAGGGCGCGTTCGCGGCCCTCGGCGACCCGGGCGAACTCGCGCAGCCCTTCCTCGGCCCGGCCCGTGCGGCTGAGGGTGAGGCCGAGTTCGTAACGGCTGGCGAGGGTGTCGGGGTGGTCGGGGCCGAGGACGCGGCCGCGCTGGGCGGCGACCTCCCGGTGCACCTCGCCCGCCTCCTCCCAGCGGCCCAGGCGGCCGAGGTCGATGCCCGCGCTGTGGCGGCCGTCGAGCGCGGCGAGGAGATCGGCAGCGGGGGGCCCGGCCGGCCCGGAGACGGCGGGGCCGGAGTGCGGGGCGGTCGCGGAGTGTGAGGCTCCGGTGGTCCACTGGCCCGTCAGCCCGGCGGCCGGGTCGACCCGTTGGGCGGCGGGGCCCGTCGCGCCGGTCGCCCGGTGGCCGGCGGTCATGGAGCGGGTCCAGGCGGGCAGGGCCCTCGTGCGCGGGGCCGACGGCCGCTCGGCGCCGGACAGGGCGAGGGGTCCCGGCCCGAGCGCGGGCTGTTCCCCGGTCCGGCCGAGGACGATGCGGCGGCGCAGGTCGCCCGCGTCGACGGGCCGCTCCTCGGGGGCCTTGGCCAGTAGGTCGAGGACGACGCGGTCGAGGAAGCCGGGCAGGTCGGCGCGGTGGGTGCGCAGCGGTTCCGGCGGGGTGTCGCGGTGTCCGACGAGCACGGCCCAGGCGTCGTCCTGGTCGAACGGCGGTACGCCGGTGGCGATTTCGTACAGGACGCAGCCCAACGAGTAGAGGTCGCTGCGGTGGTCGACCTCTTTGCCGCTGATCTGCTCGGGCGACATGTAGTGCGGGGTGCCCATGGCGAGGCCGGTGGTGGTGAGGCGGGACGTCATGCCGATGTCGTGGCCGAGGCGCGCTATGCCGAAGTCGCAGATCTTCACCGTGCCGTCGGTCAGCCGCATGATGTTGGCGGGCTTGAGGTCGCGGTGGACGATGCCCTGCTGGTGGGTGTAGCCGAGGGCGTCGGCGACCTGTTCCGCGATGTCGACGACATGGTCGACGGGCAGCGGGTGCTGCTGGTTCTCCTCCAGCAGCTGGCTCAGGTTGTGCCCGTCGAGCAGCTCCATGACGAGGTAGAGCACGCCCTCGTGCTCGCCGAAGTCGTGCACGACGGTGACGCCCCGGTGCTGGAGGGAGGCGGCCACCCGGGCCTCGCGCCGGAACCGTTCGCGCAGGATGCGGGTGAACGCCCGGTCGTGCTGGGGGCCCATGGGTTTGAGGCATTTGACGGCGACCTGACGGCCCAGCGACTCGTCGCGGGCGCGCCACACCTCGCCCATGCCGCCGCGCCCGATCAGTTCGAGCAGTCGGTACCGGCTCTGGATCAGCCTGGTGTCCGCCATCTGCCGCTTCCCGCCCCCGTTGTAGCCCTCAGCGCTGTGCCCTCCCCGGCCCGTCCAGTATGGCGGCCGGTCCGCGGAGTTTGTACGCGGCGGGGCGGCTGTCGGGCCCCAGCCGTGCCATCGCCCCGAGAATATGACCGGGCGGCAGCTGCCAGCGCACCCGGTCCGGGATCGCGCGCAGGACGGCGCCGGTGGCACGCAGCCGCCGGTCGACGGTGGCCGGCGGCGGGGCAGGCCGGCCGTACAGCTCGTGGGCGTACGGGGGCAGGGACTGGTAGGCGAGCGCCGCCACCCGCCGCCAGACCAGGGCGCGCGCCGGAACGAGCCAGGGGCGCACGGGCGGGCTGCGGAGGAAGTCGTCGACGTCGGCGGCCTCGGCTCCGGCGGCGAGTTCGGGGCGTACGCGGTCGAAGTAGGCGGCGAGTGCGGCGGCGGTGTCGGGCACCCGCTCCGGGTCGAGGCCGACGAGCCGGGCGCCGGTGCGGTGTTCGTCGATGTACCGGTCGGCCTGGGCGTCGGTGAGGGGGTAGCCGGAGCGGCGCTGGACCTGGAGGTAGGAGTCGGCCTCGGCGCAGTGCACCCAGAGCAGCAGTTCCGGTTCGTCGACACCGTACGTCTCGCCGGTGTCCGGGTCGGTGGCCTTGATCACGCGGTGGATCCGGCGGACCCGGGCGCCCGCCTGTTCGGCGGCGTCGGATGTGCCGTAGGTGATAGTGCCGACGAAGGACGCCGTACGCATGAGCCGGCCCCAGGCGTCCCGGCGGAAGTCGGAGTTCTGGGTGACTCCGCGCACGGCGCGCGGGTGGAGTGCCTGGAGGTAGAGGGCGCGGATGCCCGCGATCCACATCATCGGGTCGCCGTGCAGCTGCCAGGTGACCGACCGGGGCCCGAAAAGGCCGGGGTCGGGTCGCGGCGGAGAGGCGCCGTTCATCCGCGGGTACCTCCGGCTCGACGGTGCACGGGGGCGGTGCCGGTACGCGCACGGACCGGGACCGGGACCGATGGCACGTCGGGGAGGGGTGTCTCCGGCAGGGCGGGTCGGACGGCGACCGGGCCCCGTGCACGGTGGCCGAGCGGTTCACGGTCCGGGTGAGGCCACGTTCGGCGCGCCCCCAGGAATACCCCCTGGGGGTATGCTGTTATGGCGGATGTCCCCAGGACGGAAGAGACGGAAAAGAAGACCCGAAGGCACATCACACACGTGGAGTCACGATGAACAACCACTCCGGCCACGACATGACCGCCCACGGCGGCGCCCGTCCCGGTGGACTGTCGGTCTCCGAGAACGGGTACACCCTCGAACTCGACTCGACGATCTTTCCGGCCGGGGTACGGACGGTCACCTTCCGGGTGACCGGTCCCGACGGACGTCCGGTGACCGAGTTCACGCCCGAGCACGAGAAGAAGCTGCACTTCATCGCCGTCCGGCGCGACACGACCGGCTTCCAGCACGTGCACCCGGTGATGGACGGGAAGGGCACCTGGAGCGTCGACCTGACGCTGGAACCGGGAGACTGGAGATTCTTCGCCGACATCCACCCGGTGGGCCACGGCGGAACCATGACGCTGGGCATCGACGCCTCGGTCGCCGGGCCGTACGACCCGCGGCCGATTCCCGGGGGCTCGCGCAGCGCCCATGTCGACGAGTACACCGTCACCCTCGACGGCGAGCTCCTGCCCGGCACGGCGAGCGACCTGACGCTGACCGTCAGCCGGAACGGGCGGCCGGTCACCGATCTGCAGCCCTACCTGGGCGCGTACGGGCATCTGGTGGCGCTGCGGGTCGGCGACCTGGGCTACCTCCACGTCCACCCGGACGGCGAGCCCGGTGACGGCGTCACCGCGCCGGGGCCCGGGATCACCTTCATGGCCACGGCGCCGTCGGGCGGCGTCTACCGCCTCTACCTGGACTTCCAGCACGAGGACGTCGTCCGGACGGCCGAGTTCACGGTGCGGACCACCGCGACCGCCCCCGGCCCGGACGCGGCGCCCCGGGCGGCGTCCGAGCACACGGGCCACCACGGCGGCCACGCACACCACTGACCGGCCGCAGGAATCTCACCGGCCGGCCGGGCCGCGCACGGCCCTGCCGAGGGGCGCTCGATCCGTCGAGCGCCCCGCCACCCTCCAGCACAGCCTCCCCGTCGGAAGGACCGCCATGCCCCGGTGGACGAGGGCGAGATCGAGCGTGCCCGCGCGGGCACCTCGGACGACCCCGGGATCGCGGCGATCATCACCCTCGCCCTCCAGGTCCACCGCGAGCCGACGTCGATCACCGACGCGCAGGTCGTCGCGCTGCGCGGGCACGGCTACAGCGACCGTGCGATAGCCGACGTCGTCGGCGTCGTCGCACTCAACGTCCTCACCGGCGCCTTCAACCTGCTGGCCGACCTCACCCCGGAGAGCGGCGCCAATGCGTAGGGACATCCCCGCCTCCCCCCGCGGGGCGCGGCCTCCGGCGCGAGGCCGCGCCCCGCCGCAAGGACCCGGAAGGAACACGCCATGCGCCTGTTCGCCCACCGCGACTACCGCCGCCTGTTCAGCGCCCAGGTCATCGCCCTCTTCGGGACCGGCCTGGCCACCGTGGCCCTCGGGCTCCTCGCCTACGACCTCGCCGGTCCGAGCGCCGGGGCGGTCCTCGCCACCGCCCTGACCATCAAGATGGTCATGTACGTGGTCATCGCCCCGGTCGCCGCCGCGTACGTCGACCGCTTCCCCAGAAGAACCCTCCTGGCCCTCCTCGACGCGGTGCGTGCCGTGGTGGTCCTGGCGCTGCCGTTCGTCACGGAGGTCTGGCACATCTACCTCCTGGTCGGCCTGCTCCAAGCCGCTTCCGCGGCGTTCACCCCGACGTTCCAGGCCGTCATCCCTGACATCGTCACCGAGGAGTCGGACTACGTACGCGCCCTGTCCGCCTCGCAGGTCGCCTCCACGATGGAGAGCCTCCTCTCCCCCGTCATGGCAGCGGTCGCCCTGGCGTTCCTGAGCTTCGACCGGCTGTTCCTCGGCACCTCCGCCGGATTCCTCCTCTCCGCCCTGCTCGTGCTGTCGACGCGCATCCCCGAAGCCCGCCCCAGCTCCCGCACCCGGGCATGGGACAGGGCGACGGCAGGGATCAGGACCTTCCTCGGGACACCCCGGCTGCGCGGCATCATGGCGCTCAATCTCGCGGTCGCGGCGGCAGGGTCGATCGTCGTCGTCAACACCGTCAACTACGTCCGTGACGAGCTCGGGGGCTCGCAGTCGGCCGTCGCGTGGATGCTCGCCGCCTCCGGCAGCGGGACCCTGCTGGCCGCCCTCGCACTGCCCCGGGTGCTCGACCGGGTCGCCGCCCGGACGGTCATGGTGACCGGCGCCGGAGTCCTCGTCGGCGGCACGGCCGCCGCGGTGACGCTCGCCGCGGCCGGACTGGCCACCTGGACCGGTGCGGCGCTCGTCTGGACCCTGATCGGCATCGGCATGGCGCTGGTCATCACCCCGACCGGCAAGGTCCTGCGCGCCTCGGTCGAACCGAACGCGATCCCCGGCGTCTTCGCCGCCCAGTTCTCCCTCTCGCACCTCGCCTGGCTGATCACCTATCCCATCGCCGGATGGCTCGGCACGAACACCGGCTTCGCCGCCGCCTGGTCCGCCCTCGCGGCACTCGCCACCGCGGGCGCGATCGGCGCCCTCCTTCTGTGGCCGCGCCACGACGGACGAGGAGCCGCGCCCGGGACCCTGACCCCCGTCCCGGCCGGGCGCCCGTCGGACCGGTCCACCCTCTCCAAGGCCGCGTAGAACGCGCTGTCGGCCGCCGACGTCGCGCGGGCCCGTGACCGAGCCCGGTAACGAGCCCAACCCCCGACAGCCGTATCCGGTCGGCCCCAACAGCAGCTCGCTATACCCCCAGGGGGTATATTGCTCACTCGGAAGCGAGATACCCCCCTCCCGTATAGGAGAAAGCTATGTCAACCTCGTCCGCCCCTCCGAGCCCACGCCGCTGGACGGCACTCGTCCTCATAGCCCTGGCCCAGTTCACGGTCATCATGGACACGTCCATCATTGGCGTGGCCCTCCCCAAGATGCAGGCGGACCTGGGCTTCTCCCCCGAGGGCCTGTCCTGGGTGTTCAACGCCTACGTCGTCGCCTTCGGCGGGCTCCTCCTGCTCGGCGGGCGGCTCTCCGACCTGTTCGGCGCCAAGCGGATCTTCGTCGCCGGCTGGATCGTGATGGCCGGGGGATCCCTGGTCGCCGGCCTCGCCTCGGAGATCTGGGTCGAACTGACCGGGCGCGCCCTGCAGGGCGTCGGCGCCGCGCTGATCGCCCCGTCCGCCCTGACGCTGCTGATGATGCTCTTCGGCTCCCGCCCCAAGGAACTGACCAAGGCGCTGGCGCTGTACGGCGCGGCGGCACCGGCGGGCGGCACCGCCGGCGTCTTCCTCGGCGGTGTGATCACCGAGTACGCCAGCTGGCCCTGGGTGTTCTACATCAACATCCCGATCGCCCTGATGGTGCTGGCCTTCACCCCGCGGGTCATGCCCTCGTCCCCCGTCCGCCGCGGATCCGTCGACTTCGGCGGAGCGGCCACCGTCACCGTGGGACTGGCCACCGCCGTCTACGCCATCGTCCGCGCCCCGGAAACCGGCTGGTGCTCGGCCGAGACCTGGCTCGTCCTGCTGGCCGGCCTGGCGCTGATCGCCGCGTTCGTCGCCATCCAGTCGAAGCGCCGCGAGCCGCTGATGCGGCTGGGCATCTGGAAGGCCCCCAACCTCGCCGGCGCGAACATCGCGCAGCTCCTGATGGCCGCCGCGTGGATCCCCATGTGGTTCTTCCTCAACCTGTACCTCCAGCAGGTCCTGGGGCTGGGCGCGTTCGCATCGGGCGCGGCCCTGCTGCCCATGACGGTCGCCATCATGATCATGATGATCGTCCTGGCACCCCGTCTGATGGCCCGTTTCGGGAGCAAGCCGCTGATCGTCACCGGCCTGTCGGCCCTCGCGGCAGGCATGCTGTGGCTGTCGTTCGCCCGGGCGGACGGCACCTTCTGGGTCGACGTCCTGCCCGCCTCCCTGCTGGCCGCGGCCGGCATGTCGCTGGCGTTCATTCCCTCCCTCGGCACCGCACTGTCCGGTGCGCGCCCCGAGGAGGGCGGTCTGGCCTCCGGCATCGTCAACACCAGCTACCAGGTCGGCTCGGCACTCGGACTGGCCGCGATGACGGCCGTGTCCGCGGCGTACGGCGCCCGTGAACTCGGCAACCCCGAAGCACTCACCAACGGGTTCTCCGCCGCCTTCGTCGGAGCGGCGGCCCTCGCCGCCGTCGGCGCGGTCGCGTCACTGCTCACCCTGCGCGGGGCCCCCTCGCGGAATTCCGCCCCCAGCGAGAAGCAGCGCGTCTGAGCGGGCGCCTCTCGAACCCGCAGGGGCCGGCCCGGTCGGGCCGGCCCCTGCGGGGCGGTCGGGTTCGGGCGGTCGGCTCAGTCGCGCAGGAACGTCTCGACGCTGGTCGCCAGGGCCAGCGGAGTCTCGTACATGGGGTAGTGGCCGCTGTTGGCGATCTCCTCCAGTTCGGCGTTCGGATAGTGGCTGAGCCATGTGGCGCGCATGGCATCGGCCGTCAGGGCGAGATCGTGCTCGCCGACGATGACCTTGACCGGGACGGGGTTGCCGGTGATCCGTTCCGTGAGGTCGGCCGTGACCCAGTCCTTCACGTAGCCACCGAACGCCTCGCGGGTCGACCACTCCAGCGAGCGGTCGACCATCAGGTCGAGCCACACCCGGGGGGCACGTCGGCCGGTGACCAGGTCCACAATGGCCCGTCGCTTGTCGCGGTCCTGCGCGGCACCGTAGAACAGTGCCTCCCCGTCGCGGTCCAGCGGATAGACACCGGCGGGAACGGGGGCCAGGCCGACCAGCTTGCGCACCCTTCCCGGAGCCTGGGCCAGCACCTGCTGGGCCGCCTTGCCGCCCATGGAGTGGCCGACGAGGGAGAAGCTCTCCCAGCCGAGTTCACCGGCCAGCGCGAGGGCGTCGTCGGCGATCTCGGCGAGCGTGTACGCGCCGCCGACGGCTCTGCGATCGCCGTAGCCCCGGTAGTCGAGTAGCGCGTAACTGAAGGTGTCGCCGTCCAGGTAGTCCAGGACGGGGCCCCAGCCGGAGCTGGTCCCGAACCAGTCGTGGAGCACCAGCACTTTGTGGTCGCCGGAACCGATCAGGCGGTGCGGCATGCTCATACGGGGCCTCCCGGGTCGTGGACGGTCGGGCGCGCGGGGCGACGCGCGCTCCGGATCCCTTCCCCCGGCCGGGTCCGCGAACCGGATCGACGGGGAGTGCCACAGCCCGTGTGGTGGAGTCCGTCCCGGCCGCAGCGCGCTCGCCGACAGCCGGTCCCCGGGGACGTCCGCTCAGTGGCCGGCGGTCAGTTCTCCGGTGAGCCTGTCGTGGATGCGCGCGCTCGGGTCGTTGAGGCCGGTGATCTCGACGGTCTTGCCGCGCTGGGCGTACTTGGTCTCGATGGCGTCGAGAGCGGCGACGGAGGAGGCGTCCCAGATGTGGGCCGAGCTCAGGTCGATGACGACGCGGTCGGGGTCGTTCGCGTAGTCGAACCTGCCGACGAGGTCGTTGGCGGAGGCGAAGAAGAGTTCGCCGGTGACCCGGTAGACGACGGTGGCGCGGTCGGGGTCGGTGACGGCGGTGACGTCGGCGAGGTGGGCGACGCGCCGGGTGAAGATGACCATGGCGGTGACGGAGCCGACGACCACGCCGATGGCGAGGTTGTGCGTGATCACGACGCAGGCGACGGTGATCACCATGACGGCGATCTCGCCGACGGGCATCCGCCGGAGGGTCTTGGGCGCGATGGAGTGCCAGTCGAAGGTCGCGAAGGAGACCATGACCATGACGGCCACCAGGGCGGCCATGGGGATGTCGGAGACGACCGGGCCGAAGACGATGCACAGCACCATCAGGAACGCGCCCGCCAGGAACGTGGAGAGGCGGGTGCGGGCGCCGGACACCTTTACGTTGATCATGGTCTGGCCGATCATGGCGCAGCCGCCCATGCCGCCGAAGAAGCCGGTGACGATGTTCGCGACGCCCTGCCCGAGGGATTCACGGGTCTTGTTCGAGTGGGTGTCGGTGATGTCGTCGACCAGCTTCGCGGTCATCAGCGATTCCATCAGGCCGACCAGCGCCATCGCGAACGCGTAGGGGGCGATCGTCGTGAGCGTGTCGAGGGTGAACGGCACATCGGGCAGGCCCGGCACCGGCAGGGAGGACGGCAGGGCTCCCTGGTCACCGACGGTCGGCACCGCGATGGCGGCGCCGACGGTGATCACGGTGAGGATGACGATGGAGACGAGCGGGGCCGGGACCACCGTGGTGATCTTCGGGAAGAGCACCATGAGTGCCAGGCCGCCGATGATCAGGGGGTAGACGGGCCAGGGCACGTCGGTCATCTCGGGAATCTGGGCCATGAAGATCAGGATGGCCAGGGAGTTGACGAAGCCGACCATCACCGACCGCGGAATGAACCGCATCAGTTTCGCTACGCCCAGCGCCCCCAGGACGACCTGGAAGACGCCCGCGAGGATGACGGCGGCGATGAGGTAGCCGAGGCCGTGGTCACGGTTCAGCGGTGCGATCACCAGGGCGACGGCGCCGGTGGCGGCGGAGATCATGGCCCGCCGCCCGCCGACGACGGAGATCACCACGGCCATGGTGAAGGAGGCGAACAGACCGATCGCGGGATCGACTCCGGCGATGATCGAGAACGAGATCGCTTCGGGGATCAGCGCGAGCGCGACGACCAGTCCCGCCAGCACCTCGGTACGCCACACCTTCGGATCGGACAGCCAGTCGGGCTTCAGGTCGCGCAGGCGGGTGGCCGGGGACACAGCGGAGTCAGCGGAAGACAAGGGAGAAGGACCTGTCCTGCTCGGGCGCGCCCGGTCGACGGGCGAGTGCGCGGGGATGACGGGGTGCCGGGCGGCCCCCGTGGACGGCTCCGTGAGCGCGGAGCCGGAAGACCGGGGTGGGGACGGACGCGGAGCCGCGCTTCGGTGCGGCCGCGGTCACGTCCGGGGTCGGAGCGTCACGGCGGGCAGAGCGCGGCGCCGGGCGTCATGGGCTCGCGCACGCCCTTCTCCTGAGACAATCGGACCTTCGTCGGAGGCTTCATCGGCCCCGACACGGCGGTACGGGCAGCGGAACGCGGCCTCGCCTCCGACAACTCTACCCTGACGTTAGGGTAGAGATCGGCTGAGGGGCGCCCGCCCCGGACGGAGGGGCGCCTGCCGCAGGGGCGGTATCGGTGGGGACGATCCGGGAACGTACCGGGAACGAGAGAGGCCAGAGGCACCGCGTGGACGGCAAGCACATGCAGATCGGCGAGGTCGCCGCACGGACCGAGCTCTCCCTGCGCACGATCCGCCATTACGAGGAGACCGGCCTCGTCGTCCCCTCCGCCCGGTCCCAGGGCGGATTCCGCCTCTACACCGAGACCGACGTCGCCCGCCTCATGGTCATCCGGAGGATGAAGCCGCTCGGCTTCACCCTGGACCAGATGCGCGAACTGCTCGATGCCACCGACCGGCTCGACGGGGACGACCGGCTCGACGCCGGCCGGCGCGAGGAGCTGCTGGCCCGGGTGCGCGCCTATCAGCAGGCCGCCGCCGAGCAGGTCGGGAAGCTCCGCGTCCAGCTCTCTCGGGCCGAGGACTTCGAAGCCACCCTCCGCGCCCGCTGGGACGGCGACGCCGCACCGTAGGTGGAGGCGGACCGTTGCCATGTCTCCCGCTTTGAGCAGACCATCAAGTCCCGCGAAGAGGACAGGTACCGGTTGATGCGTACAACAGAGCCGACAGAAGCCCACATCGAGGACGCGAGCAACATCCTGGTCGCGCCTTCGGTGTTGCACGACGACGACACGATCAGGAGCTTCTTCGGTTCCGTCATCACGCCCGAGGACCTCGCCTCCGGTGCGCCCGACCTCACCCGGAGGACCGTCTACCTGTGCGGTGACATATCCGCGTTCAGCGGCCGCCGACTGCACTCCGCCGCCCGGGTGTTCGTCGTCCGGGAGCTGTCGCACCGGTACCACGAGGACATCGACGAACCGTGGGCCCTCATCGACATCGGCCGCGTCCCCATCCGCGTACACGGAGTCGGCGTGTACTACCGCCGCTTCTTCGGGCTCGACGACGGTCATTTCGAGGGGATCCGCGCGGAGCACGCGTTCCAGTCCCTGACGGAGTCCACCAAGCCCGGCACAGCGCATCGCAGCGGAATCTATCTGACGCCCGTCACACGGAACGGCGACGAACTGCGTTTCCGCCTGCTCCGGTGCTCCACGAACCTCTCGGGGCCGACGGAGGGCTTTCGCCCGACCGACACGCTCATCGTCGAGGCGCTGAACCGCGAGGCGGCCACCGTCTTCCGGGACCAGGCTCCGCTGAACCACGTCCTCGCCCAGATCTACCACAACACCCTTGCCACGGCGGAGCGCAAGCAGTCCAAGGCCAAGATCGCGGCCCACGCCGACAAGACCAAGGACATGCCCGTCAACGGCATCATGGCCTTCTGCACCTTCTACGACCGGCTCGACAGCCTGCGCCCCCTGACCGATGACGCCTTCGACTACGGCGTGAAAGGCGCCAGCGGGCTGACCAGACTCCGCTTCCGTCTCAAGGAGACGGCCGAAGAGCGCGACGGGACCCCGCTCCCCTCGCAGTTCAGCGTGACCCTCTATCCCGGCTCCGTGTTCTTCATGCCGCTGTCCACCAACCGCCTGTATACGCACGAGATCCGGCCCTCGGCGCTGGACGCCGCGTCGCTCCCGACCCGCCTGGGGTACGTGGTGCGCTGTTCGAGCACCGAAGCCGTGCACAGAGACGGCCACACGTTCCTCGAAGTGGCCGGGGACCTGGTGAGGATGGAACCGCCCACACCGGCCGGCCTGGACGATCTGCGCAAGCTGTACGCCGAGGAGAACAGGACCTCGTCCTTCATCGACTACGGCGACAAATTCCTCTTCAGCATGAACACGGGAGACTACGTTGCCCCCCGGATCTAGGTTTTCGGATGAGATCCTCGTGAGCACTGTGCCGACCGAGGAAGATCTCTTCACGAAGCTGTCCACGTCGGCTCATCTGGAAGACCTGGGAAAGGGGCGGCGAGGCGCCGTGCTCACCAGGACGGACGAGGCGGACGGCGTGCCGCTCGTACGCACGACCACGCGGTACAGCAGCCCTGCGCAGCGTTTCCGGGCCGTGCACGAACGGCTGGCGCGACGCGTCCAGGAACGTGCGGCGCTTCCGGTCGGCTTCAACAACGCTCTCATCGAGAGCTACACGAACGCCTACACGAGAATGGGCAGCCACTCCGACCAGGCACTCGATCTGGCCGACGAGTCGTTCATCGCCGTCCTCTCCTGCTATCGGTTTCCCGAAGCGGGCCCACCGAGGAAGCTGATTTTCGAATCGAAGGAGTCCGGTGACGAGAAGGTCGAGATCCCACTGACCCACAACGGTGTCGTCGCGTTCTCCGTCGACGCGAACAGGCGGCTCAGGCACAGAATCGTGCTGGAGGATCCCTCCCGCACAGCGGACAACCTGTGGCTGGGCGTGACCTTCCGGACGTCGAAGACCTTCGTCCGGTATCGCGACGGGCAGGCACACCTCCCGCGGGGTGCCCGCCTCACATCGGCCGACGAGGAGCAGAGGAACGAGTTCTACCGGCTGCGACGCCGCGAGAACAAGGAGACGGACTTCAGCTACCCCCCGCTGACGTACACCGTCAGCGAGAGCGATCTGGTGCCGCCCGTCTGACCTCCGGGCCCTGAACCACGTGGCGGGACCACTCTCCGCCGCGAAGGCCGACTGCCCCTCACCGCCGCACGCGCGGCATCCCCAGCCCGATCCACGAGATGATCTCCCGCTGGATCTCGTTGTTGCCGCCGCCGAAGGTGAAGATCACGGCCGACCGGTAGCCGCGTTCCAGTTCGCCGTGGAGCACGGCGCCCGCCGATCCCTCCTTCAGCGCGCCCGCGGAGCCGACGATCTCCATCAGCCAGGCGTAGGCGTCCCGGCGGGCCTCGGAGCCGTAGACCTTGACAGCCGAGGCGTCCTGGGGGGTGAGCGTGCCGTCCTGGAGGGCCGCGACCATCTGCCAGTTGAGCAGTTTCATCGCGTCGAGGCGGGTGTGGGTACGGGCGAGCAGGGCGCGCACCCAGCCGAGGTCGATGACCCGGCGGCCGTCGGCGAGCTTGGTGTCGGCGGCCCAGCGCTGGACGTTGTGCAGGGCGCGGACCGCCATCGTGCCGTGGGCGGCGAGGGTGACGCGTTCGTGGTTGAGCTGGTTGGTGATGAGCCGCCAGCCGTTGTTCTCCTCGCCGACGCGGCGGGACACCGGGACCCGGATGTTCTCGTAGTAGCTCGTGGTCGTGTCGTGCGAGGCGAGGGTGTTGATCAGGGTGCAGGAGTAGCCCGGGTCGCTCGTGGGGACGAGGAGCATGGTGATGCCCTTGTGGGGCGGGGCGTCGGGGTCGGTGCGCACGGCGAGCCAGACCCAGTCGGCGGTGTCGCCGTTGGTGGTCCAGATCTTCTGTCCGTCGACGACGTACGCGTCCCCGTCGCGGACGGCGCGGGTCTTGAGAGCGGCGAGGTCGGTGCCGGCGTCCGGTTCGCTGTAGCCGATCGCGAAGTCGATCTCCCCGGCCAGGATGCCGGGCAGGAAGTGGGCCTTCTGCTCATCGGTGCCGAACTGCATGATCGTGGGCCCGACGGTGTTCAGGGCCATCAGCGGCAGCGGTACGCCGGCCTGGGCGGCCTCGTCGAAGAAGATGAACTGTTCCATCGGGCTGAGTCCCCGGCCGCCGTACTCCTTCGGCCAGCCGACCCCCAGCCAGCCGTCGGCGCCGAGCCTGCGGACCGTGTCGCGGTAGAAGCGCTTCTGGGCGGCGGGCTCCGCGTAGCGGGCGTAGGCGTTGTCGGGCACCAGGGTCGCGAAGTAGGTGCGCAGTTCGGTACGCAGCCGCTGCTGCTCAGGCGTGTATTCGAGGTGCACGGCCCCTCCAGAGTCTCGCTTCGGCGTCGTCCGTGTGCGGCGGCGCACACAGTAGAACGTGTTGCAAGAATCCGGAAGGGCCGGCGGGCGTCCGGCGGACGAAAGGCCCAGCGGTCAGCGCTTGACGGCGCGCAGCACCACGAATTTCGGGTCGCCCGCGACCGTGGTGCAGTTCCCGAAGATCCGGCGCAGGTGGGTGTGGTACGAGAGGTGCCGGTTGCCCACGACCCAGAGCTCGCCGCCCTGGCGCAGGGCGGTCCGAGCCCCGGCGAACATCGTGCGGGCCGTCGCGTCGGTGGTCGCCATGTGCGAGTGGAAGGGCGGGTTGTTCAGCACCAGGTCCACGCTGCCCGGGTCGAGGTCGCCGAGACCGTCGCCGACCAGGAAGTCGGCCTTCGCGCCGTCGGGCGCACCGGCCCGGAAGGTCTCCTCGGCGGAGGCGACCGCCCCGTAGGACTCGTCGACGAAGGTGAGGTGCGCGTCGGGGTTGGCGATGGCGGCGGAGAGCCCGAGGACCCCGTTGCCGCAGCCCAGGTCGACGACCTGGACCGCCCCGGACCGGGTGGGCAGGTGCTTCAGGAAGAAGCGGGTGCCGATGTCGAGGCGCTCCGCGCAGAAGATCCCGGCGTGGTTGACGGCCGTCAGGCCAGCGACCGGGCCCACGTCGGCGGGCAGCTCGTAGCGGTACGGCCACGGGCTCGGCGTACGCGGCAGAGCGGGGTCCGGGGTGCAGAAGATGAGCCGCGCCTTGCGCACCGCGAGGGAGGTGCGGGTCGGGCCGATGATCCGCTCGAAGAGCTTGAGCGTGGAGGTGTGGATCTCCTTGACCATGCCGGTGCCGATGACCACGGTGCCGGAGTGGACGGCGGGGGCGATCCGGTGGAGCTGGTCCTCCAGGAACGCCAGGGACTTGGGCACCCGGACGAGCAGGACGTCGATCCGGTCCGGCGGGGTGTCGCGCGAGGACAGCAGCCGGACCGCGTCCTGGTCGACGCCGTTCCTGGCGAGGTTGGCGAGGGTCGCGCGCCGGGCCAGGTAGGAGTCGCTGATCTGGACCGGCCGGTGTGCGGCCAGCGCGGTGGCGAGCGCCCCCCACCGGTCCCCCACGACCGCGACCGTCCCCGAGAGGTCGACCGGGCCCGTCTCGGGATCCGTCAGCTGCCGGAGCAGGTATTCATCGGCGGCGTCCCACGCGCGGAAGGGATCGCGCGGGTGCTCGGGGAAGCGGGCGAGCTCGAAAGCGCCCTGTGAGGTCGTCAAACGGTTCATATGTCACTCAGGCTAGCCGAGGGAACCGGGGCGCGCCCCACACGCTCCCCGGCTCCCCGGCCGCCTCCACCTCGGCGTACGGCTCCGCGCACCGGCCCACCGGGTGTCCCCACGGGCCCGCCGGGCCGTCAGGGCAGTTGTTTGTCGATGGCCGACCGCCCCTCGGCGGCCAGCTTGCGCCGTGCCCATTCCAGGGTCTCCGGCGTCAGGTCCCGCCCGGAGGCGAGCACCAGGTCCTCCGCGCTCGGCCGGTCGCTCGCGCCCGTGTGCAGGAGCCGGTCGGGCGTGATGCCGTCCGGCCCGGACACGGCCGCGGATACGGGTTCGGACTCTTCGCTCATGCCGCCTCCTCGTCCTTGCGGCAATTCTCGCGCCGCACGGGCCCGGCCGCATCCGAGGAGCCCGCGCACGCCTACCCAGGAGGGTGAATCAGCCCTTGGCACGCCCGAGGAGTGGGCAGAAGAGGGACGTCGTTGCCCCATTCTCCGAGGCGGTGCCCATGCTCCACGGTGTCGACGTCAGCGCCTATCAGCCCTCCTACGACACGGACGGACTCGACTTCGTCATCGTCAAGTCCACCGAAGGCCGCACCTATGTCAATCCGCGTCTGGACGCGCAGGTCAAGCGGGCCAGGGACGCCGAGTGCGTCGTCGGCTTCTACCACTTCCTCTGGCCGGGGGACGTGTCGGACCAGGTGGCGTACTTCCTGAGCAAGACCCCGGAGAAGGCGGGTGATCTGCTCGCGGTCGACTGGGAACAGACCGGCGGCGGGACGCGGGCGAGCAACGCGGACAAGGACCGGTTCATCCGCGCGGTGAAGCGGGAACGGCCCGACCACCGGGTCCTGTTGTACTGCAACCGCTCCTTCTGGCTCAACCACGACACCACCGGCTACGCGGGCGACGGGCTGTGGATCGCCGACTACGGCACCGCGGGCAAGCCCCGCATCGAGGCGGACTGGCGCATTCACCAGTACACCGACGACCCCCTCGACCGGAACGTCGCCGACTTCGACTCGGTCCGCGCCCTGCGCGACTGGGCGGCCGGCCGCTAGAGAAGGCGGACACCCCGCGCACCCCGTACGCCCCCGGTGGCCCTGGGCCACCGGGGGCGTACGGCGTTCCGACGGCTTCCGGCGGACCGATTCTTGACCTGCACATGATAGGTACACAGTGTTCACACGTGGGGCACGGTGCGTGTGGAAGGCTCCCGCCTGACCACCTACCGCACGGCCGTCGCGCGGGTCCCCCACCCAGGGTCCTCGTCGCGACGCCCGCGTTCCGGAGAGGACACCCCACATGTCCCGTCGTCACTCGTTCTACGCGCGTCCACTGCTCGCCGCCGTGGCAGCCGTCACCGTGCTCGCCGGCACCGCCGCCGCGGCCCCGTCGGACACCTCGCCCGGCCGGTACACCGCCACCGCTGCGGCCCTCGACGACACCTACTACCAGGACTACTACCAGGACGCGCTCGGCAAGACCGGAGCCGAGCTGAAGTCCGCCCTGCACACGATCATCAGCGACCAGACCAAGCTCTCCTACAGCCAGGTGTGGGACGCCCTCAAGGCGACCGACGAGGATCCCGCCAACTCCTCCAACGTCGTCCTGCTGTACACCGGGCGCTCCCAGTCCAAGAACGACAACGGCGGCGACTCGGGACAGTGGAACCGGGAGCACGTCTGGGCCAAGTCGCACGGTGACTTCGGCACCGCGACGGGCCCGGGCACCGACGTCCATCATCTGCGGCCCACCGATGTCCAGGTCAACTCCACGCGCGGGAACAAGGACTTCGACAACGGCGGGAGCGAACTGGGCGACGCGCCGGGCAACTTCACCGACAGCGATTCCTTCGAGCCGCGCGACGAGGTCAAGGGCGACGTCGCCCGCATGATCCTCTACATGTCGGTGCGCTACGAGGGCAACGACTCCTTCGCCGACCTCGAACCCAACGACCAGGTGAACAACGGGTCCGCGCCGAAGATGGGCAAGCTGTCCGTCCTGAAGCAGTGGAGCCAGGAAGACCCGCCGGACACCTTCGAAAAGCGCCGCAACGACGTCATATTCGACCAGTTCCAGCACAACCGGAACCCGTTCATAGACCACCCGGAGTGGGTCGGCGCCATCTGGTAGTCCTGCCCACCCGGCGGTACGGCTCAGTCCTCCCCGGCCAGGGCCTGCGCGCAGCCTTCGACGGCGTCCTCACGGGTGGCGTAGCGCGGCAGGTCCTGGCCGGTCCGTTCCCGCACGAGGTCGGACGGGCCCAGCAGATCGTTCGGATCGACGACCGCCGCGCGCCGCCCGTCGCCGGCGAGCCGCGCGAGCCCGGTGTGCAGCATCGCCAGGGCCACGGAGTCGACCGACGTGACGTCGTGCAGGTCGAGGACGACCGAACCCCCGCCCGGCCCGGACTCGTCCAGGGCGTACAGCACGCGCTCCGCGGCCGTGAAGTCGATGGACCCCTGGGCGACGACGACGCCGACCTGTTCGTGCAGGACCCGTTCGTGCCCGGCCGACGGCGCCGACGGCAGGTCGTCCGCGGTGGTGACGAGGGTGACGGTGGAACCGGGGAGCGCGGGGTTGAGCATGAGGTGGAGCCCGTAGCGGTCCGACATCGCCTCCAGTGCGGCGTGGCCGCGCACCGATCCACCGGTGGCGTCGAGCGGCGGGCTGTAGGTCGCCACGCCGAAGCGGGCGGGGCCCACCGCGATGAGGCCGCCGGACACCCCGCTCTTGGCGGGAAGGCCGACGCGCAGCAGCCACTCGCCCGAGCCGTCGTACATGCCGCAGGTCGCCATGACGGCGAGGACCCGGGCGGCGACCTCGGCGGAGACGACCCGCTCGCGGGTCACCGGGTTCACGCCGCCGTAGGCGAGCGTCGCGGCCATCGTGGCGAGGTCGACGGCGGTGACCCGGATCGCGCACTGACGGAAGTAGCGGTCGACCGCGAGGACCTGGTCGACGGGCATGGTGCCGGTGGAGCGGATCAGGTACGCCAGCGCCCGGTTGCGGTCCCCGGTCACCGACTCGGAGCTGAACACCTCTTCGTCGACGTCCAGTTCACGCCCGGCGAAGCAGCCGAGGCAGTGCAGGATCCGGTCGAAGGCGGGTTCGTCCGGGGTGTCGGGGATCAGCGCGGTGGTGACGATCGCACCGGCGTTGACCATGGCGTTGGCGGGCCTGCCCGTACCGGGTTCGAGGCTGATGGCGTTGAACGCCTCGCCGCTCGGCTCGGCGCCGACCCAGCGGCTCACCTCGTCGAGGCCGAGCAGGGAGAGCGCGAGGGCGTAGATGAACGGTTTGGAGACCGACTGGAGGGTGAAGGGCACCTCGGCCTCGCCCGCGACGTAGCGGTGTCCGTCCATGCTCACCAACGCGAGACCGAAGGCGTCCGGGTCGGCGAGGGCAAGCTGGGGAATGTAGTCGGCCGGCTTCCCCTCCCGTACGTCGACGAACCGGTCGCGCAGGTTCTGGAGGGAGTCGGTCACCGCGTCGGCGGCGCTCATGGCCCGCGCCCCTCAGCCGCGCTCGGCCTGGGCGACCCGGGGGAAGGTCTTCACCCCGGCGGCCTTGCGGCTGTTGGCCTGGGCGGTGACCGTGCGGCCGGGCGGGGCGTCCTCGACGCCGACGACGACGGCGTCGAGCACCTTGTCCTCGGCGTCGACGAACTCCACCTTCACGGCGAAGAACGTGGCCTCGTCGGTGGGGTTGGTGACCCGGACGAGCGCGCTGCGGACCTCCTCGGACGCGGTGAGCGGCAGTCCGTTGACCGAGACGTCGCCGATGGCGTTGCCCCGGCCCTCGACCTCCTCCAGCCGCTTCGCCGCCTCCTGCCGTACGCGTTCGGACTCGGCGGACACCGAGGCGGCGAAGCTCTGCTGGGTGCGCGGGCTCGGCGCCTCGGAGGGTGATTCCTCCGGCTCGGGTGTGAGGGTGTGGACACCCTGGTCGGTGCCTTCGCTGCTGGTGTCGGAGTCGCAAGCCGCCGTGGAGGCGAACAGCAGGGCCGCGACGGCGACGGGGGCCAGGGCGCGTACGGCTCGGCGCGCGGGGAGGTTCGCTTTCACGGACGGTCCGTCCAATCCAGGAGAGGGGGTGCGAGAGGGGGGAAGGGCTGTTCGCGGGTCACACCGTCTCGTCGCCGAAGATGTCGCGGAGCTTCGCCTCGCGCTCGGTGTCGAGATTGCTGTGGAGGAGTTCGGCGCCGTCGCCGGGCAGTTGTGCGCCGATCCGCTCGGGCACCTCGTTCATGGTCAGCAGGAACAGCGCCGAGGTCCCGGGCGTCACCTTCTCCTTGACCTCGGCGATGAAGTCGTCGTCGATGCCGACGTCCGCGAGCTTCCCGCCGAGCGCCCCGGCGGCCGCCCCGATGGCCGCTCCCAGCAGCGGCATGAGGAAGATCAGGCCGAAGAGCATGCCCCAGAAGGTCCCGCTGAGGGCCCCGGCGCCGACGAGGTTCAGCAGCTGTCTGGTGCGCGGCTTGGCCCGGTCGGCGGGCCAGCTGACCACCGCCGCGTCGAGGATCTTGATCAGCCCTTCCTTCTGAAGGGATTTCAGCGCCTCCTCGACGCTCTCCGCGCCTTCAGCCGTCCGGAACTTCCACACCGTGAGCGTGGACATCGCGCAGCCTCCCGCACTCCAAGGGCAACAACTCGCCCATATTAGGATCAAAAGGTATGAATTGACTCGTCGAAGCATCCGCTTCATACGGGAGCGGGTTCGAGCCCTGGGAGGGAACGATGGATACGGACGCCCTGACCGCCGACCTGTTGCGGGAGCTGCGGGCGACCCGGCCCTATCCGGCCCTGTCCCTGACCATGCCGACCCACCGCAAGGCCCCGGACAACGGCCAGGACCCGGTCCGCCTGCGGAACCTGGTGGCCGACGCCGGACACCGCCTCGAAGCCGATCCGCAGGTCAGCCGCGAGGTCCGGGCCGCCCTCGTGCACCAGTTGGAGCGGGCGGCGGCCGAGGTGGACCCACGCGCGGCGATGGACTCCCTGGTGCTCCTCGCCACCACCGACGAGTACTGGATCTGGCAGCTTCCGCGCACCGCACCCGAACGGGTGGTGCTCAGCGACACCTACCTCACCCGCAACCTCGTCGCCGCCAAGGCCCAGACCCGGCCCTTCCGGGCGCTGACGGTCGCCGCCGACCACGCGACGCTGTGGATCGGCACGGCCGACGGCATCCGCCAGGAGGCGGTGGGCGGCTTCCCGCTGACCGCGCCGAAGGAACCGCCGAACCCGCAGCGCGAGGAGCGGATCGGGGACACCCCGAGCACTTTCAGCGACGAGGAGACGCGGAACTTCTTCCGCGATGTCGACGAGAAGCTGCGCGCGGTGCTCGCCGACGATCCGCGCCCGCTGTATCTGGTGGGCCTCGCCCCCGCCCTCGCCCTGCTGGACGAGGTCGGCGAGAGCTCCGGGTCCGCCGTCGGCCGGGTCACCAAGGGCGCACCGGCGGACCTGTCGCCCGCCGAGGTCCTCAAGGAGCTGCGGCCCGCCCTCGACGAGGGCGCTCGCCGGGCGGCGGCGGAGGTGGAGACCAGGCTCGACAACGCCCGCAGCGCCCACTCCTTCGCCGGCGGGCTCGACGAGGTGTGGGCCGCCGTCCGTGAGGGCCGGGCGGGGCTGGTCGCGGTGGAGGAGCACTTCCAGACGGCCGTCAGGGTGACCGACGAGCACCTGGAGCCGGTGCCCGAGGGAAGCACACAGAGCGCGGACGGCACGATCCGCGAGGACATCGTCGACGAACTGGTCGAAGCCGCGCTCGACAGCGGCGCCGATGTGGTCTTCGTCGAGGACGGTTCGCTGGCGGACCACGGCCGGATCGCGGCGGCGCTGCGCTACTGACCGAGCCTCTGACAGGCCCTCCGCCGTCAGCCCAGGCGGCGGAGCGGCTGCCCGTCGAGGAAGGCCCTGATGTTCTCCACGGCCTGGCCGTAGTAGGTCTCGTAGTTGGCGCGCGACACATATCCCAGGTGCGGGGTGGCCAGCAGGCGCGGAGCCGTGCGGACCGGGTGACCGGCCGGGAGCGGCTCGGTGTCGAACACATCGGTCGCGGCCCCGGCGATGACGCCGGCGTGCAGAGCGGCGAGCAGGGCGTCCGTGTCGACGACGGCCGCCCTGGAGGTGTTGATCAGATACGCGGTCGGGCGCATCAGGGCGAGTTCGGCCGCCCCGATCAGGCCCCGGGTCCGGTCGCCGAGCGCCAGGTGGACGGAGACGAAGTCGCTGGAGGCCAGCAGTTCCTCCTTGGAGGCCGCCAGCTCCGCCCCGACCTCGTCGGTCCGTTCCTTCGTAAGGTTCTGACTCCACGCCAGGACGTCCATGCCGAAGGCCAGGCCCACGCGCGCCACCCGGCCGCCGATCTTTCCGAGTCCCAGCAGCCCGAGCCTCCGCCCGTGCAGATCGGCGCCGAGGGTGGACTGCCAGGGGCCGCCCGAGCGCAGCGCCTCCGCCTCGGGGACGATCCCGCGCGCCAGACCGAGGAGCAGCGCCCAGGTCAGCTCGACGGGCGGGGTGGCGGAGCTGGCGGTGCCGCAGACGACGACGCCGTGCCGCTTCGCGGCGTCGAGGTCGATGACGGAGTTACGCATGCCGGAGGCGACGAGCAGCCGCAGCCGGGGCAGCCGGGCGAACAGCTCCGCCCGGAACGGCACCCGCTCGCGCAGGGTGACCACGAGGTCGAAGTCGGCGAGCGCCGCGGCCGCTTCGTCCTCGGTGGCGAGGTGCTCGGTGAAGGTCACGACCTCGACATCGGCGGTCACGGGCGACCAGTCGACGACGGTGGTGGCGACGGACTGGAAGTCCTCGATCACGGCACAGCGCAGCTTCATGGCGGCCTCTCCGGTGGGTCTCGGGTCGCCGCCCATGATCGCTCAACCACCCCGTCGGCGAGAACAGGGCCCGGTGACCGACGCCGTCAGCCGCCCCACGTCCAGTCCACGACCTCCGGCAGGTCCGTGCCGTGCTCGCGGATCCAGGCGTGGTGGCGGGTGCGGACGTCCGCCATCTCCTGACGTACCGCGACGGCCCGGACGCCGAGCCCCGGCACCCGGTCGATGACGTCCATGACCAGCCGGTAGCGGTCGAGGTCGTTGCGGACGACCATGTCGAACGGCGTGGTCGTGGTGCCTTCCTCCTTGTAGCCGCGCACATGGAGGTTGGCGTGGCCGTTGCGGCGGTAGGCCAGCCGGTGGATCAGCCACGGGTAGCCGTGGTAAGCGAAGATCACTGGCCTGTCGCGGGTGAACAGGGCGTCGTACTCGGAGTCCGGCATTCCGTGCGGGTGCTCCGCGTCGGGCATCATGCGGGCGATGTCGACGACGTTGACCACGCGCACGGCCAGCTCCGGCAGATGGCGGCGGATCAGGCCGGCGGCGGCCAGCGTCTCCTGGGTGGGTACGTCCCCGGCGCAGGCGAGGACCACGTCCGGTTCCCGGCTCCCGTCCTCGGTCCCGGCCCACTCCCAGGCTCCGGCCCCGCGCGCGCAGTGGGCGCGGGCCTCGTCCAGGGTGAGCCAGTCAAAGGTCGGCTGCTTCCCGGCGACGATCACGTTGACGTAGTCCCGGCTGCGCAGCGCGTGGTCGGCGACGGAGAGCAGGGTGTTGGCGTCCGGCGGGAGGTAGACGCGCACGACCTCGGGGCTCTTGTTGAGGATGTGGTCGACGAAGCCGGGGTCCTGGTGCGAGAAGCCGTTGTGGTCCTGGCGCCAGACGTGCGAGGTGAGCAGGTAGTTGAGCGAGGCGATGGGCCGCCGCCAGGGCAGCCGGCGCGAGGTGCGCAGCCATTTGATGTGCTGGTTGACCATCGAGTCGACGATGTGGGCGAAGGCCTCGTAACTGGAGAAGAGCCCATGCCGTCCGGTGAGGAGGTAGCCCTCCAGCCAGCCCTGGCAGAGGTGTTCGGAGAGCACCTCCATCACACGGCCGTCGTGGGCGAGGTGTTCGTCGGTGGGCAGGGTGCCGGCCTGCCAGGCCTTGCCGGTGACCCGGTAGAGGGCGTCCAGCCGGTTGGACGCGGTCTCGTCGGGGCCGACGACGCGGAAGTCCCTGCGGTCCTCGGTGGCGGCCATCAGGCTCTCCAGGAAGCCGCCGAGCACCTTGGTCGGCTCGTGGAGGGCGGTGCCGGGCTTGTCGACCCGTACGGCGTGGTCCGCCGGGTCGGGCAGCGGGAGGTCGCGCAGCAGCAGCCCGCCGTTGGCGTACGGGGTGGAGCCGAGCCGGGCCGCTCCCTCGGGCACACAGGCGAGGACCTGCTCGGTGGGGCGGCCGTCGGCGTCGAAGAGTTCGGCGGGCCGGTAGGAGCGCAGCCACGCCTCCAGCTGCCGCAGGTGTTCCGGGTTGTCGCGGACGCCGGGGAGCGGGACCTGGTGGGAGCGCCAGGTGTTCTCGACGGGCAGTCCGTCGACCTCTTCTGGTCCTGTCCAGCCCTTGGGGGTGCGCAGCACGATCATGGGCCAGCGGGGACGCTCGGTGGCGCCGTCCTCGCGGGCGGCCCGCTGGTACGCGCCGATGCGGTCCAGGGCGGTGTCCATGGCGGCGGCCAGTGCCCGGTGGACGGCGGCCGGGTCGTCGCCGCTGACGAACAGGGGGTCGTGGCCGTAGCCGCGCAGCAGTTGGCCGAGCTCCTCCTCGGGGATGCGGGCGAGGACCGCCGGGTTGGCGATCTTGTAGCCGTTGAGGTGGAGGATGGGCAGGACGGCTCCGTCGTGGACCGGGTCGAGGAACTTGTCTCCGTGCCAGGAGGCCGCGAGCGGACCCGTCTCGGCCTCGCCGTCGCCGACCACGCACGCCACCACCAGGTCCGGGTGGTCGAAGGCGGCTCCGTAGGCGTGGGCGAGGGCGTAGCCGAGTTCGCCGCCCTCGTGGATGGAGCCGGGTGTCTCGGGGGCGACATGGCTGGGCACGCCGCCGGGAAACGAGAACTGCTTGAAGAGCAGTCCCATGCCCTCGACGTCCCGGCCGATGTCCGGGTAGGTCTCGGAGTAGCTGCCTTCCAGCCAGCAGTTGGCGAGGACGGCCGGTCCCCCGTGGCCGGGCCCCCACACGCACAGGGCGCTCAGGTCCCGGGACTTGATCACCCGGTTGAGGTGGGTGTGGACGAGGTTGAGCCCCGGCGAGGTGCCCCAGTGGCCGAGCAGCCGCGGCTTGATGTCCTCGGGGACGAGCGGCCGGGTCAGCAGGGGGTTGGCCATCAGGTAGATCTGCCCGACGGCGAGGTAGTTGGCCGCGCGCCAGTGCGCGTCGAGCGCGGCGAGTTCGTCGTCGGAGAGGGCGGAGGGCGCGGAGGGCGTACGGGGGTCGCTCACGGAGCAGGTCTCCTCGTCGGGTGACGGCACACGGGCGGGGGTGTCAGGACGCCTCGGGTCCGTACCAGAGTGTGGTGGCGTTGCAGAACTCGCGGATGCCGTGTCCGGCCAGCTCACGGCCGTAACCGGAGCGCTTGATCCCGCCGAAGGGCAGGGCCGGGTGCGAGGCGGTCATCCCGTTGAAGAAGACCCCGCCGGCCTCCAGGTCGCGGGCGCAGCGCTCCTGTTCGCCGGGGTCGCGGGTCCAGACGTTGGAGCTGAGGCCGAAGGGGGTGTCGTTGGCCAGGTGGATCGCCTCGTCGAGGTCGGCGACCCGGTAGAGGGTGGCGACGGGGCCGAAGGTCTCCTCGCGGTGAACGCGCATGGCGGTGGTGATGGAGGCGAGCACGGTGGGCTCGTAGAACCAGCCGTTCTCCAGGCCGCCGCCGAGCTGGTCGGGACGGCGTCCGCCGCACAGCGCCTCGGCTCCCCGTTCGACGGCGTCGTCGACGAGTTCCTCCAGGTCGGTGCGGCCCTGTTCGGTGGAGAGCGGTCCGATGTCGGTGCCCTCCTCCAGCGGGTCGCCGACGGTCAGGGCGCGCATGCCCGCGGTGAACCGCTCGGCGAACGCGTCGTAGACGTCGGCGTGCACGATGAAGCGCTTGGCGGCGATGCAGGACTGGCCGTTGTTCTGGACGCGGGCGGTGACTGCGGTGGCGGCGGCCTTCTCCACGTCCGCCGAGGGCAGGACCAGATAGGGGTCGCTGCCGCCGAGTTCCAGCACGGTCTTCTTCACCTCGTCACCGGCGGTGGCGGCGACGGCGCGCCCTGCCGGTTCGCTGCCGGTGAGGGTGGCTGCGGCGACGCGCGGGTCGCGCAGGACCGCCTCGACGGCGCCCGAGCCGATCAGGAGCGTACGGAAGCAGCCGGCGGGGAAACCTGCCCGGTGGAAGAGGTCCTCCAGGTAGAGGGCGGTCTGCGGGACGTTCGAGGCGTGCTTGAGAAGCCCGACGTTGCCCGCCATCAGCGCGGGGGCGGCGAAGCGCACCACCTGCCAGAGCGGGAAGTTCCACGGCATCACGGCGAGGACCACGCCGAGGGGGCGGTAGCGGACCAGCGCGCGGGAGGCGCCGGAGTCCTTCGCGTCGTCGGGGTCCGGGTGTTCGTCGCCGAGCAGCCCCTCGGCGTGGGCGGCGTACCAGCGCATCGCCTTCGCGCACTTGGCGGCCTCCGCGCGGGCCGCCGTGACGGGCTTGCCCATCTCGACGGTCATCGTGCGGGCGATGGTGTCGCGGTCCTCGTCGAGGAGGTCGGCGGCCCGGTTCAGCCAGCCGGCCCGCTGCTCGAAGGGCGTGGTGCGGTACTGGCGGAAGGTCTCCGCGGCGGCGGCGATCCTGCGTTCGGTCTCCTCCTCGTCGAGGGCGGGATAAGACCTGATCAGTTCGCCGTTCGCGGGGTTGACCGTCGCGATGGGCATGGCAGTGGCCTCCTTTGCATCGGTACTCCGACCGTGCCGCGCCGCACCGGTCCGCGCAACGCGGCCCTCCCCTCCCCCGCACGTACCCGGCCGACGCGGATCATGCGTGCCGGGGCAGCGCGTTCCGCGTCGGCCGGGTGAGGGGGCCGCTCCTCCGGGCGGTTACACGAGCGCCGCCAGGGGAACGTGGCGGGCGGTGCGGACGCCGGGCAGCGGGGCGTACGGGAGCAGACCCGCGGGCTGCGGTGCCTCGGCGTAGCGGGTGAACCAGACCACTTTGCCGTCCGTGGTCCGGCAGGTGCCCCAGCTGTCGCTCAGGGCCATGACCCGGCTCAGCCCGCCGCCGGTCGGCAGCAGCCGGGGCATCCGGGCGCTGTTGTCCGCGACGGACACGGTCACGTGCCGCCCGGTCCAGCGGAGTTCGAGGACGCAGGTGTTGCCGTCGCCGACATGCCGGTGGACGTTGGTCAGGAGCTCGTCCAGGGCCCGGCACACCGGCCGGACGTGCAGGTCGAGACTCCAGTGACGAAGGTGTGCGGCGACGATCCGCCGCACCTGGGAAACGCGCTCTGCCGACACCTGCAGTTCGACCGAGTAGTGCCGGTCGAGTGGAACGGTCATCGTCGAGGCTCCTCACCACGAGGCCCACGTCTTTCACCCCGTCGTACTTCACCCCGTCGTACGAACGCCCCCCGAACACGAAGCGTGAGCACAGATCACTTCTGGGTCACTCATCAGGGTGCGTCGAATAGGCCGGACGCGCAACAGGTGGGCCGTCCGTGCTGGTGGGGAGCGGTGTCCGTCGTCAGGACGGTCACAGCAGATAGGGCAGCAGGGTGTCCGGGGTGAGGGGCAGTTCGCGCAGCCGGGCGCCGGTGGCGTGGCGGACCGCGTTCCCGATGGCGGCGGCGGTGCCGACGATCCCGATCTCGCCGATGCCCTTGCTGCCCATCGGGTTGAGGTGGCGGTCGTCCTCCTCGATCCAGTGCGCCTGGATGTCGGCCGTGTCGGCGCAGACGGGCACGTGGTAGGCGGCGAGGTCCTTGGCGGTGAAGTCGCCGAAGTCCGGGTCGATGCCGCAGCCCTCGGTGAGGGCCATGCCGATGCCCATCACCATGCCGCCGGTGAACTGGGAGCGTGCGGTGCGCGCGTTGAGGATCCGCCCGGCGGCGTACACGCCGAGGAGGCGGCGTACGCGGACCTCGCCGGTGACGGCGTCGACGGCCGTCTCGGCGAAGTGCGCGCCGAAGGCGTGCCGGGAGTACGGGGACTCCTCGCCGGTCTCCTGTTCGGTGTCGGCGGTGGTGGTGATCCCCTCGGCGGGCAGGGGGCCCGACTGCTCCGCGAGGCGGGCGGCGAGGTCGGTCGCCGCCTTGTGCACGGCCCAGCCCCAGGAGGCGGTGCCGGAGGAGCCACCGGCCAGCGGGGCGGCGGGCAGCTCGGTGGAGCCGATGTCGACGCGTACGGCCTCCGGGGCGACGCCGAGCACGTCGGCGGCGATCTGGGCCAGGACGGTGCGTGCCCCGGTGCCGATGTCGGTGGCGTTGACCTCGACGCGCAGGGCGCCGTCCCGCGCGGCGTGGGCGGTCGCGGTGGACCGGGAGACGAGGACAGGGTACGTCGCCGAGGCCACGCCCGTACCGATGAGCCAGCGGCCTTCCTGGCGGGCGGCGGGCCTGGGGTCGCGGTCCTGCCAGCCGAACCGGGCCGCACCGTCGCGCAGACAGGCGGCGAGACCGCGGCTGCTGAAGGGGCGGCCGCTGTCCGGTTCGGTCTCGGGCTCGTTGCGCAGCCGCAGCTCCACGGGGTCCAGGCCGAGCGCGGAGGCCAGCTCGTCCATGGCGGACTCCAGGGCGTACATCCCCGAGGCCTCCCCCGGGGCCCGCATCCAGGAGGGGCTGGGGACGTCGAGGGCGGTCACCCGGTGCGCGGTCCGGCTGTGCGGCGAGGCGTACATGACGCGGGCGGGCACGGCGGCCTGTTCGACGAACTCCTTGACGGTGGAGGTCTGGGTGACGACCTCGTGGCTGACGGCGGTGAGCACCCCGTCCAGGTCCGCGCCGAGCCGGACCCGCTGGATCGTGGGGGCGCGGTGGCCGACGACCTCCGCGAGCTGGGCCCGGGGGAAGGCGAGTTTGACCGGGCGGCCGGTGTGCCGGGCGGCCATCGCGGCCAGGACCCCCTGCGGGCGGGTGGTGCCCTTCGAGCCGAAGCCGCCGCCGACGTGCTCGGAGACCACGGTGATCCGGTCCGGGTCCAGGCCGAACGCCTGGGCCAGGCTGTCGCGGACCTTGGTGGAGCCCTGGCTGGAGTCGTGGACGGTGAGGTGTCCGTCGGCCCACACGGCGGTGGCGGCGTGCGGCTCCATGGGGTGGTTGTGCAGCGCGACCATCCGGTACGTGGCGTCGACCTGGACGGGCGAGGCGGCCAGGGCCCGTTCCACGTTGCCACGCACCCGGACGGCGGGTTCACCGCCGTTGGCCTCGTCGGGCGTGTAGAGGCCGGAGTGGTCCTCGGTGAGAGTGACGTCGTGCGGGTCGCGTTCGTACTCGACGAGGAGTTCCCCGGCGCCTGTCCGGGCGGCCTCCAGGGATTCCGCGATCACGAGGGCGATCGGCCAACCGTGGTGCGGGACCCGGTCGTTCTGGAGCACGGCGAGGATCGGGTCGTCGGGTTCCTGGAGCTCGGGTGCGTTGTCGTGGGTGAGAACGGAGTGCACGCCGGGCACGGCGAGGGCGTCGACGGCCCGTACGGCGGCGACGCGTCCGGCCGCGACGGTGGCCGGGACGGTCCAGGCGTACAGACACCCGGCGGGCGCGCGGTCGGCCGCGTAGCGGGCGGTACCGGTGACCTTGTCCCGGGCCTCTCTGCGGACGACGGGCGCACCGGGGAACTGCGGGGCTTGCGTGGTCATGGCGGTGGGTCCTCGGGGGTCGGTGGTGCGGGCGGGCGGTGGGCGCGTGGGCAACGGCCCCGGGCGGTTCAGCCGGTCCGCGTGGGCTGCCGGGCGGTGAGTTCGCCGAGCACGTCGAGGGCGAGCCGGCGGGCGAGGTCCACCTTGAACGCGTTGTCGCGCAGCGGCCGCGCCTCGGCCAGTTCGGCGATCAGGGCGTGCTGGAACACCGCGGGCGTGGCCGGGGCGCCGCGCAGCTCGGCCTCCGCCCTGCGGGCCCGCCACGGTCGGTGGGCGACGCCGCCGAACGCGAGCGTGGCGTGTTCCACGCGGCCGGCGTCCACCCGGAGCGTGGCGGCGACGGAGACGAGTGCGAAGGCGAAACTGGCGCGGTCGCGGGCCTTGCGGTAGCGGGTGGCCGCCCCGGGCGCCGGCGGCGGAAGCACCACCTCGGTGATCAGCTCGCCGGGTCTGATCACGGTGTCCTGGTCGGGGTTCTCGCCCGGCAGGCGGTGGAACTCGGTGAGGGGGACGGCCCGTTCGCCCTCGGGCCCCAGGAGCACCACGGTCGCGTCGAGCGCGGCGAGGGCCACGGCCATGTCGGACGGGTTGGTGGCCACGCACTCCGGCGAGTGCCCGAGGATCGCGAGGTCGCGGTGGGTGCCCTCGCGTGCGGGGCAGCCGGAGCCGGGGAGCCGTTTGTTGCAGGGCTTGGAGACGTCCTGGAAATAGCGGCAGCGGGTGCGCTGGAGCAGGTTACCGCCGGTGGTGGCGGAGTTGCGGAGCTGGCCGGAGGCCCCGGCCAGCAGCGCCTGGGACAGCACGGGGTAGCTCTCCGTCACGTCGGGGTGGGCGGCGAGGTCGCTGTTGCGCACCGTGGCGCCGATGCTCAGGCCGCCGTCGACCGTCCGGGTCACCCGGTCCAGTGGCAGCCCGGCGACGTCGATGAGGACCCGGGGCGTCTCCACGCCGAGTTTCATCAGGTCCACCAGATTGGTGCCGCCGCCGAGGAAGCGGGCGCCGGCGCCTTCCGCGCAGAGCCGGACGGCCTCGTCGGTGGAGGCGGGGCGCACATAGCCGAACGGTTTCACTCGATCACGTCCTCGATGGCTTCGACGATCCGGGGGTAGGCCCCGCACCGGCACAGGTTGCCGCTCATCCGTTCGCGGATCTCGTCGGCGTCGAGTGCGACGGGTCCGGCCGGTCGGTCGGCGGTGTCCGGTTCGGTGGCATGCGAGGGGTGGCCGTCGGCGGCCTCGCGGAGCATGCCCACGGCCGAGCAGATCTGGCCCGGGGTGCAGAAGCCGCACTGGAGGGCGTCCCGCTCGACGAACGCCCGCTGCACCGGGTGCAGGCTCTCGCCGTCGGCGAGCCCTTCCACGGTGGTGATCGTGGCGCCGTCCTGGGCGACGGCGAGCAGCAGGCAGCTGTTGACCCGCCGCCCGTCGACGAGGACCGTGCAGGCCCCGCACTGGCCGTGGTCGCAGCCCTTCTTGGCCCCGGTGAGCCCGAAGCTCTCCCGCAGCGTCTCCAGGACCGTGGCGCGGTGGTCGACGGTCAGCGTCGCCGCCTCGCCGTTGACGTGCAGGGTCACGGTGGAGTGTTCGTCGACGACCGGTTCCGGTTCGAGGTCGGTCCCCAGAGCGAGGGAATCCATGCGCGCGCCTTTCGCTTCGCCGCGGGGCTGGGTCACCCCGGTCGTGTTCTCGTCCGTGCCGTCAGCGGCTCTCCAGCCGCAGCCTGACCTCCTGCTCCTGGTCGCCGGCGGCCGTGCCGACGACGCTCACCGCGAAGGCACCGGTGAGGTGGGTACGCAGCCGGTCGACGGCCCAGTAGCCGCCCTGGGCGTCCACCGTGACCGGTTCGGTGAGGCGGGCGGGGGTGGCGGCCGCCCTCGGTTCGGACACGTCCACGGTGGTGACCCAGACGGTCGGGCGGGGGCCCGTGGCCGACGTGGGGGTCTCGCCCATCGGGTGGTCGGACGCGAAGGCGGTGGCGAGCACGTCGAACACGGTCCGCGCGTCCTGTGTGTCACAGCGGCTGAGCGAGACCACCACCTCCCGGCCCGCCGGGTGATCCTGGCCGCTCTGCTCGGGGGTGCTGTTCACCGTGATTCCTTCCACTGGGGTGCCGGCCTCTGGGACCACTCCAGGCTGACCCCGCATCCGGCCGACGGCGACACGGGAAGCGCCCGAAAGAGGGCTTGAGCTCCCGGAGAGCGGGCAGGAGGGCGGTCCTGGCCCACGGTCTTGAAACGCCTTTCCCCTGAGATACCCATAAAACATGAATTACTGTGAATAGCTGACTGATGCCCTTCTCCCGGGGTATGCGCCTTACATGGATGTTCTGAATACAGTCAATGCGGTCGAGGTGTCGGCCGAGGTCCCGCTCGCGGCGAGCGCGGGGGCCCTCGGGGTCGTCCTGCCCATCGTGGCGCTGGCCGTCGTCGCCCTGCTGATCGGCGGCTTCATCCTCAGCAAGCGCAAGCACGACGCCGAGCCGCCGCCGCCGCAGCCCCATGAGCAGCCGGAGAAGCCGGATCAGCGCACCCACATCGAGCAGCACGACCCGCACTCCTCCGACCGGTTCCCCGCAGACGGCCACGCCCTGTCCCCGTACGAGCTGAAGGACCACGGCAACGGTCCGCTGCCGCCCGACGAGGAGCAGCCGCGCGGTTGATGCCCGTCATCCATTCGGATACGGCAAGGAGCGCTTCTTCTGGGCGCTGCCGGCCGCGGTAGGCATCTTCGTTATGGGCGGTTGTTTCTCGTTCTACCAGGGGCTTTCCGCGCTCCGCAGGGACGGCCACGAGTCCCCCCGAGGGGTATACGGCGGGTCTCATCGTCCTCGGCGTCGCCTTCGTCGCCGAGGCCACGTCCCTGGGGCGGGCCCTGCACCAGGCGCGCGGCGAGAAGCGCGGGGCCCTGGACCCGGCTCTGCGCACCGTCATCGCCGAGGACAGCACGGCGGTTCTCGGCGTGGCCCTGGCCCTGGCGATGGCGATGGCGATGGCGGGCAGGGTTCTGCACCTGACCACCGGGAGTGTGGTCTGGGAGGCGGCGGCCTCGCTGGGTATCGGGCTGCTGCTGGTCTACGTGGCCTTCCGGCTCGGACGCGACGCCCGCGACCAGTTGATCGGCGAGGCCGTCGATCCCCTGGTCGCCGCCCGTATCGACCTCGCCCCCGGCATCGACAGCGAGCGGGTGGAGGAGGTCTCGATGCGCATCAGGGAGGCGATGGCCGACCGGTGGCCGCAGGCCGACCAGGTCTTCCTCGACATCACGAATGCCCCGCCGCGCGCCGGACGGTGACCCGGGCCCGCGTTGCGGGACCGGGCGGGCCGGTCGAGGCTGGTTGCTGGACCGCAGCGGCAGGGCAGGACGCCGCTCCCCGACGAAGGCAGTGGACCATGACCGGAAGCGATCCCCGTACGGCCTCGGCAGCACCACTCACGGGGCCGGCCGCACCGTGCTGGGTCACCCTCATGACCCGGAACCTGGAGACCGCCGAGCGGTTCTACGCGCAGGTGCTGGGCTGGTCGTTCCGCCCCGGGCGGCTCGGGGCCGACTACTCCGTGGCCTACCGCGGCGAGGTGCCGGTGGCCGGCGTCTTCGCCGTCTCCTCGGCGTACCGGGTCGCGGTGGCCTGGACGCCGTACTTCGCGGTGGAGGACGCGGACGTGGCCGCCGCCCGGGTCCGCGAACGCAGCGGGACCGTGGCGGTGGGACCGCTGACGCTCGGCAAGGGGCGCGGGGTGCTGGCGTCGGACCGGGACGGAGCGTCCTTCGGCCTCTGGGAGCGCACCGAGGACTCCGCCTCGCCGCCGGCCCCGGCCGACCACGCGCACGCCTGGCTGCGGCTGCGGACCCGTGATGCCTTCGACGCGGCGATCTTCTACGGCGAGGTGCTCGACTGGGCGAGCGGGCGGCCCGGGTGCTGCGATGTCGCCTACGAGGGCGACGAGGTCATCGTGCGGTGCGCGGGGCATCCGCTGGCCCGGATCAGCTCCGGGGCCGTGGAGTCGGACGTCGACCCGATGGTGCGCCCGCACTGGCAGGTCCAGTTCCCGGTGGCGGACCTCGCGGCGACGGTCTCCGCGGCCGAGCGGCACGGCGGCGCCCTCGTCGAGGAGCGCACCGGCTTCGGGGGCACCGAGGTCACCCTGCGGGATACGGACGGCGCGCTGTTCGCGGTGACCGATGTGCGCAGCCCGGCCTGACCCGCCTCAGGTGGCGTGGCTCCCCCGGTCGGACGACTCGTCCACGCCCCCGTCCCTCTCCTCGTCATCGGTATCCCGTCCGCCGGAGCGCCCCCGGGCCAGGGCCCACACCGGGAAGACGAACCAGCAGGCGACGAACCAGAGGGCCATCGCTCCGACGAGCCACAGGGCCAGCTGGTTGTGCAGGGCGACGCGCAGGATCAGCAGGAGCACCGAGCACATCGTGCAGAACAGCAGCACCAGGCCGAGCACGGTCATCCGGGAGGCCCAGATGACCGTCTCGGGCTTCATCCGACGGCCGGTGAGGAGCCGGTGGTACGACACGGGGCCGATGAGCGCCGCCGCGGTCGCCGAGCCGAGCATCACCGTGACGACGTAGATGTTCCGGTCGGTGTCGCCCAGGTCCTCGAACCGCGACTGGAAGACCACCGCGAGCAGGAAACCGAAAAGGATCTGCACCCCGGTCTGGGCGACGCGCAGCTCCTGGAGCAGTTCGGACCACTGCCGGTCCGCCCGCTCCTCCTGGGTCTCCTGACGGCCTCTGCTGGATGTCACGTGGCCTCCCTTTCTCCTCGACAGCCTCGGCGGGAACGGCGTGCCGATGGCCGGATCTCACAGGTTCCCCGCAGGCAGGGGCGTAATCCCGTGGACCGGTGTGCGCGGCCCGCCTATGGTCACGGCAGGGCATCGCGCGTCGGTCACCGGCCGGGTGAGGCGTGGAGGTAGCCCGTGAGATGCCCGTTGGAGGCATTCCACCGTGTCAGTCGAGTTGAACCACACCATCGTTCATTGCCGGGACAACCGCGAGTCCGCCGAATTCCTGGCGGATCTGCTGGGCCTGACGGTCGGAGAAGAGTGGGGACCGTTCATTCCGGTCGTTCTCGCGAACAGCGTCACGCTGGATTTCGCGACGATTCCCGCCGCTTCGATCACCCCGCAGCACTACGCCTTCCTCATTTCGGAGGCGGAGTTCGACACCGCGTTCGCGAGGATCCAGGCTCTGGGGATCGACTTCTTCGCCGATCCCCATCAGAAGATTCCCGGCGAGATCAACCACAACGACGGCGGACGGGGCGTGTACTTCCCCGATCCGAGCGGTCATGGAATGGAGTTGATCACCCGCCCGTACGGCGGCTGAATCAGCTTCTGAAGCACCCCGTCCCGGAGCCCGGCCGCGCACTGCGGCCGGGCTGCGGTCGTTCCCGGCAGGGCGCGCCTCAGCCGATGCGGAGCAGGAGTTCGGGGCGGTCCCACATGACCGCCGGCGGGTCGGCCCGCACCGTGCCGACGGATTCGGCGCCGATGCTCCGGTAGAAGCCCTCGGCGGGCGGGTGGGAGACGATCCGGACGCCCGTGAGTCCGGCGCTCCGGGCCTCCTCGCGCAGATGGGCGGCGAGCTGTCGGCCGACGCCGAGTCCCTGGGCGGAGTCGGCGACGAACATCAGGTCCAGTTCCGGCGGGTCGAGGAGCAGCGCGTAGAAGCCGAGGATCCGGCCCGTACCGCGGTCCGCGGCGACGAAGACCCGGTGCGCCTCGATGTAGTCCGGCCCGACTCGGTAGCCCTCCACCATCGGGGCGTACGGGCCCTCGTAGGCGCCTGATGTGCGGACGAGCCGGGTCAGCCGGCCGGCGTCGCCCGCCGAGGCCCGGCGGACCGTCACGTCGGCACGCTGTGGGGCGCGCCCGCGCCGCCGCCCTGCCCTGCCCGATTCCATACGGCGAGTATGCGGCACCGTGGTGGCGGCTTCAGGCCGGGTGGCGTTCCTCGCGCCAGCGGCGGACGGTCCCGTCCACGTCGAAGGGGACCAGCCGCAGCGGCGGGCCCTCGGGAGGCATGCGGATCGCCCGCTCGATCTTCTCGTTCACCTCGGTCAGGATGCGCCGCACCTCGGCCTCGGTGCGGGCCGCGGACACCGCGCGGGGTACGTCCTCCGCCTCTTTGCGCAGGGCCAGCGCGGGCGGCAGCATCGACACGCCCTCCTTCTGCATCTTCTGCTTGATCCACCAGGCCTCGTCGTACGGGCGTTCCAGGCCGGCGATCGGCTTGCCGAAGCCCGGGAGCGCGGAGAAGTCGCCGCGTTGTTCCGCCTCGTGGATCTGCCGGTCGACCCAGGACTCGAAACTGACTCCCGGTGGTTTGCGCTCCGTCATCGCGTGTCCCTCCGACCTGCCGCCGATCCGACGTTTTCACCCTACACAGAGCGTTCCGCTGAGCCCTCCGGCGGAGGGCCGCTGCCTCGAACGGGGATCCGGGGGTACACGAACCTTTGCACCTCGCCCGGCGGTTGCCGCCGGGCTCGGACCGAAAGGGGTTGACCACTGTGCGACAGCAGAGCTACGTACCGGCCGATGAACGTCGGGGGCGGTAGCCATGACGACAGCGATCATCATCATCGCCGTGGTGGCCGTGGCGGCCATCGCCGCGTTCTTCCTTCTCCGTGGACGTCCGGCCGGCGGCAGGGGGCTGCGTGGCCGCTTCGGGCCGGAGTACGACCGTGTGGTCGCCCGGCACGGCGGGGACACCGCGGCGGCCGAGCAGGAGCTCGGTGACCGCGTGAAGCGGCACGGGCACCTCGACGAGCGCCCGCTGACCGAGGAGGCGCGCGCCCGGTACGCCGCCCGCTGGGCGAGCGCCCAGGAGCTGTTCGTGGAATCGCCGGAGCGGTCGCTCACCGAAGCCGACGCGCTGCTGGCCGATCTGTCGCGCGAGCGCGGCTTCCCGGACGGTGAGGACTTCGAGGACCGTACGGACGCGCTCTCCGTCCACCACGCCGCGCACGTCGACGGCTACCGCCGGGTGCACGCGGCTCGTCGCGGGGATGTGAGCACCGAGGAGATGCGTGAGGCCCTGATCGAGGCCCGCGGGCTCTTCGACGGCCTGCTCGCGGGCGGTCCGTCGGGGCGTGAGCACGGCAACAGGCATCTGGTGAAGGGACGCGGTACATCATGACGCGGACACCGAACGGAAAGACTGGTCTGCCCGAGGGCGCAGGCCCCATCGACACGGGTACACCCGTGAGGGGCCCGGGCACGCCCGTGACGGCTCCGAGGACGGTCACGGGCGAGGAGCCGGCCGGCCGTATCGGGGCGGACCCCCGTACCGCCCCCGGCCCCACGGTCTCCGAAACCCCGGTTCACACGGTCGCCCAAGCCGGACCGGACGCCGCCCGGGGGACGGCCGAGGGCGGCCCGCACCCCGGCAGGCCGCTGTTCGCCCCCGAGGAGCAGGAGGCGTTCGCCGCCCGGATCCAGCAGGCGGTGACCGGCTTCGTGGAGGACCCGCACCGGGCGGTGCGGGAGGCCGACGCCACCTTCGACGAGGTCGTCGCGAGCCTCGGAGCCGCCCTGGAGGAGCGCGGGCGGCGCCTGCGCGCGGGGAAGGACGGGAGCGACCCTGCCACCGGGGCGGAGACCGAGGATCTGCGGATCGCCCTCCAGCACTACCGCGACCTGACGGAACGCCTCGTACGCCTGTAGCCGGGGCCGCTCCAGCACGTCGAAAGGTGGCCGGTCCGGCCGGGAATCTCCCGGCCGGACCGGCCACCTTTCCGCGTCCCCGCCCTTGCGTCGGCGCCGGACTCCGGCCGGTTCAGCCCCGGATCACCAGGCCGTGGCGCAGCCGCTCCAGTACGGCGTCGGGTACGCGCAGCCCGTTGCGCACGTAGCCGTCGAGGCCGCCCCAGCGTTCGTCCATGGCGTCGAGCGCCACATCCAGGTAGCGGGGGCGGACCTCGATGATCGCCGCGGCGACGGCGGGATCGCCGCCACCGTCCAGGAACTTCGCCACGTACGGGGCGAAGGCGGCCCGTACGGCGGGATTGACCGCGAGGAAGTCCGACCGCACCGTCGCGCGGGCCGCCCCCAGGAGCATCAGCAGGACGGCTGCCGCCCAGCCGGTACGGTCCTTGCCCGCCGTGCAGTGGAAGAGCACCGGGCGCGCACCGGGGTCGGCGGCCGTCTCCAGAAAGGCCCGGTAGGCGGCTGCGGCACCCGGTGAGAGGACCATCTTCCGGTAGGTCTCGGCGAACAGTTCCTCGGCCCGGCCGCCCCCCAGCGTCCGTTCCGCCTCGACCGGGTCGGCGAGCAGGGACCGCAGCCGGGCGGGCGCCACCCCCGGGTGGTCGCCCAGTACATCGGCGACGAAGAGCCTGGCCCGGTCCGGCAGCCGGTCCGGGGCCCACTGGCGTTCGTCGGCGGTGCGCAGGTCCACGACGGTGCGGATGCCGAGCGCGGACACCGCCCGGTCGCTCGCCGGGTCGAGTTCGCTCAGCTGACCCGAGCGGAACAGGACGCCCTGCCGCACCCGGCGGTCACGGCCCAGAGCGATGCCGCCCAGGTCGCGCAGATTGACAACGGTGGCGGCCGGAACGGTCCGGGCGGTCTGCACGATGAACTGCCTCTTTCCCCGATGAATTCCAGGAATTCCACATATCAGGATCAATGTCGTATGCAGTAAGGAAAGCATCACCGGAGAACGCCGGGCGGCACCCCGGGGCGTCGGCCGGACATCAGTCCGACAGGAGCTTCGTCTTCTGCTCCACGAACTCGGCGTCGGTGAGGACGTCCCGCCTCCACAGTTCGGCGAGCCGCTCCAGCCGGGTGATGATGTCGTCCCCCGCGACCTCCTGGTCACCGGAATCACCGGCCCCGAGGCGCTCGTGCGCGACGAACGTGCCGCCGACCTCGCGGGCCGCGCGGGCGAGCCGCGTGGTCCACAGGTCCTCCCGGACGACGATCGCCACGACATCGCCCGCGGGCACTCCCCGGTCGAGCCTTTCGACGTCCTCCGCGCCCAGGACCGCCGCCGCCCCGCCCTCCGCCGCATCGGCGGGAACCACTCCCTCGGGGTCCAGCTCCCGCAGTTCCACCGGGGTCAGCGCGCCACCCTCGACCCTGCGTACGAAGGCCAGGTCGCCCGCCCGTACGGCTCCGGACGACACGGCGTCGGCGAGCGCGGGGGCGACCGCCCCGGTGAAACGACTGCCGGGGAAGGCGATGACGAGGTACTCCACAGGTCCGACGGCCACGGTCGCGTCCTCTCCGTATCCCGGCGGCCACAGGGGCGCAGGGATGGATACGGCATTCCAGGGATGACATAAAAATCAGGAAACTTCGCACATAATATGTATCACTGTCCCGATTCATCCCGATGTCGAGAACCGTCGTGTTGCCGCTGCCCGCCCGCCACGCCGACTATGCGACCGTATGTAACGGATCATGTACCCGATCGAGAGGGCAAGGTCACAGCATGTGCCCCTGCTGCTGGTTCGGCGCACTGCCCTAGCATCTGACCATGACGGTCCAGCCTGCTGACGGGCTCTCTCCCACCGCCGCGTTCCCCGACCCTTCCCACGACCAGTGGCAGACCCTCGTAGAGGGCGTACTGCGCAAGTCGGGCAAGGAAGTCTCGGGCTCGGCCGCCGAGGAAGCGCTGTCCACCACACTGGAGGACGGGCTCATCACCCGCCCCCTCTACACCGCGCAAGACGAGACGCCGGACACCGGCTTTCCCGGCTTCGCCCCGTTCACCCGGGGCAGCAGGGCCGAGGGGAACGCGGCAGGCGGGTGGGATGTGCGCCAACGCCACACCCTGACCGACCCCGTCCGGCTCAACGAGGCCGTGCTCGGCGATCTGGAGAACGGCGTCACCTCCCTCTGGCTCACCGTGGGAGGCCCGGTGGGCGTCCCCGTCGACGGGCTCGCCCGGGCGCTGGAAGGCGTGTACCTCGACCTCGCGCCCATCGCCCTCGACGCCCCGGCCGACCTGGACGCCGCGGCGACGGAGCTGCTGCGGCTGTACGAGGAACGCGGCGTCGCGAAGAGCGAGGCACGCGGCACGCTGGGGGCCGACCCGCTCGGCCACGAGGCCCGGACGGGCGTCGAGGCGGACCTCACCGCCGCCGTGCGCTGGGCGCGGGTGTGCGACGCGGAGCACCCGGGAATCCGGGCCATCGCCGTGGACGCGCTCCCCTACCACGAGGCCGGCGGTTCGGCCGGCGAGGAGCTGGGGCTCTCCCTGGCCGCCGGCGTCGCGTATCTGCGGGCCCTGACCGGTGCCGGGATGAGCGTGGAAGCGGCCTGCGGGCAGCTGGAGTTCCGCTACGCGGCCACCGCCGACCAGTTCCTGACCATCGCCAAGCTGCGCGCGGCACGCCGGCTGTGGGCGCGGGTCGCCGAGGCCTCCGGAGCCCCCGCCGCCGGATCCCAGCGGCAGCACGCCGTCAGCTCGCCGGTGATGATGACGCGCCGCGACCCGTGGGTGAACATGCTGCGCACCACGTTGGCCACGCTGGGCGCGGGGGTGGGCGGCGCGGACTCGGTGACCGTGCTGCCGTTCGATCACGCACTGGGCCTGCCCGACGCGTTCGCGCGGCGGATCGCCCGTAACACCTCGACGATCCTCATGGAGGAGTCGCACCTGGCACGGGTCATCGACCCGGCGGGCGGCTCCTGGTACGTGGAGCGACTGACCGACGAACTCGCCTCGGCCGCCTGGGCGTTCTTCCAGGAGACCGAGCGGGCGGGCGGTCTGCCCGCCGCCCTGCGCTCCGGGATGGTCGCGGAGCGGCTCGCCGCCACCTGGGCCGCGCGCAGTGCGAAGCTGGCCCGTCGCAAGGAGCCGATCACCGGGGTGAGCGAGTTCCCGCAGCCGGGCGAGCGCCCGGTGGAGCGCGAGCCCGCGCCCGACGCGTACGCGGATGCTCCGGGCGGGTTGCCCCGGGTCCGGCGCGACGAGGCGTTCGAGGCGCTGCGCGCCCGCTCCGACGCACACCTCGCGGCGACCGGGAGCCGCCCGAAGGTGTTCGTCGCCGCGCTCGGTCCGGCCGCCGCGCACACCGCGCGGGTCTCCTTCGCCGTCAACCTCTTCGGGGCGGGCGGGATCGAGGCGGTCCACGATCCGGTGTCGGTGGAAGCGGACACCGCCGCCGGCGCGCTGACCGCCTCCGGGGCGACGGTCGCCGTTCTGTGCTCGTCGGACGCGCTCTACGCCGAGCAGGCGGAGCAGGTGGCCGGTGTGCTGAAGTCGGCAGGAGCGGCGCGGGTGTTCCTCGCGGGACGCCCCGGCGAATATGCCGATGTCGACGCCTATGTCTTCGCCGGCTGCGACGCGGTCGCCGTTCTCACCTCCGTACTCGACCGCATGGGAGTGGCGTGATGCCGACATCGCCCACGGATCAGAAATCCTCCGTTCCCGACTTCTCCGACGTGCCGCTCACGGCGGCCGCGCCGCCCGCCGGTTCCGCCGAGGAGTGGCAGGCGGCCGTGACGAAGGCCGCCGACGGCTCCGAGGCCCCGCTCTGGGAGACGCCCGAGGGCATCACGGTCAAGCCGCTCTACACCGGTGAGGATCTGGAGGGCCTGGACGCGCTGCACTCGTATCCGGGGATCGCCCCGTATCTGCGTGGGCCCTACCCGACGATGTACGTCAACCAGCCCTGGACGATCCGTCAGTACGCCGGTTTCTCCACGGCCGAGGAGTCCAACGCCTTCTACCGGCGCAACCTCGCGGCCGGCCAGAAGGGTCTGTCGGTCGCCTTCGACCTGCCCACCCACCGGGGCTACGACAGCGACCACCCGCGGGTCACCGGCGACGTCGGCATGGCGGGGGTGGCGATCGACTCGATCTACGACATGCGCCAGTTGTTCGACGGCATTCCGCTGGACCGGATGTCGGTGTCGATGACGATGAACGGCGCGGTGCTCCCCGTGCTGGCGCTGTACATCGTGGCCGCCGAGGAACAGGGCGTACCGCCCGAGAAGCTGGCCGGAACCATTCAGAACGACATTCTGAAGGAGTTCATGGTCCGCAACACCTACATCTACCCGCCGTCGCCCTCGATGCGGATCATCTCCGACATCTTCGCGTTCACCTCGAGGAAGATGCCGCGCTACAACTCCATCTCGATCTCCGGCTACCACATCCAGGAGGCCGGCGCCACGGCCGACCTGGAGCTGGCGTACACGCTGGCCGACGGGGTGGAGTATCTGCGCGCCGGACGTGAGGCCGGGCTGGACGTCGACGCGTTCGCACCGCGACTCTCGTTCTTCTGGGCGATCGGCATGAACTTCTTCATGGAGGTCGCGAAGTTGCGGGCGGCCCGGCTCCTGTGGGCGCGTCTGGTGCGGGAGTTCGACCCGAAGAACCCCAAGTCCCTCTCCCTGCGCACCCATTCGCAGACATCCGGCTGGTCGCTGACCGCACAGGACGTGTTCAACAACGTGACGCGTACGTGCGTGGAGGCGATGGCCGCGACGCAGGGGCACACCCAGTCGCTGCACACCAACGCGCTGGACGAGGCGTTGGCGCTGCCCACCGACTTCTCCGCCCGCATCGCCCGTAACACGCAGCTCCTGCTCCAGCAGGAGTCCGGCACCTGCCGGGTCATCGACCCGTGGGGCGGCAGCGCGTACGTGGAGAAGCTGACGCGGGACCTGGCGGACCGGGCCTGGCAGCACATCGAGGAGGTCGAGGCGGCCGGCGGCATGGCGAAGGCCATCGACGCGGGCATCCCCAAGCTCCGGGTGGAGGAGGCCGCCGCGCGCACGCAGGCGCGGATCGACTCCGGGCGACAGCCGGTGATCGGGGTGAACAAGTACCGGGTGGAGACCGACGAGAAGATCGACGTCCTCAAGGTCGACAACTCCTCGGTGCGCACCCAGCAGATCGAGAAGCTGCGCCGGCTGCGCGAGGAGCGCGACGAGGTGGCGTGCCAGGAGGCGCTGCGCGCGCTGACGGCCGCCGCCGAGCGTGACCCGGGCCCTGGCCTGGAGGGCAACCTGCTGGCGCTCGCCGTCGACGCGGCGCGGGCGATGGCCACGGTCGGGGAGATCTCGGACGCGCTGGAGAAGGTGTACGGGCGGCACGCCGGGCAGATCCGTACGATCTCCGGTGTGTACCGCAAAGAGGCAGGAGAGTCCCCTTCGGTGGACCGCACCCGCGCACTGGTCGAGGCCTTCGAGGAGGCGGAGGGCCGCCGTCCGCGCATCCTCGTCGCCAAGATGGGGCAGGACGGGCACGACCGGGGCCAGAAGGTGATCGCCACGGCCTTCGCCGACCTGGGCTTCGACGTGGACGTCGGCCCGCTGTTCCAGACGCCCGGTGAGGTGGCGCGGCAGGCCGTCGAGGCCGACGTGCACATCGTGGGCGTCTCCTCGCTGGCGGCCGGACACCTCACGCTCGTGCCCGCGCTGCGCGAGGAGCTGGCCGCCGAGGGGCGTGAGGACATCATGATCGTGGTGGGCGGGGTGATTCCGCCGCAGGACATCGATGTGCTGCACGAGGCGGGCGCCGCCTCGGTCTTCCCGCCGGGGACGGTGATCCCGGACGCGGCCCACGACCTGGTGACGCGGCTCGGCGCCGCGCTCGGCCACGAGCTGTGAGCCGCTGACCGGATGGCTGTGAAGATCGACATCGACGGTTATGTGCGGGGAGTGCTCGACGGGAAGCGGGCGTTCGTGGCGCGCGCGATCACGCTCGTCGAGTCGACGCGCGCCGAACACCGGGTGCTGGCCCAGCAGTTGCTGAGCCGGCTGCTGCCGCACGCGGGGGCGGCCCGGCGGATCGGGATCAGTGGGGTGCCGGGCGTGGGCAAGTCCACGTTCATCGACGCGCTCGGCACGATGCTCACGGGGCTCGGGCACCGGGTGGCGGTGCTGGCGGTCGACCCGTCCTCCAGCCGTACGGGCGGCTCCATCCTGGGCGACAAGACCCGGATGGAACGCCTCGCGGTGGACCCGGCCGCCTTCGTCCGCCCCTCCCCCACGGCGGGCACGCTGGGCGGGGTGGCCAAGGCGACCCGGGAGTCCATCGTGGTGATGGAGGCGGCGGGTTACGACGTGGTGCTGGTGGAGACGGTGGGCGTCGGGCAGTCGGAGACGGCGGTGGCCAACATGGTCGACACCTTCCTGCTGCTGACGCTGGCCCGTACCGGCGACCAGTTGCAGGGCATCAAAAAGGGCGTCCTGGAGCTGGCGGACGCCATCGCGGTCAACAAGGCCGACGGCCCGCACGAGCGTGACGCCCGCTCGGCCGCGCGCGAACTGGCGGGCGCGCTACGGCTGATGCATCCGGCGGACGCGGCCTGGACGCCCCCGGTGCTCACGTGCAGCGCGCGCGAGTCGAGCGGTCTCGACACCCTGTGGGAGCGGCTGGAGCAGCACCGGACGCTTCTGGAGTCGACCGGCCGGCTGGCGGCCAAGCGCCGCGACCAGCAGGTGGACTGGGCGTGGACGATGGTCCGCGACGAGTTGCTGGACAGTCTGCACAGCCACCCGGCGGTGCGGAAGCTCACGCCGGAGCTCGAACAGCGAGTCCGGGAGGGCACGTTGACGGCGACGCTGGCCGCCGAGGAGATCCTCGCGGTGTTCCGCGGGGGCGAGTTCCGTGAGGCCGGAGCGCGCCGCGAGGGCGGCGCGGAGGAGTCCGGCTGAGGGCGTCGCCGTCGCCCGCCGGGGCGGGTGCGCGCCGAGGGCCCTGTGGCGGACGCCAGGGGGCCCTCGGCGTTTCGGATGCCGGCGGGCGAGGGGCCCGGCACCGCTGCGGCCGGCCGGTCTCCTACTCGTACCGGTACTTCAGCGACTCCGCCTCGTTCTGCTCGATGTCGGCGATCGTCAGCTGCGGCATCCGCAGTTGGGCCAGCGTCACCTCGGCCGAGGTCGGCTGGGCGTCCGCCGGCAGCCACTGTTCCGGTTTCCAGGCCCCGCTGCGCATCAGCGACTTGGGGCAGTGCGGGTAGACCTCCTCGATGCCCACCACCAGCGCGCTGACCGGCGGTTTTCCCACGGCGGTCAGCTGGGACAGGAGCTCCGGGCGGGTGGAGACGCAGGCCCGGCCGTTCACCCTGAGCGTCGTCGTCCGCCCCGGGATGAGGAACAGCAGCCCGGCCCGTCCGGTGGCGATGACGTTCTGCAGGGTGTCCAGGCGCTTGTTGCCGGTCGCGTCCGGAATCGCCACCGTCCGGGAGTCCAGGACGCTGACGAATCCGGTGGGGCCGCCGCGCGGGGAGACGTCGCAGTTTCCCTCTCCATCCGCGCTGGAGATCAGGACCAGTGACGAGCAGCCGATCAACCGCCGGGCCTGATCGGTGAGTTCGGTCATCTGCTTGCGTATGGCCGCGTCGCTGGGGAGCGCGTACGCCCGGCGCAACGCCTCCTGGTCCGAAACCGCGTCGGAGCGGAGCGAGTCGAAGGCGCTGCCGGCCGGTGATGTCGTCATACCCCCGACCCTAGCGACCCGGCCCGCGGTCGCTACCGGCCGGTGGACAGGAGGGCACGAACATTGTCGCAGCGCTGTTATATTAGCGCTGTGACACATTCCGATCCCACCGCGCGCCCCGACCCCTGGCACTCCCTCCACGAACTTCTGGCAGCTATGGACGCCGAGATCGAGCAGGTCTACATCGAGCGGGGCATCGAGGGCGTACGGCCCCGCTTCACCTATCCGTTGATCCGGCTCGCACACACCGGACCGCTGACCATCCGCGAGCTCGCGGAGTCCCTGGGGCGCTCGCACTCCGCGATCAGCCAGACCGTCGCCGCCATGCGCAACGCGGGGCTCGTCACCTCCGAGCCCGGGCCCGACGCCCGCACCCGGCGCGTCGACCTCACCGACCGCGGCCGATCGCTGGTGCCGTTCCTGGAGGCGGAGTGGCGCGCCACCCACAGCACGGTCGCCGAGCTGGACAGCGAGATCCCTTACGCGATGACCGCCGTCGTCGAGGAGGTGCGGCGGGCCCTGGAGCGCAGGTCGATGCGGCAGCGGATTCTCCACCACCTGACCGAGCCACCCCGATGAAACGGCGTGTCGGCGGCCCGTTCCTCGACATCCGCCCACTCCGGGGCAATCAGCCGTTCCGCGACCTGTGGATCGGCACCTCCGCCTCCCAACTCGGCGGCCAGACAGCCAACGTGGCGGTGCTGGCCCAGGTCTGGGAGTTGACCGGCAGCCCGGTGGGAACGGGTGCCATCGGGCTCGCCACCGGTCTGCCGATGGTGCTGTTCGGCCTGCTCGGCGGGTCCCTGGCCGACGCCTACGACCGCCGTACGGTGGTACGGGCCACCACCGCGGGACAGGTACTGGCCGCGGCGGGGCTGTGCGCCCAGGCCCTGGCGGACAACCGCAGCGTACTGCTGCTGCTCGCCCTGGTTGCCGTGGGAACGAGTTGCGGCGCTCTCGGAGCACCCGCCCGGCGCACCTTCCCGGTCCGGCTCCTGCCGGGCGACCAGGTGGCGGCCGGGCTCGCGCTGACCAACGTCTCCTTCCAGACGGCGATGCTGGCCGGTCCCGCGCTGGCGGGGCTGATCATCGCCGGCTGGGGCTTCCCCGCCGCGTACGCGGCCCAGGCCGTGGCCGTGACGGTCGCACTGTTCGCGGTGGTCCGCCTGCCCGCCATGCGCCCCGAAGGCACCGGCGCGGCAGGCGGCGGGCCTCGGACGGAGCGTGGCGGCTGGCTGATCGTGCTGCGCCGCCCGACGCTGTGGGGCTCGATGGCCACCGACCTGTCCGCGACACTGCTGGCCATGCCCATCGCGCTCTTTCCCCTGGTCAACGAGATCCGCTTCGGCGGAGACCCGCGGACCCTCGGCCTGTTCCTCTCCGCCGTCGCGGTCGGAGGAATCACGGCCGGCCTGCTCTCCGGCACGGTGACGCGCCGGCGCCGCGCCGGTCTCGTGCAGCTGTACGCGGCAGGGATCTGGGGTCTGGCACTGGCCTGTTTCGGCCTGGCGGGGCCTTTGTGGCTGGCGCTCGGCTGTCTGGCGGTGGCGGGCGCCGCCGACACCGTTTCCGTCGTCACCCGCAGTGCGCTGATCCAGCTTGAGACCCCGGACGCCTGTCGGGGGCGGGTCTCCTCGGTGGAGCACGTCATCGGCGTCGCGGGCCCCGAACTCGGCAACTTCCGCGGCGGCCTGGTGGCGTCGGCCACCTCGGCCTCCTTCTCGCTGATCTCCGGAGGGCTGTCCGCCGTCCTGGCGATCGCCGCCGTGTACGCGACCAACGCGCCCCTGCGCGCCTACCGCACGCCGACCGCCCCCGAGAAGCCGTCCGCCCCCAAGGTCCTCGCCCCGGCGGAAGCGACAAGCGATTAGGCCGGCTCAGACGCCGACCGCCGGCACGCGGACCGCCGGTACGACGACGGGCGCCCCGTCGGAGGTCGCGGTGAGGATTTCCGCCTCGATGCCGTACAGCTCCTGGACCAGTGCGGTGTCCACGGTCTCGCGGGGCGGCCCCGAGGCGACGATCCGCCCGTCGCGCATGGCGACCAGGGTGTCGGCGTACCGTGCGGCGGCGGCGAGGTCGTGGAGCACCATGACGATGGTGCGGCCCTGCGCGGCGACTTCGCGGACCAGGTCCAGGACCTCCACGGCGTGGCCGATGTCGAGGGCGCTGGTGGGCTCGTCGAGCAGGACGACGGGCGTCTCCTGGGCGAGGGACATGGCGAGCCAGCAGCGCTGACGCTGGCCGCCGGAGAGCTGGTCGAGCCGCCGGCCGGCCAGGGCGGCCGTACCGGTGGCCTCCAGGGCACGCGCGACCGCGCTCTCGTCCTCCTGCGACCACTGGCGGAACAGCCCCTGGTGCGGGTGGCGTCCGTACCGTACGAGTCCGGCGACGGTGACCGCCTCCGGTGCCTGCGGTGCCTGGGGAAGCAGGGCGATGCGGTGGGCGGCGTCGCGCTGGCGCAGCTGCCAGACGTCGGCGTCGCCGACGAACACCCGGCCGGAGCGGGGCTGGTGAAGGCGGGCCATGGAGCGCAGGAGGGTCGATTTGCCACAGCCGTTGGGGCCGACGATCGCCACGACCTGCCCGGAGGGAACCGTCAGGTCGACCTGGTCCACGGCGGTATGACCGGCGTATCCAGCGATGAGCTGTTCGACACGGATGTCCACGAGGACCGGCCTTTCCGAAGGACAGGGGCATCACCTTGCCCGATGCCGATAAAGTAAGGCTAACCTTAGCTCGCTCACGAGCCGACGGCCGCATCCACGTGACCGTGCGGCCGTCACCGCTTCATGTCCCGTTGAACCCGGAGCCCTTGATGATCCTGCACCACCGCCCCACCCGCACCGCCGCCCGAAGAGCGGCGCGCGCCGTCGCCACGCTCGGCGCCGCCGCCCTGCTCCTGACGGCCTGTGGAACGGACTCCGACTCGGGCACGTCCTCCGGGGACAAGGCCGGCAAGGCGGACACCGCTTCCTCCGCGACCCGCACGGTCAAGGACGCCACCGGCAAGGCGGTGGAGATACCGGCGGAGCCGAAGCGCATCGTCACCCTGACCCAGGAAGACCTGGACGCGGTGCTGGCGTTGGACATCAAGCCGGTCGGCATCACCAATGGGCAGGGCCTCGACAAGCCGCCGGCCTACCTCGCCGACAAGGTCGAGGGCATCGACGTCGTGGGCAACCTGCTCCAGCCGGTCATGGACAAGGTCGTCGCCGCCAAGCCCGACCTGATCCTCGCCGGTGACATGCAGGACGAACAGGTGCTCAAGCAGCTGCGGGAGATCACCCCGGCCACGCTCGTGACGATGGCGCCGACCGACGACTGGAAACTGTTCTTCCGGGGTGTCGGCAACGCCGTCAACAAGCTGGACGACGCCAACAAGTTCATCACCGGCCACGAGACCGCCGCCAAGGCCGCCGGGGACAAGCTCGGGGCGAACAAGGGCGCCGAGGTCTCGATCGTCCGCTGGAACCCGGACGGGCCGAGCTGGATGGAGAGCAAGCAGTTCGCCAGCGGCGTCGCCCTGGAGATGGGGCTGAAGCGGCCCGCGTCCCAGAACAAGGACGGCAACGCGCACACGCCGTCGCTGAGCCTGGAGAAGATCAACGAGATCGACGGCGACTGGCTGTTCCTGTCGACGCTCACCTCGGACGGCGCGAAGGCGCTGAAGGACGTCCAGTCCAAGCCTGCCTACAAGGAGTTGGGCGCCGTCAGAGACGGCCACGCGGTGACCGTCGACGGCTCGGTGTGGTCCACCCGGGGTGGCCCGCTCGCGGCGGACGTCGTCCTCGACGACTACGTCAAGGCGCTCTCGGCCAAGTGACCTCCGGGTGACTTCCACGCCGTGCGGCCCGGACCGGGAACTGCCGGTCCGGGCCGCACGCCTGCCGGGGCCCCGGCCCGCCTCGTCAGGCGGACGGCCGGCCCGCGACCCTGGAGGCCGCGAAGTCGGCGGCGGTCCATGCCATGCCCACCGCCCCGTCGAGCAGGGCCTGTTCGGCCGCCGGGGAGACCGCCGCCTCGGCGAACGCCGCCTCGTGCGGGCCGCAGACTCCCCCGCTGATGTCGAGCACCGGGTGGATGGACGGCACCACGTGCGAGACGTTGCCCATGTCGGTGCAGGCGAACGGCGGGCGCTCGACCGGTTCGGCGCGGCCCAGCTCGCGGGCGTTGGCGGTCCAGAGCCGGATCAGCTCCGGGTCGCCCCGGAAGTCGAGATAGTCGGGCTCGGGCCGCTCCAGGGTCACTTCGCAGCCGGTGGCGAGCGCCCCGGCACGGAAGCAGTCCTCGACCCGCTGCCGCAGTTCGCGCAGGTCCTCGGCGGCCAGCGCCCGTATCTCGTACGTGGCGGTGGCCCGGTCGGGTATCGCGTTGGGCGCGGTTCCGGCCGCGGTGGTGATGCCGTGCACCCGCCACTGCGGGGGCAGTTGCTGGCGCAGGAGGCCCAGGGCGACCTGGGCGACGGTCAACGCGTCGGCGGCGTTGCGGCCCTCGTGCGGATTGAGGCTGGGGTGTGCGGCGCGGCCGGTGTAGACGACGTCGAGGGTGCCGAGCGCGAAGGAGCGGAAGTCGGCCATCTCGAAGGGGCAGGGGTGCACCATCATCGCGGCGTCGACCCCGTCGAACGCGCCGGCCTCCAGCAGCAGCGCCTTGCCCGCGCCCCGCTCCTCGGCGGGAGTGCCGATGACCCGGACGGTCAGGCCGAGTTCGTCCGCGTACGGAGCGAGGCCGAGGGCCGCGCCGACCCCGGCCGCGGCGATGAGGTTGTGCCCGCAGGCGTGTCCCAGCCCCGGCAGGGCGTCGTACTCGCAGGCGATGGCCACGGTGACGGGACCGGAGCCGATCGTGGCGCGGAACGCCGTGTCCAGACCGTGGGCGGGTGCGGTGACCTCGAAGCCGTGCGCGGCGAGGAGTTCATGGCAGAGCACGGCGGCCTTGTGCTCCTCGAACGCGGTCTCGGGTTCGGCGTGCAGACGCCGGCTCAGGTCGAGCAGGGCCGGGGCGCTGCCGCCGACCGTCTCCCGCACGGCGGTCCTGAGAGCACGGATCCGCTCCTCGGCCGTCTCGTCGGCCCGTGTCCCGGGGCGCGTCTCGGGGCGTGGGGCTGCGGGGACGGTCATGGGCTCTCCTTGCGTTCCGGACCGCCGCGGGGCGGTCGCCTGCACTGTCGGAAATAGGTTAACTTAGCCTTACCTAAGTGTGCGCCGAGAGCCCGTTGGCCCGGTGTCCGTTGTCCTTCAGGGGAGTCGTCACACACATGCATGAGCGTCCGAACCGCCCGACCAGCTCTTCGGCAGCGCACTCCGGCGGCGCGCCCTCCCCCGGACTCCCCCTCCTGACCGCCCAGTCGGGCATCTACTACGCGCACCGGCTGGCCCCTCGCGGCACCGAGCTGAACACGGCGGACTGTGTGGAGATCGACGGGCCGCTGGACGCGGACCTGTTCGTGGAGGCGCTGGGACGGACGGTGGGTGAGGCGGAGACCCTGGCCCTGCGCGTGTCCGAGGCCGACGGCGTACCGGTGCAGCGGATCGCACCCGCCGCCCGACCCGTGGTGCACCGACTGGAGTTGACGGAGGACCGGGCCGAGGCGTGGATGCGGGAGGACCTGGCCCGGCCGGTGGACCTCGCCGCCGACGGCGCGCTGATGACGCAGGCCCTGATCCGGGTCGGCGAGGGGCGCCACCGGTGGTACCAGCGCGTGCACCACATAGCCGTCGACGCCTACGCGCTGTCCCTCATCGGGCAGCGCGTCGCCGAGCTCTACCGGGCTCTGGTGGCCGGACAGCCGCTGCCCGAGGGCCGGTTCGCGCCGCTGAGCGAGCTGACCGAGCAGGAGGCCGCCTATCTGGCCGGGGAGGAGTACGCGGCGGACCGGGCCTTCTGGGCCGCGCGCACGGCGGGCTCCTCCGTCACCGCACCCCACCGCTCCCCCACCCCCTCGGACACACCGGGTGACGGCCCGCTCCATCGGACCACCGACCTCCCCGCCGAGACCCTTCAGCGGCTGTCCGGGGCGGCGCGCGTGGCGAAGGCGACCTGGGCCGAGCTGGTGGTGGCCGCGACCGCCGGTCATCTGCACCGGCTCACCGGCGCCGAGGACGTCGTGCTGGGCCTGCCGTTGACCAACCGGCGGGGGCCCTCGGCGCTGCGGACCCCGGCCATGACCGTGAACGTGCTGCCGCTGCGGATCGGCGTGCGCCCGGGCGACACCGGAGCCGAACTGCTGCGCCGCGTGGTGCTGGAGATCCGCGAGGTCCGCCGCCACCAGCGCTATCCGCAGGCCGACCTGCGCCGCGACCTGGCCCTGGAGTCGGCCGACGTCCCGCTGACCGGCCCGATGGTCAACGTCAGGCCGTTCGACGGCGAGCTGGACTTCGGCGGGGCCACGGGCACCGTGCGCAATCTCGCCGCCGGACCGGTGGAAGGCCTCGCGGTCGGCGCGGCCCCCAACCCGGGCGGCGGCCTGCGGCTCACCCTGGACGCCGACCCCGCGGCGTACGGACCGGAGGACCTCGCCGCCCACGAGGACACCTGGCTGCACTATCTGGACGGCCTGACCGAACTGCTGCTGACCGACCCGGAACGCCCGATCGGCACCCTGGACCTGCTCACCGGCGACCAGGTGCGCGAGGCCGTGACGTACGGCCGCTCCGAGCCCGCCACCCCGCTCACCCTTCCCCGGTCGTTCACCACGCGGGCGGCCCGGACACCGGACGCCGTCGCCGTGCGCTCCACGGTGGCGGGCACCTTCCGGGGGGCGACGTCCGATACGGACACACCTGCGGGCACGGATGCGGCCGCCGCCGAGCCCGGGGCCCGGCTCACCTTCGCCGAGCTGGACGCCGCCTCCGACCGACTGGCCCACCTGCTGGCCGGCGTCGGCGCTCCCGCCGCGCGCGAAGGCAGCCGCGGCACGGTGGCGCTGGCGCTGCCCCGGACCGCCGACATGGTCGTCGCGCTGCTGGCCGTCCTCAAGGCGGGCCTGGTCTGCCAGCCGCTGGACCTCGGCCACCCAGCCGCCCGGACCCTGGCCGTCCTGGAGGACGCGCGGCCGCTGTGCGTGATCGGCACGGCCGCGACGCTGGCCTCGCTGCCCGGCCACGGGTTGCCCGACGTCGCGCTCGACGCTCCCGCCACGGCCGACGCCCTCGCCTCCTGCCCCGACGGACCGCTGCCCACCGGGCCGTCGCTCGCGGACCCCGCCTACCTCATCCACACCTCCGGTTCCACGGGCCGCCCCAAGGGCGTCCTGGTCGGTCACGCCTCGCTCGCCAACCTCTGCGCCGGGCACGGCACGGACCACATCGCCCCGGCCGTCGCCCGGACGGGCCGGGAACGCCTCCGGGTCGCGCACAGCGCCTCGTTCGCCTTCGACGCGTCCTGGGATCCGCTGCTGTGGATGGTCCACGGGCACGAGCTGCACCTGCTGGACGACGCCGCCTACCGGGACCCCGCGGCGCTCACCGCCTACGTCGGCACCCACCTGGTCGACTATCTCGACGTCACCCCCTCCTACGCCGAAGCGCTCATCGCCGAGGGCCTGCTGGACGAGGGGCGCCACCACCCGGCCCATCTGGTGGTCGGCGGGGAGGCCGTACCCGCGCCCCTGTGGGAGCGGCTGACCGAGGCCACAGCCGTGCACCCGGTCAACCTCTACGGGCCGACCGAGACCACGGTCGACGCCTACTACTGGGTGCCCGGGGCCTCGGCCGCCCGGCCCGACGGACGCCCCGTGCGCGGCTCACGCGTCTACGTCCTGGACTCCTCCCTCCGTCCCGTGCCCGCCGGTGTGACGGGTGAGCTGTACGTCGCGGGGGCCTGCCTGGCCCTGGGCTATCCGGGCCGCCCCGACCTGACGGCCGAGCGGTTCGTCGCGGACCCGTTCGGCGCGCCGAACGGCGCTCCCGGGGGCCGGATGTACCGCACCGGGGACCTGGTGCGCCGCCGCGAGGACCACACCCTGGAGTTCCTCGGGCGCAGCGACGACCAGGTCAAGATCCGGGGCTTCCGGATCGAACTGGGCGAGATCCAGGCCCTGCTGGCCGCCCACCCGCGGGTCGCGGCGGCCGCGGTCATCGCTCGCGACACCGGTCACGGCAAGCGGCTGCTGGCCTACGCGGTCCCGGTGAAGGAGGGGAACGTCCTTCCGGTGCGGTCCGAGGGCGCCGCCCGGCCCGCCGACACCGCGCCGCCCACCCCCGCCGAACTCCGCGACCACCTGGCCGCCGCCCTGCCCGAGCACATGGTCCCGGCGACCGTGACGCTCCTGGAGGCGCTGCCCCGTACCGCCAACGACAAGCTCGACCACCGCGCCCTGCCCGACCCCGAACCGCTCTCCATCGCCGGAGTCGGCCCGGACAGCGCCGCCGGCGGGCCGCACACCGAGATCGTGCGCGGGCTCTTCGCCGACGTGCTCGGTATCGCCGAACCCCCGGCCGCCGACGCGGGCTTCCTCGACGTCGGCGGGCATTCCCTGCTCGCGGCCCGGCTGGCCGCCCGGATCCGGGAACACTTCGGCGTGCCGATGGGCATCGCCGACGTCTTCCGCCACACCACGCCCGCCGCCCTGGCGGCACTGGTCCGCACCCGCGGCGGCTCGGCCATCGCGTCCGTCCCGCTCTCCCCCGTACCGCGCACCGGTCCCCTCCCCCTGTCCCCGGCCCAGCAGCGGCTGTGGTTCCTCCACCGCCTCGAAGGCCCCAGCCCCACCTACAACATCCCGCTCGTCCTGAACATCAACGGCCCGGTCGACCGCGACGCGCTCCAGCTCGCCCTGTACGACCTGGCGGAGCGTCACGAGACACTACGGACGGTATACCCGCCCACTGACAACGCCCCCGACGGCACCGCCCACGGCGAGGGCGCGGGCGCCTCGGACGACCTCCCCCACCAGCGGATCCTCGCCCCCGACGACCCGGCCGCCCGCCCGGTGCTGCACCTGGCGGAGCCGGGCAGCGATCTCACCGAGGCCGTGCGCCACTGCTTCGACCTCGCCACCGAACCCCCGCTGCGCACGGTCCTGTTCAGCGAGTCGCCCGACCACCACACCCTGCTTCTCCTGCTGCACCACATAGCGGGCGACGGGGCCTCCACCACTCCCCTCGCGCAGGACCTGGCCACCGCCTACACCGCCCGCACCGAGGGCCGCGCACCGGACTTCACCCCGCTGAGCGGCCAGTACGTGGACCACGCGGCCCGGCTCCAGCGGCTCCTCGGCACCCCCTCCGAGCCGACCCCGCTCGCCGAGGCCCAGCTCGCGCACTGGCGCGACACGCTCGCCGGGCTGCCGGACCAGCTGGAGCTGCCCGCCGACCGGCCCCGGCCGCCCGTGGCCACCTCGGCGGGCGACACCGTGCCGTTCGCCCTGGACGCCACCGCGCACGAGGCGCTGCGCCGGCTCGCACGGGCGCACGGGGCGACCGTGTTCATGACCGTGCAGGCCGGACTCGCGGCCCTGCTGACCCGGCACGGCTGTGGCACGGACATCCCCATCGGCACCCCCGTGGCGGGCCGCGATGACGATGCCACGGCCGGGCTGGTCGGCTTCTTCACCAACACCGTCGTGCTGCGCACCGACACCTCCGGCGACCCCGCCTTCGGTGATCTGCTGGACCGGGTGCGGGCGGCCACGCTCGCCGCGTACGAGCACGACGCGCTGCCCTTCGACCACCTCGTCGAGGCGCTGAACCCGCCGCGTTCACTGGCCCGGCATCCGCTGTTCCAAACCATGCTGGCCTGGCAGTCCCTCGCGGACGGGCCCGTCTCCCTCGGCCCCGACACCACCGCGCGGCTGACCGCCGTCCCGTCCGGCACCGCGAAGTTCGACCTGACCCTGAACGCGGGCGAACTTCCCGGCGGCGGGATCGGGGGCTTTCTGGAGTTCCGCACCGACCTCTTCGACCGGTCGACCGCCCAGGCCCTCGCGGACCGGCTGTCCCGGCTCCTCACCGCGGCGGCCGAGCGGCCCGGGACCCCGGTCGGCCTGCTGCCGGTCCTCGGCGAGGCCGAGGTCCACCGTGCCGTGGTCGAGGCCAACGGCGTCGACCACGACCGGCCGGTGCCGCTCACGCTCGCGGAGGTCTACGAGGTGGCGGCGCGCCGCCACCCGGACCGAACGGCGGTGAGCTGCGGGAAGGCGTCGCTGACGTACGCCGAACTGTCCTCCCGGGCCCGGGCCCTGGCACGGCTGCTGGCCGGCCGGGGGATCGGTCCCGGTTCGATCGTGGCGCTCGCGCTGCCGCGCTCCACGGACCTGGTGGCCGGGCTGCTCGCGGTGTCGCTGGCGGGGGCCGCGTATCTGCCGATGGACCCGGACTACCCGGCGGACCGGCTCGCGTACATGCTGGACGACGCCCGTCCGGCGGCGCTGATCACCGACGCCTCGACGGCCGGGCTGCTGCCCGCGCACGGCCTGCCGCTGATCACGGTCGACGAGGCCGCCGGTCTCCCGGACGGGCCCCTCGGCCAGGCGGACCGCACCCGGCCGCTGAGCCCCGGGGACCCGGCGTACGTCATCTACACCTCGGGGTCCACCGGCCGCCCGAAGGGGGTCGTGGTCACCCAGCACAACGTGACCCGGTTGCTGACGGCGACCGAGCACTGGTTCTCGTTCGGGCCGGACGACGTGTGGACGCTGTTCCACTCCTACGCGTTCGACTTCTCGGTGTGGGAGCTGTGGGGCGCGCTGCTGTACGGCGGCCGGGTCGTCGTCGTGCCGTACGCGACCAGCCGTGACCCGCACGCGTTCCTGCGGCTGCTGGCGGACGAGCGGGTGACCGTCCTCAACCAGACGCCGTCCGCCTTCTACCAGCTGGCCGCCGCCGACCGGGAGGCTCCGGGACACGATCTGGCGTTGCGGTACGTGGTGTTCGGCGGCGAGGCGCTGGAGCTGGGGCGGCTCGCGGACTGGTACACGCGCCACCCGGAGAACGCGCCGACGCTGGTCAACATGTACGGCATCACCGAGACGACGGTCCATGTCTCGTATCTGGCGCTGGACCGGGCGACGGCCGCCTCCGCGATCTCCAGCACCATCGGCGTGAACATTCCCGACCTGCGCGTCTATGTGCTGGACGACCGGCTGCAACCAGTGCCGCCGGGTGTGACCGGCGAGATGTACGTCGCCGGTGAGGGGGTGGCGCTCGGCTATCTGGGCCGCCCGGACCTGACGGCGGGGCGCTTCGTCGCCGACCCGTTCGCGCGTCTCTTCGGGGAGAGCGGCAGGCGGATGTACCGGTCGGGCGACCTTGCCCGGCGGCGCGTGGACGGCACGCTGGAGTACTTCGGCCGGGGCGACCAACAGGTCAAGATCCGCGGATTCCGGATCGAACTCGGCGAGATCGAGGCGGTGTTGGCCGCGCATCCGGAGGTAGCGGATGTGGCGGTCGTGGTCCGCGAGGACATGCCCGGCGACAAGCGGCTGGTCGGCTACGTCGTCCCCGCGCCCGGCGCCGACCCGGCCCCGGTGGCCCTGCGCGAGCACGCAGCCGCCACGCTGCCGGTGCACATGGTGCCCGCGGCGGTGGTGGTGCTGGAGCGGCTGCCGCTGACCGGCAACGGCAAGCTGGACCGCAAGGTGCTGCCCGCGCCGGGCGCTCCGGTGAGCGCCGGTGGACGCGCGCCGCGCACGGTCCGCGAGGAGCAGCTCTGCGCGGTCTTCGCGGAGGTGCTGGGGCTGCCGTCCGCCGGTGTGGAGGACAACTTCTTCGACCTGGGCGGCCATTCGCTGCTCGCGGTGCGCCTCGCCGGGCGGATCAGGTCGGCGTTCGGCATCGAGGTGTCGATCGGCACGGTGTTCCAGGCCCCGACGCCCGCCGCGCTGGACGCGGCGCTGGACGTCTCGCGCGAGGAGGACCCGCTCGATGTGCTGCTGCCGCTGCGGCCCGCCCGTCCCGGCGACCGCGCCCCGGTCCACTGTGTGCACCCGGCGGGCGGTCTGAGCTGGTGCTACGCCGGTTTGATCCGCCACCTGCCGGCCGATGTGCCGATCTACGGGCTCCAGGCCCAGGGTGTCGGCGGGGCGACGGCGGACGAGCCGCTGCCGACCACGCTGGAGGAGCTGGCCGCGCACTACGCCTCCCGGATCCGCGAGGTGCAGCCGGAGGGTCCCTACCGGCTGCTCGGCTGGTCGACCGGCGGCATCATCGCGCACGCGATCGCGGCGGTCCTCCAAGAAGCGGGCCAGGAGGTGGAGTTGCTGGCGATCCTGGACGCGTACCCCGCCGAGGGCTTCCGCGGCCTGCCGGTTCCCGACCGGGCCGAGGCGCTCGAATCACTGCTCACCATGGGCGGTTACGGCCCCGAGAGCCTCGGCGACAAGGAGCTGAACACGGCGAACGTCGTGGAGGTGCTGCGCCGCGAGGGCTCCCCGCTGGCCACGCTGTCCGCAGCGAGGATCGAGGCGCTCGGCGAGGTGTACCTCAACACCAACGACCTCGTACGGGCCTACGACCACCGGGTGTTCCGGGGCGATGTGCTGTTCTTCCGGGCCACGGTGGACACCATCGACGACACCCTGACGCCGGACACCTGGGCCCCGTACGTGAGCGGGCGCATCGACAACACGAACGTCGCCTGCTCGCACAAGGACATGACCCTGCCCGAGCCGATCGCGCACATCGCGCGCGTGGTGGCCGACCGACTGACCGAGCTGGAGAAGTGACACCGATGAGCGACGCATCCGCCAACCCCTTCGACGCGGACGGGGAGTTCCTCGTCCTCACCAACGCGGAGGGGCAGCACTCCCTGTGGCCGCTGTTCGCCGCGGTGCCGGAGGGCTGGTCGACGGCTCACGGCCCGTGCGCCCGCCAGGACGCGCTGGACTGGATCACCGCGCACTGGGCCGGTCCCGTCCCCGTCTCCGCCCGGTGAGCGGGCTGCTGATCCGGCCCCGGATACGTCCCCGGGTCGCGGTCGTCCTCGTCTACACGGCCGCGATGTGCATGAACGGCCTGGACTCGACGATCGTGAACCCGGCGCTCTACACGATCGCGGGCGACTTCGGGCGTCCGCTGTCGGCGGCGAACACCGTGGAGACGGCCTTCCTGGTCGCGCTCGCGGTGGGGCTGCCGGTGGCGGGGTGGCTGGGCGACCGGTTCGGGACGAAGCGGGTGTTCCTCGGCGCGCTGACCGCGTTCACGATCGCTTCGGCCGTCTGCGGTCTGGCCCCCGATCTGACGACGCTGGTGGTGGCGCGGGCCGTACAGGGCCTGGCGGGCGGGTTGTTGACGCCGGTCGGGATGACGCTACTGTTCCGGGCGTTCCCGCCGCACGAGCGGATGAAGCTGGCCAAGGTGCTGATCGTGCCGACGGCTCTGATGCCGGCGCTCGGTCCGCCACTGGGCGGCCTCCTCACCGAACACCTCTCCTGGCACTGGCTGTTCTTCGTGAACGTGCCGGTCGGGGCGGCCGCCGTACTGCTGGGCGTCTTCGGTCTGCGTGAACATGTGGAGGGCCCGGACGGTGCGTTCGACACGGTGGGCTTCTGGCTGGCCACTCCGGCACTGGGGCTGCTGACGTACGCGCTCGGCTTTGGCCCCTCGCAGGGCTGGGCCCGGCCGGCCGTCGCCGTGAGCGCGGCCCTGGGGTCCGTCCTGTTGGTGGCCGCCGTCCTGCACCAGGTGCGTGCGGGCACGCCGTTGCTGAGACTGCGGCTGCTCGCCGACCGCGTGTACGGGTCGGCCTCCGCGCTGGCCGGGGTGACGGCCGCCGGGCTGATGGGCGTGCTGTTCGTCTTCCCGCTGCTCTACCAGGCGAGCCTGGGGGCGTCGGCGCTGGACGCCGGGCTGAGCGTGTTCCCGGAGGCCGTCGGGCTGATGCTCGCCTCGCAGGTGGTGGACCGGCTGCTGCCGCGGTTCGGCCCCCGGCTGCTGACCGTGCCGGCGCTGCTGGTCGCCGCCGCGGTCTTCGCGACCCTCGCCGTGCCCGGCGTGGCGGAGAACGCGTGGAGCGTGCGCGGGCTGATGTTCCTGATCGGCCTGGTGCTCGGCACGGCGGTGCTGACCGTGCAGATCTCCGGGTTCGAGTCGATCGCGCCGTCCGACATGGGTCAGGCGATGGGCTTGTTCCAGATCGTCCGCACGCTGGGCGGCGCGGTGGGCATCGCCGCCTGTGCGGCGGTGATCGGCGGCGGTCATACGGCGGAGGCCGCCGATCCCGGACCGTACCGCACGGCGGTCTGGGTGACGGCGGCGCTCGTCGCGGCCGGGGCGCTGATCGCTCTGCGGCTGCCGCGCGAGGCCCCGCAGCCGCCGCCGTTCGACGACGAGGACGGGCCGCCCGCCCCCGGCGGGGTCCTGGCGGCGGACGAGGCTCCGGCCGTCAAGGGCTGAGCGCGCGAAGGAGGGGCGGGGCCCGGTGCGCGCGGGCCGCTGACTGCGGCTGAGGCGGAGGACCGGTACGGGCGGCCGTCACTGATGCGGTACGGCGATGCCGGCCGCGCGCAGGTTCGCCTCGATCAGCCTGTTCAGCCGGGCGATGGACGGTGACTGGTCCTCCCGGTGGTGGTTGACCATTCCGTACCGGGAGGCGGCGTCGGACCGGCTCCGGAACCCGCTCGGCATCTCCAGCAGCGCGCGGTCGGTCAGCAGCCTGTCGGTCAGTGCCGACGCCAGTTCCTCGATCCGCGGGTCGTCCGGGTCCCAGGCCCTCGCATCCCAACCGCGCTTGGTCAGCTCGACGGACTCGGGATCACCGAGCGAATGTTCGAGCCGGGTGAGGAAGGTGTCGAAGATCTCCGGAACCAATGCCCGGGCCAGCACCAGAGCCTCCCGCTGACCGATCACGTAATCCGGATCGAATCCGAGTTCGGCGAGTCGGTCCAGGATCGCGCAGGCCCGGTCCGGCAGCAGGGCCCGGTCGCCGTGGTCGAGACGGTGCAGCCTGTCGCGGCGCGCGATCAGGTCTTCGATCCGTTCGGTGAGCTGGTCATGGACGTTGTCCAGGGTGGCGGCGAACGTCCGGCGATCGGCGTCGAGCAGATCGCCGATCTCGGCGAGCGGCACGCCGGCCGCGGCCAGAGTCCGGACCTGGACCAGCCGGAACAGCTCACCCGATCGGTAACGGCGGTAGCCGGAACCGTCGCGATCCGGCTCGGCGACCAGGCCGAGCCGGTGATAGTGCCGCACGGTCTTGATCGTGACACCGACGAACGCCGCCGCCTGACCGATCGTGAGCCCGTCTGCCATCGGCTCGGCGCACCTCCGGATCCTGGATGGCCGCGGTCTCGCGAACCGCGTCGGCCGGGAAGTCCGGACGGTCACAGAGGCGAGGATAGCGCGCACCGCTCCAGCCCCTCCCCCTGCCGCCGGAGGGACCGGGACACCTGCGATCGGCGCCTGTCACCCCGTGATCGCGACCAGGGGTTGACCTTGACCTTGGGTCAAGGGCGAAGGCTCTCCCCATGGCCGCTCGAAGGGCCGGGCGGCCACCAGGGCCGCTGTGGGAACCGACGACGTGAACGGGAGAATCATCATGGGAACAAGCGACAGCGGCTTCTCCGCCGCAGGGCTGCGCCGACTGCGCGAGGTGCTGGCCGGGCACGTCGAGTCCAAGAAGATCCCCGGCCTGGTCGCCCTGGTCAGCCGCAACGGCCGGACGCACGTCGAAGCGATCGGGACGATGCGTCATGACGGCGGCTCGCCGATGCGCCGGGACACGATCTTCCGGATGGCGTCCGCGTCCAAACCGGTCACGATGGCGGCGGCGATGATCCTGCTCGACGAGTGTCGGCTGCGGCTGGACGACCCGGTGGATCAGTGGCTGCCCGAACTCGCTGACCGGCAGGTGCTGAAGCGGCCCGACGGACCGCTGGACGACACCGTGCCGGCACAGCGGCCGATCACCGTAAGGGACCTGCTGACCTCCACGTTCGGGCTCGGGGTGGACTTCGAGTCGATGGCTTCCCCGATCAGGGCCGCGACCTTCGAGCGTCTCGACTACAGCGTGGCATCCGGGCCGGCGCCCGAGCCGGACGAGTGGATGCGCCGCCTGGGCGAGCTGCCGTTGCAGTACCAGCCCGGAGTGCGGTGGCAGTACGACCTCAGCAACGAGGTGGTCGGGGTGCTTGTCTCCAGGGTCACGGGTCAGTCGTTGGAGAATTTCCTGCGGACACGCGTCCTCGATCCACTGGGGATGAAGGACACCGCCTTCCACGTGCCCGCGGACAGGATCGACCGGCTCCCGCCCCTGTACGGGCCCGACCCGCGGACCGGTGAGTTCGCCGTGTGGGACGAGGCGGCAGGGGGGAGGTCGAGCCGGCCTCCCGCGTTTCAGGGCGCCGGCGGCGGGCTGGTCTCCACCGCCGCCGACTACCACGCCTACTTCCAGATGCTGCTGAACCACGGAATGCACGGGAGTGAACGGATCCTGTCGCGGGCCGCCGTCGAGCTGATGACCACCAACCGTCTCTCGCCCGGGCAACTGGTCGCCCGGGACACCATGTTCGGCAACGTCGCCCACCTGTCGTCCGGCCAGGGGATGAACGGCGGCTGGGGCTTCGGGATGGCGGTGCGCACCTATCGCGGGGACTACGCGCCCATCGGCCAGTTCGGCTGGTTCGGCGGCACCGGCACCACCGCCTACGCGGACAGGACCAACCAGCTCACCGGAGTCCTGCTCACGCAGGTCGGACTGTCCACCCCGGACTCGCCGCGTGCCATGAACGACTTCTGGACCACGCTCTACCAGGCCATCGACTGACAACGAGCCCTGCCGCTGCTTCGCGGCCGAGGTCGTCCGCCGAGCAGTTCCGCCAGGCCGTCGGCGAGGCCGCCGCGCCAGCAGGCGTAGTCGTGGCCGCCGTTGAACTCCCGGTAGCGGACGTCGTATCCGCGGGCGCGCAGCACATTGCGGAGTCTGCGGTTCTCCGCGAGGAGCATCCATTCCTGGAGGCCGACCTCCAGGTGGAGCGTCACCGGCCTGCGTTCCGCCCGGGCGTACTCCCCGGTGAGCCATTCGCTGCCGCGTTCGTCGTCGGGCCACCAGAAGGAACCGGACTGGGAGAGGGCGAGGCCGAAGCGGTCGGGTCGCCGGAAGGCGGCGAAAGCGGCGGTGAGGCCGCCCGCGCTCTGTCCGGCGACGACGGTCCGTGCGGCGTCGGCCCCGGCCCCGTACTCCCGTCCGGCCCAGGGCAGCAGGGTGTCGGCCAGCCAGTCGACGAACGGCGCGCTGCAGGCCAGGTCCTCCATGCGCCGGCCCATGGTGTCGACCAGGACCGCCACGGTGGGGGGCAGGTCCCCGTCGGCGTGCAGGTTGTCGAGGATGTCGCCGACGCCGAGGACCGGGCCCCACATCTCGCCGTCGAGGAGCACGGCGAGCGCGTACGGGCCGCCGTCCGGGCGGTGGCCGGGCGGAAGGTGGACCGTGATCCGGCGGTCGTCCACCTCGGCGTCGAGCGTCCGCCCCCGGTCCACTTCGTCGCGCCGCCGGGTACGTGACTGGGCCGGGGCTTCGGGGAGTTCGAGTACGGAGGCGGGGTTGCGGCCGTCCCGGGAGGGCAGTGGTGGGCGGTCGTTGAGCGGGTCGGGCTCGGCGTGGTCGAGGACCTGGAGCCAGGCGGCCCGGTCGGCGCGCAGGGCGTTCTCGCGGGTTCCGTCGGTGGCGTGGAACTGGTACGAGGCACGGTGGTCGGCCCGCAGCCGGTGGCTGATCGCCCAGACGCCGGTGCCGTCGACGCGTTCCATCAGGTGCGGGGCGAGGTCGCCCGCGTGCCGGTCCTTGTCGGTGACCGTGTGGACGAGGGCCAGGACGTGGGTGGCGGGGCGCTCGGGGTCCTCACGGCGGACGAAGGTGACGAGCCGGTGGCCGGGGTCGCCCTCGGGGTCGGGCTCGACGAGCGGGGCCCCGGTGGCACTCACGTACCGCCAGAACGCCTCCTCGGCGTCGGGGCTGCCCACGGTCATGTTCTCGATGAGCGTGCGCAGGAGGGGGCTTCGCACGGTGTGCGCCTCGGTTCCGGTCGGTCCCGCGGGTGCGGGAGGGGCGGGCGGGTTGCGGTGCTGTGAGCTGGTCATGTGCGGGCCGGCTTTCAGACGCGGGTGGCGGCGGAGCGGCCGAGCAGCACCCACAGCAGGAACGGGCCACCCAGGACGGTGGTGACGATGCCGACGGGGAGTTCGACGCCGTCGAGTGCGATGCGGCCGAGGGTGTCGGCGGCGACCACGAGGACGGCTCCGGTGAGCATCGAGCCGACGAGCGGTACGCGCAGGGGGCCGGCGAGCCGGGAGGCGATGACCGGGGAGGCCAGCGCCACGAAGCCGACGGGGCCGCAGATACCGACGGCGAGGCCCGCGAGGGCGACGGCCAGGAGCAGGGAGAGGGCCCGGACCCGGCCGGGGGCGGAGCCGAGCGAGGAGGCGGTCGCGTCGTCGAAGCGCAGGACACCCAGGTGGCGGGCGACGACGAGGGCGACCGGGACCAGGAGCGCGAGGCCGATGAGGACGGGGACGGCGACGGAGTAGCTGCGTCCGTTGAGGCTGCCGGAGGTCCATACGTACAGCGAACTCGCCGAGGAGAGGGACCTGCGGGACAGGACGACCTGGGTGATCGCGGAGGCCAGCGCGGACATGGCGAGGCCGACGACGAGGACGCGGTAGCCGCGTTGGCCGAGTCCGCCGGAGACGGTGGTGACGACGATGACGGCGGCGAGCGCGCCGAGCGGTCCGGCCCACCAGGCGCCGAAGGAGCCGGTGGCGCTGAGGGTGACGGAGAGCAGGACGGCGGCGGTGGCCCCGTCGTTGACGCCGAGGAGTTCGGGGGTGGCCAGGCGGTTGCGGGCCAGGGTCTGGGTGAGGCAGCCCGCGAGGCCCAGGGCGGCGCCCGCGGTGAGTCCGGCGAGGATGCGGCCGAGCCGGAATTTCTGCACGAGCAGGACGTCGAAGCGGTCGCCCTGGCCGAGCACCGCGCGGAAGGTGCGGCCGACGCCCATGTCGCTCTGGCCCGCGTACGCGGAGAGGACGACGGCGAGCAGGAGGGCCCCGGTGAGGGCGAGGGCGGCGAGCGCGGCGCGCCGGGTGACGAGCAGGGAGAGCGGGCCGCGCCGCAGGACGAGGGTGTCGGCCGGGCGGACCCGGAGCGTCTTGGTCTTCGGCGTGCGGCGGGAGGGGCGGGGCAGGGTGATCCGGAAACGGCGGGGGCGGTCGGGGGCGCGCTCCTCGGTGGCCGGTTCCGTCATGCCCATCGAGGCCAGTTGCTCGGAGCGGACGATGGCGATGAGGACGGGGGCTCCGATGAGGGCGACGATGACGGAGACGGGCGCCTCGAAGGGCCGGGAGACCACGCGGGCGGCGATGTCGGAGACCGTGAGGACGCAGGCGCCGATGAGCCCGGCGAGCAGCAGCCGGGCCGCGAGCCGGGTGCCGGCCAGGGCGCGGGCGAGGAATCCGGCGAGCAGGCCGAGGAAGGAGATGGGACCGGCGAGCGCCACGGCGGCGGCGGTCAGGAGGGTGACGCCGACGGCGACGACCGTACGGATCACGGGTGGCCGGTGGCCGAGGCTGCGGGCCAGGTCGTCGCCGAGGGCGAGGGCGGAGAGCGGGCGGGCGACCAGGAGGGCGATGAGGAAGCCGAGGGCGAGCACCGGGGCGAGGCGGCCGAGTTCGCCGAAGCCCTCGACCCCGGCGAGGGAGCCGAGGACCCAGAAGCGGAATCTGTCGTAGGTCTCCGCGGAGTTGACGACGATGACGCTGGTGAGCCCGCCGAAGGTAGCGCCGAGGGCCGCTCCGGCGAGGACCAGACGCATGGGAGAGCCGCCACCGCGTCTTCCGGAGATGAGGAGGACGAGGCCGCTGGCGACCACCGCGCCGACGAACGCGCAGACGAGGTAGGCGTAACCGGAATCGAAGCCGAGGAGTGCGATGCCGGCGACGACCCCGAGTGAGGCGCCCGCGTTGACGCCGAGCAGTCCGGTCTCGGCCAGCGGGTTGCGGGTGACCGCCTGGAGGAGGCACCCGGCGACTCCGAGGGCGGCTCCGACGAGCAGCGCGGTGAAGGTGCGCGGGAGGCGCAGGTCGCCGACGACGAGGGAGAGCCGGGCGTTGTCGCGCGCGCCGTCCCGGCCCAGCAGGTAGTCCAGGACGCCGCCGGGGCCGACCTCGCCCGCGCCGATCGAGAGGGAGAGGGCCGTCAACAGTAGGACGGCGAGGGCCAGTCCGGCGAGGGCCGCCGCCACGGTCCGTCCTCGCGGGTCGGCTGTGGAGCGGGGATCCCCGGTCACGGCGGTGGGCTGTCCGGTTTCCGGAGTTGTTCCGTTCTGGCTCTCCGAGGTTGTTCCGCTCTCGGTTCCCCGGGATGCTTCCTCGCCTCCGGCGGGCACGGTCTCCACCGTCCGGCCGACTTCGCCTCCATCCAACTGAACGGTCGAGGAGTCATGTTCGGGAGCCGAGGCCGTGGTCCCCGTGTGCGGCGTTTGCATAAGGTGAGGCTAGCCTAAGTAGATATCGACGGCCCGACACCTTCCGGGCGGTCGACTTATTTAGGTTACCCTTACCTAACACCCGGAGGAGGTTGCTCATGCCTGAGCACATACCGGGCAGAAGCGGCGAGTTCATCGGCCGCGCTGCTCTGGTCACCGGTGCCGCACAAGGCATCGGCGCGGCAGTCGCCGACCTGCTCGCCACCCTGGGCGCCCGCGTGGCCGCCACCGATCGCGCCCGGCCGGGCGTCGAGGCGCTGGCCGCCGAGTGGGCCCTGACGCAGGAGGGACTGCCCGACGGCGAACGCTCGGGAGGCAGCCTGACCCCGTACGTGATGGACGTCACCGACCGCCGTTCGGTGGAGAGCACCGTGGCCCGGGTCGAGCGCCAACTCGGCCCGGTCGACGTCCTGGTGAACGTGGCGGGCATCCTGCGTACCGGCCCGGCGGCGGTGCTCTCCGCGCAGGACTGGGCGGAGACGTTCGCGGTGAACGCCACCGGCGTCTTCCACGTCTCCCAGGCCGTCGCCCCGCTCATGGCGGCCCGCGGATCCGGCGCGGTCGTCACCGTCGGCTCCAACGCCGCCGGCATCCCCCGCACCGGCATGGCCGCCTACGCCGCTTCCAAGGCGGCCGCCGCCATGTTCACCAAGTGCCTGGGGCTCGAACTCGCCCGCAGCGGCGTTCGCTGCAACGTCGTCGCACCCGGCTCCACCGACACGCCGATGCAACGCGCGCTGTGGACCGGTCCGGGCGCCGAACAGCGCGTCATCGACGGGGACCCCTCGACCTACCGCACCGGCATCCCGCTCGGCCGGATCGCCGACCCCGGGGACATCGCGGAGACGGTGGCGTTCCTCGCCTCGGACCGTGCCCGCCACATCACCATGCAGGAGCTGTACGTCGACGGCGGCGCGACCCTGCGCTGACCGGCCCGACCGCACCTCCCCCTTTCCCTCACCTCCCATCCAGCCCCCCGCACCCGCTGACGAGACCATCGAGAATGGAGTCACCGTGTCGACGGCATCCCAGGTCGCCACGCACACCGCCCCGGCCGATCCGGCCCACCCGGCCGTAGGAGCGGCCACTTCGCTGCTGGACGCCTACACACCGGGCGACCACTTTCTCGCCACCCCCGGACGCACGCTGCTCGCACGGGGCCCGGGACTCCATGTCCCGCATGACGAGAGACCGTTGACCGCGCGGGTGGGCGCCACGCTCGCCGCAGCGGTCGCCGCAGGCCAGGAGTCGCCGGTGGTCATGGGCGCCATCCCCTTCGACCACACCGCCCCGGCCGCCCTGAGCGTCCCGGACGCGGTGCGCTGCGCGCCGCCGCTCGCCTCCGACCCGCTCATCGCGCTGCCCGCGAGCGCGCCCTCCGCGGGGAGCTGGCAGATACGCCCGGTGCCCGAACCCGACATCTACGGCAAGGGCGTCGCATCCGCCGTGGCGCGCATGTGGCGCGGCGAGTTCAGCAAGGTCGTGCTGGCCCGCACCCTCGAACTCACCTCCGAGGTCCCGCTCGACCTGCCCGCGATGCTCCAGCGCCTCGCCCGCCGCGACCCCTCCGGCTACACCTTCGCGCTGCCGACCGGCCCCGGGCGCACCCTCATCGGCGCCAGCCCCGAACTGCTCGTCTCCCGCCACGGGAAGCAGGTCGTCGCCAATCCGCTCGCCGGGTCGACCCCCCGCAGCGCCGACCTCGCCGAGGACGTGCGCCGGGCGGCCACCCTGCTGGAATCCGTCAAGGACCTCCACGAGCACGCCGTCGTCGTCGACGCCGTCCACCAGGCGCTCGCGCCGTACTGCACGGACCTGACCGTCCCGGCCCGTCCGACGCTCATCCGCACCGCCACCATGTGGCACCTGTCCACCACGGTCACCGGCACCCTCGCCTCCCCCGACGCCTCGGCGCTGGAGCTGGCCTGCGCGCTGCACCCGACGCCCGCCGTGTGCGGCACACCGGCGTCGACGGCTCGTCAGGTCATCGCGGAGACCGAGCCGTTCGACCGCGGGTTCTTCACCGGCGTGGTCGGCTGGGGCAACGCCGAGGGCGACGGCGAATGGGTCGTCACGATCCGCTGCGCCGACGCCGAGGAGCGCACGCTGCGCCTGTACGCGGGAGCGGGCATCGTCGCCGCCTCCGAGCCCGAGGCGGAGACCGCCGAGACCGCGGCCAAGTTCCGCACCTTCCTGAGCGCCGTGGGAGCCGAGCTGTGAGTACGGACGTGGCGCCCACCTGGCCCGCCGAGTTCGCGGAGAAGTACCGGGCGGCCGGCTGGTGGCGCGGGGAGACCTTCGGGGAGATGCTGCGGCAGCGCGCCGAGGACCACCCGGACCGGGTCGCCATCGTCGATCCGGTGGCGGGAAGCCGGTGGACGTACGCCGATCTCGACCGGCGCGCCGACCGGCTGGCGGCGGGGTTCCTCGCCCGCGACATCGCCAAGGGCGACAAGGTGGTGGTGCAACTCCCCAACATCGCCGAGTTCTTCGAGGTGATCTTCGCGCTGTTCCGGATCGGCGCGCTGCCCGTCTTCGCGCTGCCCGCGCACCGCGAGAGCGAGATCACCTACTTCTGCGAGTTCACCGGGGCGGTGGCGTTCGTCATCGCGGCCGAGCACGGCGGCTACGACTACCGTGAACTGGCGTCGAAGACCCGCGCCAACGTGGGCACCCTGCGCCATGTGTTCGTCGCCCAGGGGGATCCCGGCGAGTTCGAGGCGCTGGCCGAGGTCGCCGAGGAGCCGGTCGGCTACGGCGGCCCGCGCCCGGACGACCTGGCCTTCCTTCAGCTCTCCGGCGGCAGCACCGGCGTACCGAAGCTGATCCCGCGCACCCACGACGACTACATCTACTCGCTGTGGGGATCCAACGAGATCTGCGCCGTCGACGAGAGGAGCGTGTACTTGTGCGTCCTGCCGGCGGCCCACAACTTCCCGCTCTCCTCCCCCGGTTCGCTCGGCACGCTGTACGCCGGCGGCCGTGTGGTGCTGTGCCCGGCGCCCTCGCCCGAGGTGGCGTTCCCGCTGATCGAGCGTGAGGGCGTCACCATCACCGGGCTCGTGCCGCCGCTGGCCCTGCTGTGGACGGAGGCCGCGCCGGGCACCGCGCACGACATCGGCAGCCTGGACGTCCTGCTCGTGGGGGGTGCCAAGTTCAGCGAGGAGGCGGCCCGCCGGGTCCGTCCCGCTCTCGGCTGCACGCTCCAGCAGGTCTTCGGCATGGCCGAGGGGCTGGTCAACTACACCCGGCTGGACGACCCCGTAGAGACCATCGTCACCACGCAGGGGCGGCCCATCTCGCCCGACGACGAGATCCTGGTCGTCGACGACGACGGCCAGGAGGTGGCCCCGGGCGGGACCGGCCATCTGCTGACCCGGGGCCCGTACACCATCCGCGGCTACTGGAACGCCCCCGAGCACAACGCCCGTTCCTTCACCGAGGACGGCTTCTACCGCACCGGCGACATCGTGCGGGTCACCGACACCGGGCACATCGTCGTCGAGGGGCGCGCCAAGGACCAGATCAACCGGGGCGGCGAGAAGATCGCCGCCGAGGAGGTCGAGAACCACATCCTCGCCCACCCGGCCGTGCACGACGCCAACGTGGTGGCCGAGCCAGACCCGTATCTGGGCGAACGCGTCTGCGCCTACGTGATCCTGCGCTCGGGCGCGGGTCCGCTCAAGGCGGTGGCCGTCAAGCGGTTCGTACGCGAACGGGGCCTGGCCGCCTACAAGGTGCCGGACCGGGTCGAGTTCGTCGACGCCTTTCCGCAGACCGGCGTGGGCAAGGTCTCCAAGAAGGACCTGCGCAACGCCGCGGCCCGCACCACTTCTCCCTCCCCGTCCCGCTGAACGACTCCCGAACGGAACCCTCTCCACCATGGCTCTGCCCGCCATCGCCCCCTACCCCATGCCGGCCGCCGGTGAGCTGCCCGCCAACCGGGTCGACTGGACCGTCGACCCAGCGCGTGCGGTGCTCCTGGTCCACGACCTGCAGAACCACTTCCTGTCGGCGTACGACCGCCGGGCCGAACCGGTGCCCGAACTCCTGGCCCGTGTGGCCGAGTTGAAGAAGGACGCGACACGGCTCGGCGTGCCGGTCCTCTACACCGCGCAGCCCGGCGGCCAGAGCGCGGAGGAGCGCGGTCTCCAGCAGGACTTCTGGGGCCCCGGACTCCCGGCCGACGAGCACCTGGCGGCCATCGCGGACGAGGTCGCACCCGACGCGGGCGACACCGTGCTCACCAAGTGGAAGTACAGCGGGTTCGTCCGCACCGATCTGCTGGAGCGCCTGCGCGAGCAGGGGCGCGACCAGATCGTCATCACCGGCGTCTACGCCCACATCGGTGTGCTCATGACCGCGTGCGACGCCTGGATGCAGGACATCCAGGCGTTCGTGGTGGCCGACGCGGTGGCGGACTTCTCGGCCGAGGACCATGCGATGGCGCTGCGCTGGGCCGCGGGCAAGTGCGCCGTCGTCACGACCGCCCGGACCGTCTTCGAAGGGAAGTGACCGCTGTGGCGCTCACGCTCGAACAGCTCCGTGCCGATGTCGCCGACGTCCTGGGCGAGGACCCGGAGGAGATCCCCCTCGACGAGAACCTCGTCGACTACGGCCTCGACTCCGTCCGCCTGATGTCGCTGGCCGCCGCCTGGCGCCGCGACCACGGCATCGAGGTGGCCTTCGCCGACCTCGCCGAGCAGCCCGCGCTGGAGTCCTGGGCCCCGCTGCTGGGTGTGACCGGCTGACGCTGCGGCCCTGCCGCTGCCACCGAGGGTGGTGGGAACTCGAACATCGGAGCTCCCACCGCCCTCGACGCGTGTCGGGCGCTTGCAGGACACGCGTCCGACGGACGTTCCGACGGACGTTCCGATGTACCGACCGATGTTCCGTTGCGCTCCCGGCGCACAGTGGTACAGTGCGATGAGCACGTGTGTATGCCCCTTCTCATCGGGCACCGGTGCTGATTCCTCTCCACCGCTGTCGCGCCCGTCCTTTCCGACCGGCGATCCAGCTTCTTCCCAGCGTTTTCGCTGTCTCTCCGGCTCAGGGCTTCCGTGCCCCGGTGCGTGGCGTGATTTCCACCGCCCCTCCGTACGCCGGTCCCCTCATTCGCCTGTCCGCGAAAGGACCCCTTCCATGACCACCACACTCGAACGCCCCGTGACCGGGAAGCAGCGCCCCGTCCGGGTCGCCGGCCTCCTCGACACCGCCGACGACGGCCACGGCATGCTCCGTGTCCGCGGCGGCCACCCCTCCCCCTACGACATCCAGGTGTCGTCCGCCCTGATCCGCCGCCTCGGGCTGCGCACGGGCGACGCCGTCGAGGGCGGCTGCGACCGGCCCCGCGTCCTGTCCTCGGTCGACCGTGTGAACGGACTCGCCCCGGAAGACCTGCGGGGCCGTGCCCGCTTCCGCGACCTGACGCCGGTCCACCCCCGCGAGCGGCTGCGCCTGGAAACGCCGCACGGCGGGCCCGCACCGCGCATCGTCGATCTCGTCTCCCCCGTCGGCAAGGGCCAGCGCGGCCTCATCGTCGCACCGCCCCGGACGGGGAAGACCGTGCTGCTGCAGCAGTTGGCCGCCGCCGTCGCCACCAACCACCCCGAGGCGCACCTGATGGTGGTGCTGCTCGACGAACGGCCCGAGGAGGTCACGGACATGCTCCGCTCCGTACGCGGCGAGGTGTACGCGTCGACCTTCGACCGGCCCGCCCGGGAGCACATCGCCCTGGCCGAACTCGCCGTCGAGCGCGGCCGGCGCCTCGTCGAGCAGGGCCGGGACGTGGTGATCCTGCTGGACTCCCTCACCCGGCTGTGCCGGGCCCACAACAACGCGGCCCGCGCGGGCGGCCGGACGCTCAGCGGTGGCATCGACGCGGCGGCCCTGTCCGGCCCCAAGAAGCTGTTCGGCGCGGCCCGTTGCGCCGAGGAGGGCGGTTCGCTGACCATCCTGGCGACGGCCCTCGTGGAGACGGGTTCGCGGGCCGACGACTTCTTCTTCGAGGAGCTGAAGGGCACCGGCAACATGGAGCTGCGCCTGGACCGCTCCGCCGCCGAGGCGCGGATCTTCCCGGCCGTCGACGTCACCCGCTCCGGCACCCGTCGCGAGGAACTCCTATTCGGTCAGGGCGAGTTGACGGCCGTGAGGGCCCTGCGCCGTGCCCTGGGCACGCGGGACGGCCAGGGCGCCCTTCAGGTGCTGCTCGACAAGGTCCGGCGCACCCCGGACAACGCGGCCTTCCTGCGGCAGGTGCGGCCGACGGTGCCGGGCGCCTGAGCGCCGGCACCGGTCGGCGTGCCGGATGCCGACGACAGGACTCAGGCGTCGCCGAGTGCTTCGGAGACCAGCGCCCGGGCCTCCTCCTGGACCCGGGCGAGGTGGCCGGGGCCCTGGAAGCTCTCCGCGTACACCTTGTAGACGTCCTCGGTGCCCGAGGGACGGGCGGCGAACCAGGCGCTGTCGGTGCAGACCTTGAGGCCGCCGATCGGCGCTCCGTTGCCCGGGGCCTCGGTGAGGACGGCGGTGACGGGCTCTCCGGCCAGGGTGTCGGCCTTGACCTGCTGCGGGGAGAGCCGGGCCAGGACGGCCTTCTCCTCGCGGGTGGCGGGTGCGTCGACGCGGGCGTACGCCGGGTCGCCGAAGCGGCCGGTGAGCCGCGCGTAGTGCTGGGAGGGGGTGGAGCCGGTGACGGCGGTGATCTCGGAGGCGAGGAGGGCCAGCAGGATGCCGTCCTTGTCCGTGGTCCAGACCCGGCCGTCGCGGCGCAGGAACGAGGCCCCCGCAGACTCCTCGCCGCCGAAGCCGAGGCTGCCGTCGTAGAGGCCGTCGACGAACCACTTGAAGCCGACCGGGACCTCCACCAGGGTGCGGCCGAGGTCGTGGGCGACCCGGTCGATCATGGACGACGAGACCAGGGTCTTGCCGATGCCGGTCCCGGCGGCCCAGCCGTCGCGGTGGGTGTAGAGGTAGTCGATGGCGACGGCCAGGTAGTGGTTGGGGTTCATCAGGCCGCCGTCGGGGGTGACGATGCCGTGCCGGTCGGCGTCGGCGTCGTTCCCGGTGGCGATGGCGTACGCGTCGCGCTGGGCGATCAGCGAGGCCATGGCGTGCGGGGACGAGCAGTCCATGCGGATCCTGCCGTCCCAGTCCAGCGTCATGAACCGCCAGGTGGGGTCGGCGAGCGGGTTGACGACGGTGAGGTCGATCCGGTGGCGTTCCGCGATCCGCCCCCAGTAGGCGACGGACGCGCCGCCGAGGGGGTCGGCTCCGATGCGGATTCCCGCGTCCCGTACGGCGTCGAGGTCGAGGGCGGAGGGCAGGTCGTCGACGTACGCGGTCAGGAAGTCGTACCGGTGGGTGGTGTCGGCGGCCAGGGCCTGGGCGTACGGCATCCGGCGGACCACTCCGAGTCCGGCCTCGATCAGGGCGTTGGCCCGGTCCTGGATCCACGATGTGGCGTCGGAGGCGGCAGGCCCCCCGTTCGGCGGGTTGTACTTGAAGCCGCCGTCGGCGGGCGGGTTGTGCGAGGGGGTGACCACGATGCCGTCGGCCAGGTGCTCGGTGCGGCCCTGGTTGTACGTGAGGATGGCGTGCGAGACGGCGGGGGTCGGGGTGTAGCCGTCCTCGCTGTCGATGAGGACGGTGGCCCCGTTGGCGGCGAGCACCTCCAGGGCGGTGACCCGGGCGGGTTCGGACAGCGCGTGGGTGTCCGCGCCGAGGAACAGGGGTCCGTCGGTGCCCTGGCGGGATCGGTAGTCGCAGATCGCCTGGGTGGTCGCGGCGATGTGGTCCTCGTTGAACGCGGCGGCGAACGCGGAGCCGCGGTGGCCGGAGGTGCCGAAGGCCACCCGCTGGGCGGGCTCGGCGGGATCGGGGTGGAGGGCGTAATAGGCCGTCACCAGCCGTGCCACGTCGACCAGGTCTGCGGACTGCGCCGGGTGACCGGCCCGTTCGTGCACCATCGGGGCTCCTCGTACGTCTTCGTCGTCGGCCGGCCCGTGGGGAGACGGGCCCGGCGCACCGGGGAAACGATCACCCCGGTCCGTACCCGATTCTGCTCTCCCGGCCGCCCCGGTGCGCGACCGGTTCACGCCTTCCTCGTGTCGCTCCCCGGCCGGAGCAGCGCCGCGCCCCCGGTCCGGAGCGGACCGGGGGCGCGGAAACGTACGGGCGGGGGCTCAACGGCCCTGGAGGGAACTCACGTTGTCGCCGAAGGTCCAGCCCCTGGAGCCGTCCCAGTTCAGGGACCAGGTCATCAGCCCCTTGAGGGAGCCGTTGTAGTGGTTCCAGGCCTGCGAGACGAGGCCGGTGGACATGTGGCCGCCGCCGGCGCCGGGCTGGGCGGGGAGGCCGGGGACCTGCTTGTCGTAGGGCACCTTGATGGTGGTGCCCTGGATGACCAGCCCCTTGTTCAGGCAGTCGGTCTGGGCGGTGAAGCCCGCGACGGTGCCGGCGGAGTAGGAGTCGCCGGAGCAGCCGTACATGCTGCCGTTGTAGTACTGCATGTTCAGCCACCACAGGCGGCCGTTGTCGGCGTACTTCTTGATGATGGGGAGGTACGAGCCCCAGATCGAGCCGTAGACGACACTGCCGCCGGTGACGTACGCCGTCTCGGGGGCCATGGTGAGACCGAAGTTCGGCGGCATCGCGGCGAGGACGCCGTCGATGATGCGGATGAGGTTGGACTGCGACGCGGACAGCTGGTTGATGTTGCCGCTGCCGACGAGGCCGGTCTCGATGTCGATGTCGATGCCGTCGAAGTTGTACTTCTTCAGGATCGGGACGATCGTCTGGACGAACCGGTCGGCCACCGCGCTGGAGCTGAGGTCGATCCCCGCCGCGGCTCCGCCGATCGACATGAGGGTGGTGAGGCCGGAGGCCTTGGCCTGACACATCTCGGCGGGAGTGGCGACCTTGACGGTGTTGTCCATGCCGTCCTCCCAGAGGACGGTGCCGTCGGAGCGGATGACGGGGAAGGCCGCGTTGATGACGTTGTAGCCGTGCTGGGTGATGCGGGAGTCGGTGATCGGGATCCAGCCGAGCGGCGGGTGCACGCCGTTGGCCGCCCCGTCCCAGTTCTCCCAGTACCCCTGGAGCACTTTGCCCGTGGGCTTCGACTTGACCGCGCAGGTCTCGGCGGCCGCGATGTTCGTCTCCGCGGACTTCGGCGGCGCGGCTCCGACCAGCATCGGTACGACGAGTGCCGCGGCCAGGCCGAGGCCCAGCAGTCGTGATGTACGCCCCATGATCCGTATGTCCTTCCAGCCCGGGTCCGCCGCCGGCGGGACGAAAGGTTCGACCCGCCCCGCCCTGTGTCGTGACCCTGCCAAACCGTAGAATGGTCCAGACCTTCGGTCAAGAGCGCCCGCCGGGGCGAACGCGCTCGTCGCGGCGGCCAGGGCGTCGCCGAGGGTGGTGGTCGTGCGGTCGGGGTGTCCGCCGGCCTCGCTTCCCGGAAACCCGGTGGCCAGGCTCCGGCGGGGATAGATTCGGGGCCGTAGGGACCGTGATCGTTTCCGGGGGGAAGAACCATGGACTGGGGCACGCTCGTCGCGACGGTGAGCGGCGGTTTCATCGCCATATCGGGCACCGTGCTGGCCGACCGCCTACGCCAACGCCATGAGAAGGACCGCGGGGCGGAGGAGCGGCGGCGCGCGGTCTACATCGAGTTCATCGCCGCCGTCGGGAGATGCCACACCCGGCTGCGCGGCATAGCCCAGGCGCAGGATCCGGCGGTCGACCCGGACCTGGCCGCCCGAGCGGCACTCGACGAAGCGGCCGTCCACGAGGTCCGCGAGCGGTTCTTCATCGACGCCTCCGCCGACGTGGCCGGCGCCGGACAGGCGATGTTCCAGCAGCTGCGCGCCGTCCAGCGCGTCGTGGGCACGGGCGCCACGCACACCTCGTCGGACTTCCACGACGCCTACCACCCCTACCTCGACATGGTGTGGGCCTACCGGGTGGCGGTGCGCGGCGAACTGAAGGACCGGACGTTCTCGCCCGCGTCCTTCGGCTGGGACGCCTGGGACGGCAAGGAGCGGTGCCCGGTGTGCCGGGGGGAGCTCACTACGGGAGCGTGACCCGCTGCCGTCACCTGGCACCCGGTTCCTGGCGGGGCACCGTGCGCACACCGTCGTGGATCGAATGGGCCATGATCACGGGTCCGTTGTAGGTGCCGTCGTTGATGGTGTTGTGGTTGATCGACACGGTGGTACCGGCGGGCCGCCGGGGCACCAGCTCGTCGAGCAGGCCGCGCAGCTCCTCCGCGGCCCCGGGGTTGTCGCGCAGGGCCCGGCGGAGCCTGATCCGCCACTCGGCGGCGACGTCCGCGGCACCGTCCTCGTCGCCGTTCCGGTGTGCCGCGATCAGTTCCTCGCGGGACTCCTCCAGCTCCGCGTCGATCACGTCGACGTCCTCGCCACGCGCCAGGAACCGGGCCACCCGCCCGCGCGCCTGCGTCCAGGCCTCCGTCACCATCAGCCCCACGAAGGCCGTCGCCCCCGATGCCGCCAGTGCCGTCAACTCCGCTTCCACCGGACCCCCCTCTGCCTCACCTGTCGTGCCGTTCCGGGCGTACTGCCCGTCGCTGCTGCAACCGTAGAGAGCGAACCGCCCCCGCGGAAGCGGAATCAGGGGCGCGGCACGGGGCATTTCCGGCCGGGTCGGCCGGTCCCTGCGGGGGCGCGTATGCGCTGCGCCGTCGTTCGGGGCCGTTCGGGGCGGTTTCCGCTCGGGACCGGCGGCGCGCAACCATGCCGACGCCGGATGCGTGATGATGGATGAGGGGCCGCGACACGACGGCGTTGCGCCGACACCGCCGGCCGACGCCCCGGAAGGGCGGTCGCCATGTCCGCAGCCGGAATCAGGACCTCGGCCGCAGTACCGTTCACCGCGCTCGTGCTGGCCGTCACGGCCGCGTGCACGGGCGGGGACGGTTCCTCACCCTCGCCCCGCAGCAGCTCTCCGTCCGGGGCGGGCCGGGCCGCAGTACTCGCCGTGAAGATCGACAATGTGGCGCCCGCACGCCCCCACACCGGTCTGGAGCGGGCCGACATCGTCTACGTCGAGCAGGTGGAGGCCGGCCTGAGCCGGATCCTCGCCGTGTACTCCTCCGCCCTGCCGCCGGTCATCGGCCCGGTGCGCAGCGCGCGGGAGACCGATCTTGAGCTGCTGCGGCAGTTCGACCGGCCGGCGCTGGCCTTCTCGGGGGCCCAGAGCAGGCTGCTGCCGGTCATCGACCGAGCGCCGCTGGACCCCGTGCCGCCCTCGAAGGCGCCGGGTGCGTACTTCCGGGGTCCGGACCGGCCCGCGCCGCACAATCTCTATCTGCGGCCGCAGCGGATCCCGTTCGAGGCCTCCGGGGTGAACGCCGTCGGGGAACTGGGGCTGGAGGTCGGCGCGCCGCCCCCCGGCGGGGAGCGGGAGGACAGCCGCACGGTTCGCTATCCGTCCGCGTCCGTGACGTTCACCTGGTCCGCCGAACGCGAGCGGTGGCTCGTCTCCCTGGACGGCTCCCCCGCCCGCACCACCGAGGACGACCGGCTCGGAGCCGGGACGGTCGTCGTCCAGGACGTGACGGTGCGGCCCTCGGACTTCCGCGACCGGTCCGGGAACACCAGCCCGTTCACCGAGACCGTGGGCTCGGGAGACGCGGTCGTCCTGCGGGACGGCCGGGCGTACGAAGCCCGGTGGACGCGGAGCGCCGCCGACGCGGACACCGTGTACACCACCCCCGACGGACAGCGCGTCGATCTCGCCGAAGGGCCGCTGTGGATCCTGTACGCGCCGCGCGGGGGCGCCTGATCGACGGCTCGCCGAAGCGCCCGCAGGGCACCCGAACCCGCCGTACACCACCCTGGACACCACGCCCATCTCCCGCGAGAAGCCGTTCCTCTACCTCGACGGCAACGACTACAAGGTCTTCGTCCCCGCGAAGCGCGTCAACGCGCGCGGCGTCTCGTGGGACGGCGGCGCCCAACAGGGCGAGTCCATTCCGCTGAACCGCTTCTACGTCGTCAAGCAGGGCGCCACGGCCGCGACGATCAACGCCGCGCTCGCCCAGGGGCTGAACCTGCTGTTCACGCCCGGCGTCTACCACATCGACCAGACCATCAACGTGAACCGGGCCGACACGGTCGTGCTCGGCCTCGGGCTGGCCACGATCATCCCGGACAACGGCGTCACCGCGATGAAGGTCGCCGACGTCGACGGGGTGAAGCTCGCGGGCTTCCTCATCGACGCGGGCCCCGTCAACTCGCCGACGCTGCTGGAGGTCGGGCCGCAGGGCGCGTCCGCCGATCACTCGGCGAACCCGACCTCGCTGCAGGACGTGTTCGTGCGGATCGGCGGGGCGGGCCCCGGCAAGGCGACCACGAGCATCGTCGTGAACAGCGACGACACGATCATCGACCACACCTGGGTCTGGCGTGCCGACCACGGTGAGGGCTGGGGCTGGGAGACCAACCGGGCCGACTACGGCGTCCGCGTCAACGGCGACGACGTCCTGGCCACCGGCCTGTTCGTCGAGCACTTCAACAAGTACGACGTGGAATGGTACGGCGAGCGCGGCCGCACGATCTTCTTCCAGAACGAGAAGGCGTACGACGCCCCGAACCAGGAGGCGATCCAGAACGGCGACACGAAGGGCTACGCCGCCTACCGCGTCGACGACTCGGTCGAACAGTACGAGGGCTGGGGCATGGGCAGCTACTGCTACTACAACGTCGACCCGACGATCATCCAGGAACACGGTTTCAAGGCGCCGGTGAAACCCGGCGTGAAGTTCCACAACCTGCTCGTCGTCTCACTCGGCGGCAACGGCCAGTACGAGCACGTGATCAACAACGTCGGTTCCCCCACCTCGGGAACGTCGACGGTCCCTTCGACCGTCGTCAACTTCCCCTGACCCGGGCCTCTTCGGCCCGGCCCCGGTGACCCGGGAGCGGGGGGCGGCCCGGTGTCCGGCGGCCCGGACCGGACCCCCGCGAACGGAGGGCGGCCCCGGTGGACGCAACTGTCCGCCGGGGCCGCCCGTTCCGTGCGGGGACGGCCGTGCCGGGGTCTCCCCACCCGGCTATCGGGAGCGGGACAGCAGCGCCCCGCCCGCGTACTGCGCAGACTGCCCCAACTCCTCCTCGATCCTGATGAGTTGGTTGTACTTGGCCGTGCGGTCGGAGCGGGACAGCGAGCCGGTCTTGATCTGGCCACAGCCGGTCGCGACCGCCAGGTCCGCGATCGTGGTGTCCTCCGTCTCGCCGGAGCGGTGGGACATCACGGCGCTCCAGCCCGCACGGCGGGCGGTGGCGACCGTGGCGAGGGCTTCGGTCAGGGTGCCGATCTGGTTGACCTTCACCAGCACCGAGTTGCCGACGCCGGTCCGGATTCCCTCGCGTACCTGCGCCTCGTCGGTGCAGAACACGTCGTCGCCGGTGAGCTGGCAGCGGTCGCCGACGCGGGTGGTCAGCTCGCGCCAGCCGTCCATGTCGTCCTCGGCCATCGGGTCCTCGATGGAGACGATCGGGTACGCGTCGATCAGCTCGACCAGGTAGTCGACCTGTTCGGAGGGGGCGCGGCGCACGCCCTCGCCCGCGTACACGTACGCGCCGTCGCGGAAGAACTCCGACGAGGCCGGGTCCATGATCAGGCCGATGTCCGCGCCGGGACGGTAGCCGGTGCGCTCGACGGCGCTCATCACGAAGTCGAGCGCCTCCTCCGCCGTGCGCAGTGCGGGCGCGAAGCCGCCTTCGTCGCCGACGCCGGTGGCATGTCCGGCGGCGAGCAGGTCGCGTCGCAGGGTGTGGAAGATCTCGGAGCCCATACGGACGGCTTCCGCGAAGGTCTGCGCGCCCACCGGCGCGATCATGAACTCCTGGAAGTCCAGCGGATTGTCGGCGTGCGCGCCGCCGTTGATGATGTTCATCATCGGCAGCGGGAGAAGACGGGCGTCGGCGCCGCCGAGGTAGCGGTAGAGCGGCTGACGGTGGGAGGCCGCGGCGGCCTTCGCGGCGGCGAGGGAGACCCCGAGGATCGCGTTCGCTCCGAGCCGGGACTTGTCGGGTGTGCCGTCGAGCGCGACGAGGGCGGCGTCCAGGCCGGCCTGGTCGTCCGCGTCGCGGCCCACGACCGCGGCGGCGATCTCCTCGTTGACGTGGGCGACCGCACGGTCGACGCCCTTGCCGTGCCACTGCCCGGCATCGCCGTCGCGCAGTTCCACGGCCTCCCGCGCGCCGGTGGAAGCGCCGGACGGGACCGCGGCGCGGCCGAGGGACCCGTCGGCGAGGCGGACGTCGGCCTCGACGGTGGGGTTGCCCCGGCTGTCGATGATCCGGCGGGCGGTGACGGACTGGATGACGGTGGGCTCAACTGCCTTGGGGGCCATGCGAGGTCCTTCCGAAGTCACACGCCGCGGCACTCTTGCGACAACACCGGCGCGAGCCGCGACGACGCAACTCTACAGCAAGCCTGTTCAGATGTGCTGTTCAGATGTGCTGTGCAGCTCTGCTGCCCAGGTTGGCTGTTTAGTTTTGCTGTTCCGTTGTGCTGGCCGTTCCGCTCCGCAGGCCACCCGCGGGGATCCGCTGCCGATCACGGGTTAAAGTGCCCTATGCCGACCCCGGAACCCGCCACCGTCGCCGCCGATCTGCGCGTCGCCATGGGCAAACTCGCGCGGCGCGTGAAGCAGGAGGACCGGATCCCGCACGGTCAGGTCGCCGTTCTGGGCGTCCTCGACCGGGACGGGGCCATGACCACCAGCGACCTCGCGGCGGACCAGCGCGTGCGCCCCCAGTCGATGGCCCGCGCCGTCGGACTCCTCATGGAGCAGGGCCTCGTCGTCCGCCGGGCGCACCCGACGGACGGTCGCAAGTTCCTCGTCGACCTCTCCGACGTGGGGCGGGCGGCGCTGGAGGCGGAGCGCGACCGCCGTGCCGACTGGCTCGCCCGGGCCATCGACCTCGAACTCGACGAGGACGAGCAGGAGGCGCTCGCTCGCGGCGCCGCCCTGATGGAACGGCTCGCCGCGTACTAGAAGCAGGTCTCGCCGCCCGCCGTCCTGGCCCGGACGGCGGGCCCGGACGGCGGGAAAAGCGCGTTGCCGGGGGCGTACGGGTATGTCAGGGTCGCCCGGTGAACGCTTCGCGATGTGACCTTCTGCGCCGCCAGTTCGATCTGACCTGGTCACTGTTCGAGTACCACCTGGAGCGGCTCGACACCGAGGACTTCCTCTGGCAGCCGACGCCGTTGTGCTGGACGGTGCACCAGCGGGCCGACGGCCGGTGGATGCCGGACTGGGCGGAGACGGAGCCCGACCCCGTTCCGGTGCCGACGATCGGCTGGCTCAGCTGGCACATCGGCTGGTGGTGGAGCACGACGATCGAGCACTCCCTGGGCCGCGAGCCACGGGACCGCGAGGACGTCGCGTGGCCGGGCGACGCCGAGGGGGCGATCGGCTGGCTGCGTGAGCTCCGGGAGGCATGGCTGGGGGTGCTGGACTCCCTTGACGACGCGGCTCTCGACGCCGCCGCCCCGTCTCCCTGGGGGCAGGGACCGGCCCACACGGTCGCCCACACGGCCGCGTGGGTGAACGCCGAGCTGATGAAGAACGTGGCGGAGATCGGGCAGCTCCGGATGTTGCGCGCGGCCTCCTCGGTCTGACCGACAGCCTTCGGGGGTCGGATCGCCAACACCCCTTCGGGACCGCTAGGTTAGGCTCGCCTAATACGGGGGAGCCCAGCCTCGCCTCTTCCTCTCTCACAAGGGAACGCTCATGCGTCCGGTGATCGACGAGAATCCGTTCGCCGCCTTCGGTCTCCCGGGCCGCCCCGGCAGCGACGCGTTCTGGGCGTCGGCTCGTGCGCCCGCGTCGATACCCGCCGACGGCGGGTGGCGGACCCTCTTCCTGTGGCGTGGTTCCGAGGCGGTGCGCGGCAACGAGCCCGTGCTCGACTTCGAAAGCTGGTCGCCGCCCGTCCCGTTGCGCCGCTGGGGCGGTACGGATTGCTGGTACGCCGAAGTGCGGATGCCCGCGCGGCTACGGGTGACCTACCGCGTCATCGCCGGGGACGCGGCCCACGCCGACCCGTTCAACCCGGTCGGCGCCGGGGTGGACCGTTCCGTCGCCGCGACTCCGGACGCCCCCGCCCAGCCGCACTGGCCCGCTCTCGGCGCGGACGACGTGCTCCCCCTCCCCCGCACCCGGATCCGCTGGAGCAGCGACCGGCTCGGCGGACGGCGGACCGTGCGTGTCCACCCGGCGGGCGGAGGCGGTCCGGTGGTGCTGCTGCTCGACGGGGACGACTGGCTGTATCTGCACCCGGCCGTGACCGCCTTCGACGCGGCCGTCGCCGCCGGTGACATGCCTCCGGTGACCCTGGTGTTCCTGCCGGCCAGGGACCGCGAGGCCGAGTTCGCCTGCCGCCCCGAGCTGTGGGAGGCGGTCCGGGACGAACTGCTGCCGCTGGTCGCCGAGTCCGACGTGCCGGCCCGCCTGGACCGGCTGGTGGTCGCCGGGCAGAGCCTGGGCGGTCTGAGCGCCCTGTACGCGGCTCTGGAGTTCCCGGAGCTGGTCTCACGGGTCGCCTGCCAGTCAGGGTCCTTCTGGTGGGCCCCCGGCACGGAGGCGTTGCCGGATCCGCTGGGCGGGGCCCTCGGCGGAGCCGTCGCCGAACGACTGCGCCGGGGGGCTGACCTGTCGGGGCTGCGGTGCGCGTTCGACGTGGGCGAGCACGAGCACCCGATGCTGCCGCACTGTGAGCTGACCGAGAAGCTGACCGAGCGGGCCGGCGCCACGGTCCGGGTGTCCCGTTCGGCGTCCGGGCACGACCGGGCGGGCTGGCGGCACGCCCTGCTCAGGGACGTCGCCTGGGCTCTCGGCTGAGCGGTTCCCGGAGCGTGCGCGGGCGCACCCCGGGAGCCGCCCTGCGGTTCACCTGGCCACGGCCCGGCAGTAGGCCTCGTCGCCGGCGAGGAGATTGCGGTGGGTGTCCTCGGCGGTGATGACGCCCTTGTCGAGGACGAGCACCCGGTCCGCGGCGTCCAGGAGCGCCGGACTGCTGGTGAGGACGAGCGTGGTCCGGCCCCTGCGCAGCTTCGCGACGTTGCGCGCGATGAGCTGTTCCGTCACCGCGTCGACGGCCGTCGTCGGATCGTGCAGGACCAGTACGTCGGTGTCGGCGGCCAACGCGCGGGCCAGGGCGAGCCGTTGCCGCTGGCCTCCGGAGAGGTTCGCGCCCCGGTCGCGGATCGCGTAGTCGAGCCCCTCGCGGTGGAGGGCGACGACATCGGTGAGCATGGAGGCTTCGACGGCCGCCTCGATCGTCCGACCGGTGCCCGACGGGTCGATGTTCGTGCGGAGCGTGCCGGCGAAGATCTCTCCGTCGTAGGGATTCACCAGCAGGTGCTCGCGGACCGCCTCGATCGACAGGTCCGCGATCTCCCGGCCGCCGACCCGCACCACTCCCCCGTACGCGTGGGGGGCGACGTTCACCGCGAGGACGGCGGCCAGGTCGGCCGCCGCGCGCGGCTGGTACGCCGCGATCGCCACGAACTCTCCTGCCGAGACGGTGAATTCGACCCCCTGGAGGGTGCCGTGGTGCAGGCCGTCGACCTCCAGGTCTCCGCCGGGCTCCGGGCGCTCGGGGCCCGGTGTCGTCACGGGTGGCGCGGTCAGCACCAGAGCCATGCGCTCGGCCGAAGCACGGGCGATCATCACGTACTTGGGCATCTCGGAGAACATCTTGAGCGGTTCCATGATGAACTGCGCGAGGCCCACGGCCATGACGAGTTCTCCAATGGTGATCCGGCCCTCGAAGGCCAGCCAGCCCGCCGTCAGCGAGACGGCCGCGGCGAGGACCGCGTTGAGCGCGAGCGCGGTGCCGGCGTAGACGCCGTTCACCCGGGCGACGGTGATCGCCTGGCGCTTCGCGTCCGTGCTGACCCTGCGGTAGGAGCCGAAGGCGGCGTGGTTGCCGCCGAAGCCGTGGAGCGGGCGCAGCCCGATGATGAGGTCGGCGACCTTGGCGCCCGCCCGGGCCACCCGGGCCTGCTGTTCCTGCGTACTGGCTCCAATCCGCTTGGACATCACGGCGAGGACCGACAGGATGGCGACGGTCCCCACGATCACCAGCAGCCCCAGCCGGAGATCCGCCAGGCTCAGGGCGACCGCCGCGACCGCGACGGCGACCAGGGAGCTGATCAGCAGGGGCACCACCTCGATGATGTCGGCGGTCTGGTCGGCGTCCTCGGTGGCGATGGTCAGGATCTCGCCGGATTTGAGGTCCACGTCCCTGGCCACCGGCTGGAGTCCGCTGGCGGCCACCCGCACCCGCCAGCGGTGTGCCTCGGTGGTGTTGGCCTTCTGCAGCACGCGCATGCCGAACCGCCACGACAGGGACACCGTCGTGATGATCACGGCCAGCGAGCCGATCGAGACGCCGAGCGAGCCGAGGCTGCGGTCCTGCATCGTGTGTTCGACGATCAGTCCGAGAGCGATGGGGAACGCGGTCTCGGCGGCCTGGTACAGGCCCATGAGGACGGTGCCCGCGACCATGGCGCCGATGTTGCGGCGCAGCGCCGTCCGCAGGATGGCGGCCCCCGGGCGGGGGCTCTCGGTGTCAGGAGTTTTCATCAGGTTCAGGAGTTCTCATCGAGGTGGCGGGCGATCGCTTCCGGGGTTCGCAGCGTGAACAGGTCGCGGATGGTGATGACAGGACCGTACTCGCGGCGGAGGAGCCCGATCAGCCGCACCGCGAGCATGGAGTGCCCGCCGAGGGAGACGAAGTCGCTGACCGCGCTGACCTCGTCGTCGTCGAGGTCGAGCGCCTCGGCGAAGAACTCGCAGACGGTGCTCTCCGTCCCGGTCTCCGGGCCGCGCTCCCCCGCCGTGGTCAGCGCGCCCAGCGGCCTGGCCTCCGGCAGCGCCTTGGTGTCGGCCTTCCCGTTCACCGTCAGCGGGATGCTGTCCACCTGGGCGAAGTGCGTGGGGCGCAGGAAGTCCGGCAGCCCGGCACCGACCTCGGCGGCGACCTGCGCCAGGTCCGCGGAGTCGGCGAGGACCAGATAGGCGGCCAGTCGGTGGGCGCCGTCCACCCCCGGGTCGGGCTGGGCGACCGCCGCGACGAACCGGACCGCCGGGTGGGCCGCGAACACGGCTTCGACCTCGCCGAGTTCGACCCGGTGGCCGCGGATCTTGACCTGCTGGTCGGTGCGGCCCAGGTAGGAGATGTTTCCGTCGGGCCGGCGGATCACCAGGTCCCCGGTGCGGTACATGCGCTCCCCGGGGCGGCCGAAGGGGCAGGCGACGAAACGGTGTGCGGTCTGGGCGCTCTGACCCAGGTAGCCGCGGGCGATGCCGATGCCCGCCACGTACAGCTCGCCGGGCACTCCGGCGGGCAGCGGACGCAGCCATGGGTCAAGGACGTACACGTCGGTGTTGTCGATGGCCACGCCGACCACCGGGTCCTGGCATTCGAAGGTGCCGACGCCAAGGGTGTTGATGGTGTATTCGGTGGGCCCGTACAAGTTGTAGCCGACCGTGCCCTCGGTCTCGGCGAGCCGTCGCCACAGCGTCGGGGTGACGGCCTCGCCGCCCAGCAGCACCAGTGCGGGCCGCCTCTCCGGGTCCTCCAGCAGCCCCTCGGCGACCAACTGCTGGGCGTAGGTGGGCGTCACGTTGACGACGTCGATGCCGTGCTCGACGCAGTACGCGACCAGCCGGGGCGCGTCACGACGCAACTCCTCGTCACAGATGTGGACTTCATGACCGTCGGCGAGCCACAGCAGCTCCTCCCACGACATGTCGAACGCGAAGGACACGGTGTGCGCGATCCGGAAGACCCGGTGATCGTGTTCGGCGAGGACGGGCTCGAAGATCCGGCGCTGATGGTTGATCAGCATGTTGGTGAGGCCGGCGTATTCGGTCACGACGCCCTTGGGCTTCCCGGTCGAGCCGGAGGTGTAGATCGTGTACGCGGGGTGGCGCAGGCGGTCCGGGTCGTCCGGCGCGAACGTCGTGTACGGCTCGGCCTCCGGCAACGGGCGATCCAGTTCGATCAGTTCGCCGTTCAGCCGGGGGGCCACCGCGCTCACGGTGAGGATCACCTCGGGGCGGGCGTCGTCCACGATGGCCGCGATCCGCTCGTCCGGGTGGTCCAGCTCCAGCGGCACGTACGCGGCCCCGACGCGCAGCACCGCGAACAGTGCCGCGATCCAGTCGAGGGAGCGCGGGATCGCCAGGCCCACGGTCGTCTCGGGTCCGATGCCGCGCCGGGCGAGGACGCCCGCCACGGCCCGGCTGCGCTCCCGGAGTTCGGCGAAGGTCATCGTGGCGCCGTCGGCGACGAGCGCGATGCGCTCCGGATCGCGCTCGGCCGCCAGGTCGAAGCGGTCGACGACGGTGTCCGTGCCGATCTCGGTGCGCCCGGCGGGTTCGGGGGCCGGGCCCGGGCCGCGCAGCGCGCCCATCGGTCCGGTGGCCCGCGCGACGTCCTCCAGGACGCGCAGGTAGTCCGCCAGGAGTCGGCGGGCGCTGTCGGGGTCTCCGTGGCGGTGCTCCAGCTTGACCGTGAGCCGGTCACCGGGCGTGACGACCCAGGTGTACGGGTAGTGCGTGGAGTCGTCGGCCCGGACGGAGGTGATGCCGTGACGGGCGTTCATCTGCGCGAAGGCGTCCGGGTCCAGGAAGTTCTGGAGCACGAACAGGTTGTCGAACAGGGTGTCGTGCCCGCCTGCCCGCTGGATCTCGCCGAGCCCCAGGTGTTCGTGGTCCATCGCCGCCACGCGCGCCGCCTGCACGGACGAGAGGTACGCGTCGATCGAATCGTCGGGCCGGGCCCGGGTCCACAGAGGGACGGTGTTGAGCAGGACGCCGACGATGTCGCCGTGTCCCTCGCCCTCGCGGCCCGAGACGGTCACGCCGAAGACCGCGTCGCCGCGGCCCGTACGGGCTCCGAGGAAGAGGCCGAAGGCGCCGGTCAGCACCGAGTTCAGTGTGACGCCCCGGGTCCGTGCCGTTTCGCGCAGCAGCTGCGACAGCTCGGCGGACAGGGTGTGCACGAGCGGTCGCGGCAGCTCCTCGATGAGGTCCGGGGCCGGTCCGGCGAGCAGCGTCGGTCCCGGCAGTCCCGCGAGGTGTTCGGCCCAGAAGCGCTCGGAGACGGCCGGGTCCTTCGCGGCGAGCGTCCGGGCGTACTCCTCGAAGCCCGGCACGGCCGGCGTCGCGTCCCACGGCCGGCCCGCCACGACGGCCTCGTACGCGTCGAACAGGTCGCGCAGCAGGATCTCGCGGGACCAGCCGTCCCAGAGCAGCAGGTGGTAGCTGAGCAGCAGGCCGTCGCGGCCGTCGGGCATCCGTACGACGGTCATCCGGACGAGCGGCGGCTCCCCCGGGTCGAAGCCCTGCTCGCGGTCCCGGGTGCGCAGGGCCTCGACCTCGGCCTCCGTCGTCAGGGAGAGGGTGCGGACGGTGACCCGCCGGCCGGACTTGAGGACCTGCACCGGACTTCCGTCGTCGTCGGTGGTGAAACCGGCGCCGACGACGGGGTGGCGCGCGATCACGAACGCCATCGCCTCGGCCAGCGCGTCGGTGTCCAGGCGCCGGTCGAAGGCGAAGTAGCTCTGTGCGACGTAGTGCCCCGCCGCGCCCGCCAACTGGGCCTGGAAGAACAGGCCCCGCTGGAGCGGGGTGACCGGTGCGGTGCGCTCGGCCGTCTCGGAGGCGTTCCCGATCTGTTCCAGCGCGGCGAGCCAGTGCTCGGTGATCGCGTCGGGTATGCCCTCGGCGAGGGTGAAGACCGCGTGGAGGCAGCCGGTGGCCTCATCGGTCCAGGCGTTGACCTCGACGGCGTACGGGCTGTTCCGGTCGCCCGTGGTGATCGGCAGAGCGTCCGACTCGCCGCCCCGGCCGAGGTAGTTGAACAGGACCTGCGGCTGCGCGGTGAGCAGGGGGGCCGTCTGCGGATTGAGGTACCTGAGGCGGCCGTAGGCGACGTGCCCGTCCTCGTCCGGCTGGCGTTCGGCGATCTCGTGCGCCGAGGCGACGGGGTCGGTGTGGGCGGTGAGGCGTACGGGGGCGATGGAGGTGAACCAGCCGACCGTACGGGAGTAGTCGTGGTGCTCCGCGGCCGGGACCCGGCCGTGCCGCTCCAGCTCGACGGCGAGGTCGGTGGGCGCGGTCTGGATCCGGGTCAGCGCGGTGCGCAGGGCTCCGCCCAGCAGCTCGGTGAGTCCGAGCCCGAGCGCGCCGGGGGCACCGCGGGTCACCCGGTCGCTCGCTGCGGGCGGGAGGACGGCCGTCCTCTCGCGATGGCCCTGGACCGTGCGCAGCAGGGCCGGGGCCCGGAGGGTGGTGATCCAGTGGCCGAGGTCGTCGGTCTGCTCGGCGGTCCGTACGGCGAGCGCTTCGGCGTAGGCGGCGTAGGAGGTGGTCGGCTCCGGCAGGGCCGCCCCGGTCAGGGCGGTGGCCAGGTCGTCGAGGAGGATCAGCCAGGACACCGTGTCCACGGCGATGTGGTGGACGGTGACGACCAGGGTTCGGCTCGCCGCGAGCCACGAGAACGCGACGACGTCCCCGGTCTCCGGGTCGAGCCGGCCGGCGGCCTCGTTCGCCGCGGTGGTGGCGTCGGGAGCGTCCGGGGTGTCGACACCGACCTCGCGGTCGGATTCGGTGCGCAGGGCCCACACGCCGTGCTCGACGCGCAGGCGCAGGCGCAGGGCCGGGTGTGCGGCCACGAGGGCGTTCGCCGCGCGCCGGATGTCGTCAGGACGGGTGCCTTCGGGGACGGTCACCGACCGGGCCTGGGCGAAGCCGGAGAGCGACGCGGCCAGCTCCCGCCGGCGCAGGATGATCGGCGTGAGCGGAAGCGGTCCGTCCGCGCGGCGGGACGTCGGCGCGGGCACGGCCCGCGGGGTGCGCTCGGCCAGGTGGCCGGCGAGGGCGCGGGGCGTCCTGAAGAGGAAGACGTCACGGGGTGCGATCGACAGGCCGAGCGCCCGGGCCCGGTTGATCACGGTGATGGCGACGATGCTGTCGCCGCCCGCACCGAAGAAGTCGGTGTCGGCCTCCACGGTGGCACCGGGGAGCGTTTCGGCGAAGATGCCGGTCAGGGTGGTGAGAGCGGAGTCGCCGGTGGGCCGCGGGATCTCCTGCGGCAGGTCGGTGTGGTGTGCGGCCCGCTCGGTCAGCGCCTTGCGGTCCAGCTTGCCGTTGACGGTCAGTGGCAACGCGTCCACCGGTAGCACCCGGCCCGGCACCATGTGCGCGGGCAGTTTGGCGGCGAGCAGGCCGGCGAGGTCCGCGGGCGGCTCGCCGACGACATGGGCGACCAGGTGGTCGCCGCCGTCCGCCACGGTGACGGCCACGTCGACGACGCCGTCGAGCTCCCGGACCGCGCTCTCCACTTCGCCCGGTTCGATCCGGAATCCCTTCAACTGCACCTGGTCGTCGGCGCGTCCGGCGAACTCCAGCTCGCCGTCGAGCGTCCGGCGGGCCAGGTCGCCCGTGCGGTACATGCGGCGGCCGTCGGAGGCGAACGGGTCGGCCACGAACCGCTCCGCGGTGAGTCCGGGGCGCCCCAGATAGCCGAGGGACAGCTGGTCGCCCGCGACGTAGATGGCACCCACCCGGCCCGGCGGCACCGGCCGCAGCCGGTCGTCGAGGAGATGGGTGGTCAGTCCGGGGATCGGCGCGCCGATGGGGCTGACGTCGGCGCCCCGGGCGAAGTCCTCGTCCGTCAGCACCCGGTGGGTGACGTGGACGGTGGTCTCGGTGATGCCGTACATGTTGACCAGTTCGGGGGAGCCCGTACCGTGCCGCTCCACCCATCCGCGCAGCCGCCCGAGGTCGAGCGCCTCGCCGCCGAAGATGACGCGGCGCAGCGCCGTGACCGGCTCCTCCGCGTGCAGGTCCGCCTCGATGAACCGGTGGAAGGCGGACGGGGTCTGGTTGAGCACGGTCACGCCGCGTTCCCGGACCAGCCGGTGGAAGTCGACCGGCGAGCGGGTCAGCGCGTACTCCGGGACCAGCAGTTCGCCTCCGTGCACGAGGGTGCCCCACAACTCCCAGACGGCGAAGTCGAAGGAGAAGGAGTGGAACTGGACCCCTGTGTCGTCCGGTCCGAAGCCCACGTCCGTACGCGTGTTGGCGAGGAGCGTCGTCACCGCGGAGTGCGGGACGACCACTCCCTTGGGCCGCCCGGTCGAGCCGGAGGTGTAGATGACATAGGCGGGGTCCCGGGGAGCGACGGCCGGGAGGTCGGTGTCCAGGGGGTGTTCGTCGCCCTGGACGAGCACCCGGGCCCGCACGCCCGCCCTGTCCAGCAACCCGGTGAAGCGGCCCTGCTGCTCCCGGTCCACGAGGACGACCTGCGGGGCGGCGTCGGCGAGGATGTACTCCAGCCGCTCGTCCGGATAGGCCAGGTCCAGCGGTACGTAGGCGCCTCCGGCGGTGACGACGGCGACCAGGGCGACGACCTGTTCCAGCGATCGCGGGACGGCGACGGCGACCCGGTGCCCCGGACCGACCCCGGCCGCGCACAGTGCGGCGGCCAACTCGTGTTTGGCGTGCGCGAGTTCGCCGTAGGTGAGGGAGCGGGCGGTGCCGTCCAGCGCGCACTGGGTGACGGCGGTGGCCGCCGGATTGCCGAGCGCGGCGGCGTCGAACAGCTCGACCAGGGTCGTCGACGCCTCGCGTGCCGGGGCGCTGCCGGGCGTGGCGATCAGCAGGTCGACCGGTTCGTCCGGGCGTCCGAGCAGTCCGGTGAGGTTTCGGGTGAACGTGTCGAGGATCGCCGCGGCGCCTTCGGGGCGCAGGAGGTCGCCGTCGTAGATCAGGTTGAAGCGCGGGCGGCCGTCCTGTGCGCGTTCCACGACGAGCGTCAACGGGTAGTGCGGTGCGCCCTCGTTGACGATGGCGGCGATGGTGAGGGTGTCGTCCGGTCGGCGCAGGGTGGCCACGTCGGTCGCGATGTCGAAGACGACCAGGGTGTCGAAGAGCGAGCCTGTGCCGTTCAGCCGGCCGATCCGGGCGAGGGAGACGTGCTGGTGTGCCAGGACCGCGCCCTGGTGCCGCTTCACGGCGTCGAGCAGGTCGTACGCCGTGTCGTTTGCTGTCCAACGGGCCCGCACGGGAATGGTGTTGATGAAGAGGCCGACCATGTCCCGGATGCCGGGGAGCTCGGCGTCACGTCCGGAGACGGTGGAGCCGAAGACGACGTCCCTGCTGTGGAGGATGGATCCGATGGTCGCCGCCCAGGCGCTGTGCACCGCCACGCTCAGGGACACTCCGGCCGAGCGTGCGGCCGCGTCGATGTCGTCGGCGGGTTCGGCCGAGACGTCGGCGAACCGCTGGGAGGGGGTGTGCCCCTCGGCGACCAGGGAAGGGCCCGGCAGTCCGGCGAGCTCCTCGCGCCACACCCGGTCGCTCTCGCCCTGGTCGCGTCCGGAGAGCCAGTCGACGTAGTCGCGGTAGCCGCCGAGCGGGTACACCGATCCTGGCGCGTGGTACTCGGCCAGCAGGGTGCGGAGCATCGGCGGCACCGACCAGCCGTCGGCGATGATGTGGTGCACGGTCTGCACCAGGACGGTGCGGCGGGCGCCGGCGCGGATGAGCGTGTACCGCATCAGCGGCCCGGCGGCGAGGTCGAACCCGGCTCTGCGGTCCTGCTCGGCGAGGTCGCCGATCTCCTCGTCGGTGAGGGCGGGGCGGTCCAGGGTGACGAAGGGCGCGGTCCTGCCACGCTCGACGACGGAGACGACCCTGCCGTCGGCGAGGGCCGTGAAGCGGGCGGCCAGGTTGGGATAGAGGGTGAGCAGCCGGGTGGCGGCCGCGGCGAGGCGGTCGGCGTCCACGTCGCCGTCCAGGGTCAGCATCTGCTGCTCGACGTAGGCGCCGGTGGCGTCGTCGTCGTAGACCGTGTGGAAGTAGAGGCCCTCCTGCAGCGGGGTCAGCGGCAGGATGTCGTGGAGGGCCGGGCCGTCCAGGGCGTCGACGTCGGTCTGGGTCAGGGGTACCAGCGGGAAGTCGCTGGGTGTGTGCCCACCGGCTTCGAGCGCGGCGAGTGACGTGAGGGCGGAGCTGAAGTGGTCACCGAGGGTGGCGATGTCCTCCTCGGTGAAGAGGCCTTCGGGCCAGGAGATGGTGGTGACCAGTTCGTACGCGCCGTTCGCGTCGGGTTCGGCGATGGCGTTGAACTCCAGGGCGCGCGGCAGCCGCATCGATGGATCTCGCTTCTCGCCCAACTGTTCTGTCGTGCTGCTGAGTTGCCAGTCGCCCGGGGTTCCGGCGTCGAAGCGGCCCAGGTAGTTGAAGAGGACCTGCGGCGCGGGGCCGGGCGGGACGCCGTCGGTCAGATAGTGCAGGGCGCCGTAGGAGAGGCCGTTGCTCGGCACGCGGGCGAGGTCCTCCTTGACCGCCTTGAGGGCGGCGGTGAGATAGGTGGGCGCGGTGAGGTCGGGTGCCGCTCCGGGGTCCACGACGACCGGAAAGAGGGTGGTGAACCAGCCGACGGTGCGCGACAGTTCGGGTTCGAAACCGGCCGCGGCCGTGACGAAGCGTCCTTCGCGGCCGTGTCCTTCCAGTTCGATGTGGGCGAACGTCTGGTCCTGCCCCCGGTCACGCCGCAGGCGGGCGAGGGCGACGGCGAGGGCGGTCAGCAGGACGTCGTTGACGCCGGTGTGGAACTTCGTGGGGATCTCGCCCAGCAGTGCGGCCGTGGCCGCGGGTCCGACGGAGACGGTTCGGGTCCGTTCCCGTTCCACGGTGTCGGCCTCGGTGAGCGCACGCCTGCCGATGGGCGCGTCGGCGGCGGGCAGCCGCGTGGCGTAGTGCCCACGGTCGGTGTCGAACGACGCGCGGCCCAGCAGCTGGGTCCAGCGCCGGAAGGATGTGCCGACCGGAGGCAGGTCGACGGGGGCACCGGTGGAGTGCTGACGCCAGGCCGTGGCCAGGTCGTCCATCAGGATGCGCCAGGAGACCCCGTCGATCACCACGTGGTGGGCGACCAGCACGAGTTGCTGTGCCTCGCGCCGCCAGACGGCGCGCAGCATGACGCCGTTGTCCGGGTCGAGCGCGTCGGTGGCGAGGGCGACGCACTCCGCCGGCGGGGCGTCGCTCTCCTCCCAGCAGGGTGCGGTCTTCCCGGCCGGCGGGATGTCGAAGCTCCAGCGCTCGCCGCGTACGAGCTTGGCACGGAGCATGTCGTGCCGGGTGAGCACGGCGGCGAGCATGTCGTCGAGGGCGTCGGCGGTCAGCTCCGCCGGGGTGTTGAGGACGACCGACTGCACGAAGCCGTCGATCGCGTCCGTGGTCTCGCCCAGCCACTGCACGATGGGCGAACCGACGACGGTGCCGGTCGCGACGTCACCGTGGTCGACGGCGGCGACGGACTCGGCGCTCGCCACCGCCGCCAGCGCCCCGACGACGGTGTTGGTGAAGATCTGTCGCGCGCTCACGTGGAGGCCGGCCTCGCGCAGGGCGCTGAGGAGGGAGATCGCCAGGATGCTGTCTCCACCGAGCTGGAAGAAGTCATCGTCCGCGCCGACGCTGTCCAGCCGCAGCACCTGCGCGACCGCCTCGCAGACCAGGCGCTCGTTCTCGGTGGCGGGCGCCACGGGGGCTCCGGCGCCCACGGCGGGTTCCGGCAGCGCCTTCCGGTCGATCTTGCCGTTCGCGGTGAGCGGGAACTCCGTCAGTACGACGATGTGGGCGGGCACCATGTACTCGACCATGCCGGCCGCGGCCCACGCCTTGACATCGTCCGCGCTCAGGTCCTGGTGGCCGCCGGACGGGATGACGTATCCGATCAGGTAGGTGCCGCCCACCGTGTTCTTCCTCGCGACGACACAGGTGTGCCGTACGCCGGGGTGCTCGGCGAGGGAGGCCTCGACGTCCTCGATCTCCAGCCGCATGCCGCGGATCTTCACCTGGTTGTCGGCGCGGCCCAGGAAGTCCAGCGAACCGTCGGGGGCGTACCGCGCCAGGTCGCCCGTCCGGTACAGCCGGGAACCGTCCGAGGCGAAGGGGTTGGCCACGAAACGGGAGGCGGTGAGGCTCGGCGCGCCCACATAGCCGCGGCCCAAGAGGAATCCGCCGACGTACAGTTCGCCACCGACGCCGACCGGCACGGGCCGCAGCTCGTCGTCGAGCACGTAGAGCTGGGTGTTGGGGTTGGCCCTGCCGATGGAGGTCGACAGGCGTGTCGCGGCCCCCCGGTAGATGACGTGGGAGACGCCGATGGTCGTCTCGGCGGGGCCGTAGCCGTGGTAGAGGGGGATGTCGAGGCGGGCGCGGAAGCGCTCGTACAGCTCCGGGGTGAGGACCTCGCCGCCGCACCAGACGTGCCGCAGGCAGTCGAGACGGCCGGAGTCGCCCGCGATCTCCAGGAGGACGTCCAGCATGGACGAGACCAGGTAGGTGAAGGTGACGCGCTGCTCGGCGATGACGGCGAGCAGGTGGTGCGGGTCGCGTTCGCCGCCGGGCCGCAGGATCACGAGACGGCCGCCGGTGACCAACGGCAGGAAGATCTCGTTGACGGAGATGTCGAAGGAGAGCGGGGCCTTGAAGAGCGACGCGTCGTCGTGGCCGAAGTGAAGGATCTCGGCGGACTGCCACAACAGGCGTTCGCTGATCGCCTCGTGTCGGATCATGGCGCCCTTGGGCCGTCCGGTGGAGCCGGACGTGAAGATCACATAGGCCAGGGAGGCGCCGGGGACGCTCACGTCGGGCGCGTCCCCCGGGTGGGCCCCGTACTTCCAGTCGCCGAGGTCGACGGAGACGGCGTCCGGTTCCCCCGCGTCGGTCTTGCCCGTGGAGTTGAGCTGCAGCACGACCGTGGCGTCCTCGACGACGACGTTCCTGCGGGTGGCGGGCCACTGGGGGTCGAGGGGGACGAACGCGCCTCCGGCCCGGAGCACGGCGAGGAGGCCGACGACCATCTCCGCGGAGCGGCCGAGCGAGATTCCGACGACCTGTTCCGCGCCGAGGCCCCGTTCGATCAGGTGGTGCGCCAACTGGGCGGACAGCCGGGCCGCTTCGCGGTAGGTCAGCGATCGGTGCTCGTCGACGATCGCGACGGCGTCCGGCCTCAGGCGCGCCTGTTCGAGGAACATCTCCATGACGGTCGGGCGGATCCGGTCCGCCCGGGTGTCGTTCCACCGGGTCAGTTCCTCGGCCCGGGCACGGGGACCGGACGGGCCTATGGTGCCGAGGGGCCGGTCGGGGAAGTCGGCCAGGTCGTCGAGGGCCTGCTGGGCGTCGGCCGGGTCGGTCCCGGCCGGCACGGCGACGGCGCGACACTCGGCATCGACCGGTCGACCGCCGGTTCCGCCGGTTCCACCGGTTCCACCGGTTCCACCGGTTCCGTCGTGGATCCGTCCGAGGACGTCGGGAAAGGGCGTGGCGGGGGTCAGCTCCATGCCGTCCGGGGCGATGCCGGTCGCCCAGTACGCGAGGGCGACGGTGCACGCTTCGACGATGGTCCGGTCGCTGTAGTCGCCGAGCCGCCGGCGTACGGCGGCCAGTCGAGTGGGGGAAAGCTCCAGGCGAGAACCGTTGGGTTCGGACATCGAAGTCTCAGCATCCTTCCGCGGTATGCGAATCGACCCGGCTCTCGGCCGGAATGCGCTCAACTGCCCTCTCGCCACGCACGCCACAGCCGGGCGTACTGGCCGCCCAGCTCGACCAGTTCGCTGTGCGTTCCCTCCTCCACCACGCGCCCCGCGTCCAGCACGGCGATCCGGTCCGCCGCCATCGCCTGGGTCAGCCGGTGGGCCACGAACAGCGTGGTCCGGCCGGAACAGGCGGCCAGCACAGCGCGTTCCAACTCGGCCGCGCCCTCACTGCCCGCCTCCGCGGTCGACTCGTCGAGCACGACCACGGGTGACCTGCTGAGCACCAGCCGGGCCAGGGCGATCTGGGCGACCTTGGTGACGTCCAGGCGTTCGCCGCCCTCGCCGACCGTGGTGTCCAGACCTTCGGGGAGCAGGTCGAGCCATCCCCCGGCGCCGACCGTGCGCAGCGCGTCCCTCAGCTCGTCGTCGCTCGCGTCGGGTGCGGCGAGCCGCAGGTCGTCGGCGAGCGGGCCGGAGAACACATGGGTCTCCTGGGTCAGGATGCTCACCAGGGCCCGCGCGCCGGCCTCGTCCGTCCCGGCGAGGTCGTGCGTCCCGATGCGCACCGACCCGGCCTGTGGTCTCCCGATGCCGGCGACCAGCGCGGCCAGGGTCGACTTGCCTGCGCCCGTCGCCCCGACCAGGGCGAGGGAGCCCCCGGCCGGGATGGACAGGGACACGCCCCGCAGGACCGGGTCCTCGGCCCCGGGATAGGTGAACGTCAGGTCCCGTACGGTGACGGGGTGGGGCGCGTTGTCGGCCGCGGCCACCGAGCCGTCGCCCACCAGCCGTTTCTCGGAGGGCTCCGAGAACACGCCGACCAGCCGGGTGAGGCTCGCGCCGGACTTCTGCGCCTCGTCGAAGGTGAACATGATGGCGCCGAGCGGGGTGAACAGGCGGTGGAACATCAGCGGGGCGGCCGACACCTCGCCCAGGGTGGCGGCGTCCGCCTCCAGCAGGGCGTACCCGACGACCAGGATCAGGACGAGGCCGATGAACTCGGCCCGGTTCTCCCGGCCGACGAACCGTCCGAAGAAGCGGAACACCTCGACGCCGAGGTTCCGCACCCGCCACGACTCGCTGGTGACCTTCTCCCGTACGGAGTCCTCCATACGGTAGGCGCGGACCGTGTCGATGCCGTTCAGCCCACTGATCAGGGCCTGCGCGCGATCGGCCTGGGCCACCCGCTGCTCGCGGTAGAGCGGTGCCGAGCGGGGCAGGTACCAGCGGAGCGCCAGCGCGTAGGCGGGCAGGGCGCCGGCTCCCGCCAGGCCGAGCCGCCAGTCGAGACCGAACATGCCGATCGTCGCGATGGCCACCAGGACTCCGGCCGAGAACACGGTGGGGATGGCCGTACGGATGCCCTTGGAGAGCACGGCCACGTCGTCGCCGACGCGGGACAGCACGTCCCCCCGCCCCACCTGCTCCACACGCGCGCTCGGCATCCCCAGAACCGCTCGCACGGCTTCCTCGCGGAGCCGTGCGAGCAGTTCGGCGCCGAGTCTCCCGATGAGGTACGTGGAGGCCGCGGAGGCCGCCGCGCCGAGGAGCGCCGCACTCACCATCAGCACCCCGACGGTGAGCAGTATCGAGCGTGACTCGCCCCCGACCACCCCGTCGACGACCCGGCCGAGGAGCAGCACCGGGAGCACCTGCAACGCGGCCCCGGCCACCGTGGTGAGCACGGTGGAGGCGGTCAGCCACCGTGCCCGGCGGCAGTGCTCGGCCACCCAGCGGGTGGCCTCGCGTCCGGTGGCCGTGCGCAGGGTCGTCCCGGCGACGGGGGTTTTGGTGGTAGTCACACGGAGACCGGTTCTCGCCGGGGAAGGGAGCGTCGGATCGTCATCGTCACTTGACCGACGCGACGAGCTCGTCGATCGCGTACGGCAGGGAGAGCAGGGTGCCCTGGGACATCGCCGCGCCGATCGCCGGTCCCTCGCTGTCCAGCAGGTAGGAGACCTTGCCGTTCTTGACGGCCGGGAGGTTGTTGAACAGTTCGAACTTCTTCAGCGCGTCCGTGTCGGCCTTGTCGTTGATGACGAAGATCCGGTCGACGTCGATGAGGTCGATGCGCTCGGGCGAGAGCTCGGTGGAGAATCCGCCGTCCGCGATCTTGTCGATCTCGGTCTGGTAGGTGAATCCGGTGCCTGTGATGAGCCGGCCCCGGACGTCGGTGGAGGTGAACGCCGAGATCGAGTCCTTGTACCAGGACAGGGCGACGGCCTTCTGTCCGCCGAACTCGGGGTGCGCCTTCTTGGCCGCGTCCAGCTTGGTCTGGATGCCCTTGACCAGTTCGGCGCCCTCCTTCTCCTTGCCGAGCGCCTTGGCGATGTGCACCGCGTTGTCCTGCCACGGGGCGCTGAAGAGCTCCTTCTCGCCCTTGGTGCGGCCCACGGTCGGGGCGATCTTGGAGAGCTTCTCGTAGGCCGCCTTGTCGACCTCGGAGTAGACCGCGATGATCAGGTCCGGCCGGAGGGAGGCGATCTTCTCGAAGTTGGGGCCCGCGTCACCGTTCTTCATGACGACCTCGGGGCGGGTGTCGCCCCACTGGTCCTTCACCCAGGGCCACTGCGTGTTGATGTCGGGCGTCTGCCCGGCCGGGTTCGGGTACTGGTCGACCATGCCGACCGGCTTGACGCCGAACGCCAGGACGGCCTGGTCGTCGGTGTAGCCGACGGTGACGACCCGCTGGGGGGCCTTGCTGACCTCGGTGGACCCGAACGCGTGCTCCACCGTGACGGGGAACGCGCCCCCGGCAGCGGCAGGGGCGTCGTCGTTCTTCTTCTCGTCCGCCGAATCGGTACCGCATCCCGCGAGGAGACCGACGCCGAGGGTCGCGGCGGCCATGGCCGCGGCCAGCCGCTGCCACGGCTTCACAAGCGTCGTTCGATGGAGAGACATCCGGAATCCCTTGCTTTCGCGCTGTCCACTGCACCCCGGTACGAGGGCAGCCAGACTGTACCCCGAGCAAGTGAGGTCAGCCTAGCCTAACCGGATAACTTTCCACCGGTCACGCTGAGTTGGATCCTTCGGGCGGTCAGCGGCCCTGCGGGGCGGGCCCGTTCCACCGTTCGCGCCGGACGTGTGTGCGGCCGATCGGCACGATGAGCGGCCGGTCGCCCACCGGATCGTCGATCACCTCGGCCCGCAGCCCGAACGCCTCGTGGAGCAGCTCGGCGGTGATCACGTCCCGGGGGTGTCCCTGCGCCAGGACGGCTCCCGCCCGCATGACGACGAGGTTGTCGCTGTAGCGCGTGGCCAGATTGAGGTCGTGCAGGACCATGACCACGGTGCGGCCCGACTCGTGCAGGTCGTCGACCAGGTCGAGTACGTCGATCGCGTGGGCCAGGTCCAGGTAGGTGGTCGGCTCGTCCAGCAACAGCAGATCGGTGCCCTGAGCCAGGGTCATCGATATCCACACGCGCTGGCGCTGGCCGCCGGACAGCGAGTCGACGGGCCGGTCGGCCAGGTCCGCCACCCCGGTCATGGCCAGCGCGCGCCGCACGACGTCGGCGTCGTCGGAGGACCACTGCCGCAGCCAGCTCTGGTGCGGGTGGCGTCCGCGGGCGACGAGGTCGGCGACGGTCAGCCCTTCCGGCGCCACCGGTGCCTGCGGCAGCAGTCCGAGCTTCTTCGCCACGTCCCTGGTACGGAGCCTGCCGATGTCCTCGCCGTCCAGCACGACGGAACCGCCGGCCGGTCTGAGCAGCCGGCTCAGGGTCCGCAGCAGGGTGGACTTTCCGCACCCGTTGGGGCCGATGATCGTGGTGATCACGCCGGGTGGAACGGTTACGTCGAGCTTGTCGATGACCGTGCGGTCGCCGTATCCGACGGTGATGCCCCTGGCTGCCAGCCGTGGGACGTCCTCGACGCCCGCTTCGGTCCGGGCGGTGAACTGAGCGGCCACAAGCCCCCCTTGTTGAGGTTCGCCTTACTTCTACCATCTACCGGAGGTTCGCCCGTACCAACAGGTAGACGAGGAACGGTCCCCCGATCACCGCGGTGACCACCCCGACCGGCAGACCGATCGGCAGCGCCGCGCGGGCGACCAGGTCCGAGCCGATCAGCAACAGCGCGCCCACCAGGCCGGAGGCGATCAACGGCGGCGTGGACCAGCGCGCCAGCCGCATCGCCACCTGCGGTGCCACCAGGGCGACGAACGGCACCGGACCCGCCGCGCTCACCCCCACCGCGGCCAGTAGGACGGCACAGAGCAGCAGGACGGCCCGAACCCGCGTGAACCGTACGCCCAGCCCGGCGGCGACGTCGTCGCCGAGGTGCATGGGCTTGAACGGGAAGGCCACCGCGGCCACGACGACGAGCAGGACGAGCGTGCACCAGAACGCCACCCGGACCTCGTCCCAGCTCCGGTTGTCCAGCGAGCCGATCAGCCACACCTGGGCGCGCGCCACGTCCCGGATGTCGGCGGAGGCCAGCAGCCACACCGTGATGGCCTGCATCGCCGCGGTGACCGAGATGCCGATGAGGATGAGCCGGAAGCCGTCGATCCCGCGTCGCCAGGCGAGGAAGTACACCAGCAGCCCCGTGCCGAGGCCGCCCAGGAGGGCAGCCGAGGACAGCCCGACCGAACCGGCGATCGCCGCGGCGGTGCCGCCCGTCGTCGTCACCAGGAACACCGCGACGGCGCCGGCTCCGGTGGTGATCCCCAGGATGTCCGGGCTGGCGAGCGGATTGCGCGCCACGGACTGGGTGATGGCCCCGGAGACGCCCAGGGCGATGCCCACGATGAGCCCGGCCAGCGCCCGGGGCATCCGGAGGTCCATGACCACGAACTCGTCGACCTGTTCGCCCCGGCCGAAGATGGTGGCGATGACCCGCGAGAGGCCGATGGGAAAGTCACCGACGGCGATGGAGAGGCAGAAGACCAGGAAGGCCGCCGCCGCGAGCACCAGCGTGACCAGTACGAGCCAGGGACGCCAGACGAACGACACCTGGCCGAGCCGCACGCCCGGCGGCACCGACGCTCGCACTTCGGTGCCACTCATGGGCTCCTGGACTTCCCTCATGTGCTCGTGAACCCGCCTCATGCGCTCTTGAACTTTCCTCGCCACACCAGGAGCGCGAAGAACGGGGCTCCGAGAAGGGCGACGACGACGCCCGACTCCAGCTCTCCCGGCCGCACGACCAGGCGGCCCACGATGTCGCAGACCAGCAGCACGCCGGCACCGAGCAGCCCCGCGTACGGCACCAGCCAGCGGTAGTCGGGGCCGGTCAGATAGCGGGCCACGTGGGCCACCATGAGCCCGAGGAAGGCGATGGGGCCACTGGCCGCCGTGGCGGCCCCCGCCAGCAGCGTGATGGCGACGATGCCGATGGTCCGGCTCACCGCGATGTTCACTCCCAGACCGCGCGCCACATCGTCGCCCAGGTTGAGCAGGTTGAGGGCGGGCAGCGTGATCAGCGCCAGGACCAGCCCGACGGCGATGAACCCCGTCACCGGCCAGATGACGTCGAAGCCGACGCCGGCGACAGAACCCGCGTTCCAGAATCGCAGCGCGTTCAACGACTTCTGGTCGGACAGGGCCACCGCCGTGGTCATCGCCGCGAGGAAGACCGTGACGCCCTGTCCGGCCAAGGCGAGGGTCAGGGGGTTGCCCGCGCCCCTGCCGATGCTGGCCAGGCCGAAGACGACGACGCCGGCGATCCCCGCGCCCACGAAGGCGAACCAGACGTACTGGAACGGGTCGGTGAACCCGAACAGGGCGATGACCGACACCACGGCGAAGGAGGCTCCGGCGTTCACGCCCAGCAGTCCCGTGTCGGCGATCGGGTTGCGCGTGTACCCCTGGATCAGCGCGCCGCCCACGCCCAGGGCCAGCCCCGCCACGATCGCGAGGACCGTGCGGGGCACGCGCACGGTCTGCACGATGAGCCGGATCTCGGTGAGCTTCTGGTCGGGCTCGGGGTCCGCGAACAGCCCGTGCCAGACCTCGGTGGGGCTCAACGCGCGCGCCCCGACGGCCAAGGACACCGCTGCCGCGATCACCAGGGCCGCCGTGAGGACGCCCAGCCCGACGACCCGCCGTCGGCGGGTGTCGGTCGTCTCCCCGGGCACGGGGCGCTCCACCTCAGTCGTGAACATGTCGAGGAACGATATCCCTTTGATCGGAGCGGTCCCGCGGGGCCCGCCCGGCAGGTCGCCGGGCAGGTCGCCGGGCGGGCCGGAAGCCGGACTCCCGGTGCGTCCACGGCGCTCGACGCGCTAGCGCGGGGTGGCGCCGCCGGCCCCCTCCGCCACCGGCCGGGACTCGTCGGAGGTGGACTTGACCCGGCGGTCGAGCAGGGAGTCCAGGATCTCGCCGACCCGTATCGCGGTGTTGGAGAGCAGCGAGGTGGTGATGCCGTGCGTGTGCTCCGTACCGCCCTGGAGGTAGATGCCGCAGCGCAGGCCGGGGTCGGTCACGATCCGGTAGTCGCGCTCGACCCGTACGCGGCCGGCGTCGTCACGCGGGCAGCGCTCTCCGACCTCGCCGAGGACGCCGAGCGGGTCGGCGGGGCTGTATCCGGTGGCGAACACCACGACGTCGGCGTCCAGTTCCGACTCCTCGTCGGTCACCAGGGATCTCACGGTCGCCCGGACCCCGTCGGCGCTCTCCTTGACTCCGGTGACCCGGGACACGTTGAGGAAGCGCAGCCGTTCGGTTCCCAGGACCTTCTCGCGGTACATCTGGCGGTAGAGGTCGTCGATCAGATCGATGTCCACCACGGAGTAGTTGGTGTTGCCGTGGTAGGCCATCAGCCGGCTCTTGACCTCCTCGGGGGCGGCGAAGTAGTCGTCGACCGCGTCGGGGTCGAAGATCCGGTTGGCGAAGCTGCTGTCGTCGGCGGGGCTGTAGCCGTAGCGGGAGAAGACCGCGCAGACCTCGGCGTCGGGGAATCGGCGGTGCAGATAGGCGACGTTCTCGGCGGCACTCTGGCCGGCGCCGACGACGACGAACCGCGAGGGCGAGGCGTTCTCCAGGCCGTCGACCTTCCGCAGCAGGTCGGAGTTGTGCCAGACGCGTTCGCCGCGTTCCACGCCCTTGGGCATGAGGGGGCGCAGCCCGGTTCCGATGACGAGGTTGCGGGCCCGGTGGACAGCCAGCCCCTCTCCGGACCGGACGGTCACGTCGAGGTACTCCACCGTCCCGTCGTGCACGAACGGTGTGACGGCGACGACCTCGTGGCCGTAGGAGACCAGGTCGTCGACCTTGGCCGCGGCCCACTCGAAGTAGTCGTGGAACTCCACACGCAGCGGGAAGAGGTTCTTGTGGTTGATGAAGTCGATCAGCCGGCCCTTGCTCTGCAGGTAGCAGAGGAAGCTGAATTCGCTGGCCGGGTTCCGGAGCGTCACCAGGTCCTTGAGGAAGGACACCTGCATGGTGGCGTCGTCGATGAGCATGCCGCGGTGCCAGCCGAAGCTCGACTGCTGCTCGAAGAAGTGGGCGGTGACCGAATCCTGCCTGCCGACTTTGCTGTTGTGCTCACTGAGCGCGATCGCCATGGCCACATTCGACGGGCCGAAGCCGATGCCGATGAGGTCGTGGACCAGTGGTGTGTCGCCAGGAAGAACCTGTGACATGTCACTCCCATTCGTCTGGGAAAGTCGCCTGTCAGGCGTGGGGGTTGATGGCGGAAGGTGGGCAGGCCGACGGAGTTGCCCACCTCGACTTAGGCGAGCCTAAGCTCACCAACAAGCCTTGTCGATAGGGCAAATGAGGTGGCGTTCCACTGACGGCCCGTCATCGACGGTCGATGGCATGCCATGTTGCCGACTCAGGTGAGGCTTGCTTTACTTGCCCGGCCCATCCCTGCCCCGAGGAGGAACCCATGCGGGTCGTCATGTTCGGTTATCAGACCTGGGGGCACCGCACCCTTCAGGCCCTCCTCGAATCCGAGCACACGGTGGTGCTGGTCGTGACGCACCCCAGGAGTGAGCACGCGTACGAGAAGATCTGGAGCGACTCCGTCGCCGATCTCGCCGAGGAGCACGGGGTCCCCGTCCTGATCCGCGAACGTCCGGACGACGAGGAGCTGTTCGAGCGCCTCAAGGAGGCGGACGCGGACATCATCGTGGCCAACAACTGGAGGACCTGGATACCGCCGCGCATCTTCGGCCTCCCCCGCCACGGCACGCTGAACGTTCACGACTCGCTGCTGCCGAAGTACGCCGGATTCTCGCCGCTGATCTGGGCGCTGATCAACGGCGAGAGCGAAGTCGGCGTCACCGCGCACCTCATGGACGACGAACTCGACGCCGGCGACATCGTCCGCCAGGAGGCGATAGCCGTCGGCCCGACCGACACCGCCACCGACCTCTTCCACCGCACCGTCGACCTCATCGCCCCGGTCACCATCGGCGCACTCGCCCTCATCGCCTCCGGACAGACCGAGTTCACCCCGCAGGACCGGTCGAAGGCGACCTTCTTCCACAAGCGGGCCGCGGAGGACATCCGCATCGACTGGAACTGGCCCGCCGAGGATCTCGAACGGCTGATCCGCGCCCAGTCCGCCCCTTACCCCAGCGCCTTCACCTTCCACCGGGGCCGGCGGCTGGAAGTCCTCTCCGCCGTCGTGTCCCAGAACCGCTACGGCGGCACGCCCGGCCGGGTGTTCTACCGGGAGGGCGAGGGCGTGGTGATCGTCGCCGGGGCCGACGCCCGCACCGGCCGCAACCACGGCCTCGCGATCACGCGCGTACGGACCGAGGACGGCCGCGAGCTGCCCGCGACCGAGTACTTCACCTCAATGGGCGGCTACCTCACCGGCCGCCCCTGATCCGGGGGGACTGTCGCCGGGCGCCCGCTCAGCGGGCCGGGTCGGCGCCCGGGGCCGTCGAGGCATCGATGCGGACCAGCCGATACCCCTTGAGCTCCGCCTTCTTCTTCCGGCCAGGCGACATGGTCCGTCGGCGCGCGCTCTGCGCCGCGCCGAAGAGCGCGCCGAGCCGGGGGTTGCCTCGCCTCAGGCGATAGAAGGCGTCCCGCTTCGCCCCCACCAGTGCCCCCACCGCGACGAACGGCACGCCGCTCAGGATGGCGTCCAGTGCCACCCTGAGCACTGCCGGGTTGGTGGCGACGTCCGGTACCACGTCATGCACATGCGCCAGGGACCTGGCCGCCGCGAGGGCGGCGTCGAAGACCGGGTCCTCGGCCCGCCAGGACGCGAGCAGACGCTCGGAGATTCCCGCGGCGGAAGCACAGCCTTCGGCTCCGAGCCCCATGGCCGCCGCCCGGACCGCCTCGGCCCGCCGTTGCGCCTTCTCCTCCTTCAGGGACATGGCCGGCCGCAGTGCCTCCGCCAGAGCGCGCTCCGCGGCCCTCGCGGCATCCAGCCCGGCCACCACGGCCTCGGCCCAGGCATCCGGTCGCTCGCCCGCCATGTCGCCCGCCGACCGATCGCTCAAGGGACCGCTCCTCTCCCACGACATGAGTTGTTTAAGGTGCAACCATATGCGTGATGTCCGTGGCGAGCGCGTCCGGGAGGACCGCCCACCGCGGGGCCGAGCACCGACGGACGTCCCGGCCGCCCGGTCAGCCCGCCGTCGTCACGTCGCCCCGGCCCAGGGGGTGCGGTCCGGCACCTTCGTCCGGCAACGGGGCCGGCGGCTCGCCTCCCGCCCGGTCGAAGTCGGTGAGCGCTTCGATGACGCCACGACACCAAGCCGGACGAAGCCGCCCACCCCTGCCGCGCGGCCGGCGGCGGCGCCTCGCCCGACTGCCCATAGCCTTCTACCGCGTGGGTCTCGGCTCGGTCTTCGGCCGGCGCCTGCTGCTCCCGCACCACACCGGCCGGAACAGCGGCCTGGACCGACGGGTGGCCCTGGAGGTCGTCGCGCACGACCGCGGGGCCGGCGGGTGCGCCGGCCGGGACGTCGGACACGTCCTTACGGACCCGTGACGTGTGCGCGCCGCGCCCGGCCCGACGGCTCGCCGGGCCCTAGCGTGGCGGTCATGCGCGTACTGGTCACCGGCGGAGCCGGGTTCATCGGGTCACATGTCGTCGCCGCACTCGCCGCCGCCGGACACGAGAGCGTGGTGCTGGACGCCCTGCTGCCCTCGGCACACGCCGGCGGCACGCCTCCGGAGCCGCCGGGCGACCGGGTGGTCGTCGGGGACGTCCGGGACCGGGAGACGGTGGCGGACGTGCTGGCCGGGGTGGACGCCGTGTGCCACCAGGCGGCCATGGTCGGCCTCGGCAAGGACTTCGCGGACGCCCCGCTGTACGTGGGGTGCAACGACCTCGGTACGGCGGTGCTGCTGGCGGAGATGGCCGCTGCCGGGGTCCGGGACCTGGTGCTGGCGGGGTCGATGGTGGTCTACGGCGAGGGTCGCTACGCCTGCCCCCGGCACGGCACAGTCCGCCCCGGACCGCGCGCGGAGGCCGATCTGCGGGCGGGGAACTTCGAGCCGCGCTGCCCGGACTGCGGGGCGGAACTGACCCCCGGCCTGGTGGCCGAGGACGCACCCGCGGACCCGCGCAACGTGTACGCGTCGACGAAGCTGGCCCAGGAGCACCTCGCCGCCGCGTGGGCACGGGCGACGGGCGGCCGGGCGGTGTCGCTGCGCTACCACAACGTGTACGGGCCGGGGATGCCGCGCGACACCCCGTACGCCGGTGTCGCCTCGTTCTTCCGCTCGGCCCTGGCGCGCGGTGAGGCCCCCCGGGTCTACGAGGACGGGGGCCAGCGGCGCGACTTCGTCCACGTCCATGATGTGGCGGCGGCGAACACGGTGGCCCTGGAGGCGGTACGGGAGCGGCGGCCCGCGTCCTTCGCCGCGTACAACACCGGCAGCGGAGAGCCGCACACCATCGGGGAGATGGCCGCCGCGCTGGCCGGCGCGCACGGCGGGCCGGACCCGGTGGTGACCGGGGAATACCGCCTCGGGGACGTACGCCATGTCACGGCGGACTCGCGGGCGCTGCGCGAGGAACTGGGCTGGCGACCCCGGGTCTCCTTCGCCGCGGGGATGGGGGACTTCGCGGCGGCCCCGCTGCGTGGTTCGGCGGGCAGCCGGCAGGAGAGCGCCGTCACGCTGTCGGGAGCGTGACGGAGCAGCAGCCGCCGCCCTGTACGTTGCGCACCTCGGCGCGCCCGGCGTGCGCCTCGACGATGCCGCCGTCGCCGAACGAACGCGTGGCCAGAGTCAGTTCACGGCTGTGGGCGGCCACCCAGCGACCCAGCAGGACGGCGGTGGCCAGGGCAGCCAGGCGGCGACGGTCGTGACGACGTAGAGGTCGTGGGACGAGAGGACCATGGCCCGGGCGACCGTCAGCGTCCCGGCGAGCATCGCCGTGACGCCACCTCGGCGACGACGCTCAGCGGGACCACCGGCGAACGGTGCCGCAGGAGACGCAGGACGCCCACGCCGAGGAGCCCGGCGGCCGCCGCGCCGAGAAGGGCGAAGAGCGCGATGAGCAGGACGTCCTTCACCGCGAACAGCCCCCGGTCGGCGGCACGGGGGCGGTGTCCACGCCCTCCTCCGTACGGTCCGCTTCGGCGTCCAGGCGGTAGCCCACGCCCCACACGGTGCGGATCAGCCGGGGGCGGGCGGGATCCGTCTCGACCTTGCCGCGCAGTCTGCGGATGTGGACGGTGACCGTCGACAGATCGCCGAAGTCCCACCCCCAGACCTCCCGCATCAGCTCCTCCCGCCCGAACGCCTTCCCGGGGTGCCGGAGGAGGAAGGCGAGCAGGTCGAACTCCCGCACTGTCAGGGCCAGTCCGTGCCCGTCGCGGTAGGCCCGCCGGGCCGCCGGGTCGAGGCTCAGCCCGCCCGCGGACAGCGGGCCGGCCCCGTCCGCCGGTACGGCGGCCCGGGCGCGGCGCAGCACGGAGTCGACCCGCAGGACCAGTTCGCGCGGGCTGAACGGCTTGGTGACGTAGTCGTCGGCGCCGGTCTCCAGTCCGAGGATGCGGTCCTCCTCGTCACCGCGGGCGGTGAGCATGATGACGGGGACCGGGCCGTGCTCGCGCATCCGGCGGCAGACCTCGAACCCGTCCATGGCGGGGAGCATCAGATCCAGGACGACGAGATCGGGCCGGTGTGCCGCGAACCGTGTCAGCGCGGCGGGACCGTCGCCGGCCTGCTCGACGGTATAGCCGGCGCGGTGCAGATAGCCGACGACGACCTCGGCGACGGTGGGGTCGTCGTCCACGACGAGGACCCGGCCGCGCGCCCCCTGCGGGACGGGCACCGGATGCCGGGCGGGCGGGGTGTTCTCCATGGGCTCCACTGTGGCACCCCGCCCCGGGACACCCGGGGCCGACCGCCCCCCATCCGGCCGATGTCCATGTTTCGTAAGAACCTGATGCCCTGAATGCCGGAGTTGTCTCCGTAGGGTGGTGCGGGTGACCGATTCTTCTGCCGCTCTTCCGTTTCCGCCCGCCCCGCACACCGGCCTCCCCAGGGCCGACCTCGTGCTGCCCTGCCTCGACGAGGCGGCCGCGCTGCCCTGGGTGCTCGATCGCGTCCCCGACGGCTGGCGCGCGATCGTGGTCGACAACGGCTCGACCGACGGTTCGGCCGAGCTCGCCCGCTCCCTCGGCGCGCACGTCGTCACGGAGGGACGGCGCGGGTTCGGCGCGGCCTGCCACGCCGGGCTGCTCGCCGCCGAGGCCGAGTTCGTCTGCTTCTGCGACTGCGACGGCTCGTTGGACCCCGCGCTGCTGACCGGCTTCGTGCGGCGGATCGCGGACGGCGAGTGCGATCTGCTGCTCGGCCGCCGCCGCCCCGAGGGCCGGGGCGCCTGGCCCCCGCACGCGCGCGCCGGCAATCTGGCACTGGCCCACATGCTGCGCCGCCGCACGGGTCTGCGCCTGCACGACCTCGGCCCGCTGCGGGCGGCCCGCCGGAGCGATCTGCTCGCCCTGGACCTCACCGACCGGCGTAGCGGCTATCCGCTCCAGATGGTGGTCCGGGCCTCGGACGCCGGGCTGCGGGTCGCCGAGAGCGACGTCCCCTACCGGCCGCGCACCGGGAAGTCGAAGGTGACCGGCACCTGGCGCGGGACCTGGCAGGCGGTCCGCGACATGCGGGGCGTGCTGCGCGAGCCACCGGCTGACCGGGCGTCCGACCGGGCCGGGCGCGCGGAGACGGAGGCCGTTCGATGAGCGCGTACGGGCCCACGGAGTTCCTGGTCATCGCGAAGGAGCCGGTGGCGGGACGGGTCAAGACCCGGCTCTGCCCGCCCTTCTCCCCCGCCGAGGCCGCCGAGCTCGCCGCCGCGGCCCTCGCGGACACCCTGGAGGCCGTGCTCGCCCTGCCCGCCCGGCGGCGTGTCCTGGTCCTCGACGGACAGCCGGGCCCCTGGGTGCCCCCGGGCTTCGAGGTGGTGCCGCAGAGCGCGGGCGGTCTCGACGAACGTCTCGCCGCAGCCTTCGGCGGGTGTACGGGACCGGCCCTGCTGGTCGGCATGGACACCCCGCAGATCTCGTCCGCGCTGCTCGCCCCCGCTCTCGCTCCGGACGCTTGGGACGGCGTCGGGGCCTGGTTCGGTCCGGCCGAGGACGGCGGCTTCTGGGCCCTGGGCCTGGCGGATCCCGACCCGGCCCTGCTGCGCGGGGTGCCGATGTCCGTCCCGGAAACGGGTGCGGTGCAGCGGCGCCGACTGGTGGAGTCGGGGCTCGCCGTGCGCGATCTGCCGGTACTGGTCGACGTGGACACCGCTGCCGACGCCCACCGGGTCGCGTCGGCGGCGCCGGGCGGCCGGTTCGCCGCGGCGCTCGGCCGGCTGACCGGGGCGGGGGTGCGATGAGTACCACCGTGCCCTCGTCCGGGCTCGCCGCACCGGCCCCGGCCGACCGCGTCGAGGCCCCGGACGCCCACGGAGCGCACGTCGGCTCCACGGATACCCCCGGCGCCGCGCCGATCCGCACCGCCCATTGGGGCGCCGACCCGTACGCCAACGCCCTGCGCACCGGCCGCGGTCCGTTGTTCCTGCGCCGCAACGACGGCTGGCTGCTGCCGCTGGACGTGGAGCGCTGGTGCTCCGACGCGGGCTCCGCCGACCTGTCCGCGCTGCACCGGTGCGAGGGGCCGGTACTGGACATCGGCTGCGGGCCGGGGCGGCTGGTGGCGGAGCTGGCCTCGCTCGGACACCGGGCGCTGGGCATCGACGTCAGCGAGGCGGCGGTGGCCCGTACGCGTGGTCTCGGCGGCGCAGCTCTGCTCCGCAGCGTGTTCGACCCGCTGCCCGGGGAGGGCCGTTGGGGCACCCTCCTGCTCCTCGACGGCAACATCGGCATCGGGGGTGACCCGGCCGCCCTGCTGGACCGGGCGGCCGATCTGCTCGGCGTCGGCGGGCTGTTGATCGCCGAGACCGCCCCCGTCGACGTGGACGAACGGGTCCGGGTCCGTCTCGACGACGGCCGGGACGGAACGGACGGAAGGACCGCCCCCGCCTCCGCGCGCGACGCCGAGCCGTTCCCGTGGGCGCGGATCGGGACGCCTGCCCTGCTGCGACACGCCCGCGCGGGCGGCTGGCTCACGGCCGATCAGTGGGGCGCGGAGGGGCGGACCTTCGTCTCGCTGCGCCGGCCCGTACGGGAGCGGAGCGCCCGGACCAGCAGCCAGAGCGCGGAGAGCGCGAACAGCGCACCGGTGATCAGCAGCCAGTTGCCGAAGTAGACGTCCGGGGAGGTGCCGGCGGCGGCCTCGTACCGCCGTTCGGTGCGCCGGGCGATCAGCGGGAACCAGATCAGCAGGAGCAGCCCGGAGAGGAACGCCGGCACCCGGACGAAGTTCACCAGGGCCGGCCGGGGGCCGAGCGCGGCGCGCAGCGCCCGGTCGGCCCCCGCGTACACCGGCAGCAGCACCAGGTCGTGCAGGACGGCCGACGCGGCGAACCAGAGCAGCACGCCGACGGTGTCCCCGTCCAGCAGCCGTACGCCCGCGTAGCCGGCCAGGCAGAACGTGGCGGCGAGCAGCAGCAGGTGGAGCGGGCCCTCGCCGTACGGGCGGCGCGGCGAGAAACGCGGGCGGCGCGGGCCGGCGGACGCGGGCGGTACGGCTCGGGTGGACATCACAGCTCTCCGAACGTCAGGGTCTCGACCCATTTGGTGTTCAGCACCCCGGGCGCGGCGGGGACGATGATCCTGGCCGGGTAGCCGTGGTCGGGCGACAGCGGTGCGCCGTTCACCTCCAGTGCCAGCAGCGAGCGGCCGTCGCGGACCTGGTTGTCACGCAGCGCGGCCTTGCGGAACGAGCCGCTGCGCTGGAGCGACTCGACGAACACGCCCGGCGGCCGGTCCGGGTATCCGGCGAGCGCCGCCAGGTCGGAGAGCCGCACCCCGCGCCACTGCTGGTCCGAGGTCGACCAGCCCTCCACGCAGGCGATCGGGAGCGCGGCGCCGTGCTGTTCCATGGCCAGCAGTTCGGCACGGGAGAAGCGGAACTCCCCGGCCGGCCCCCGTACCGTCAGCCGCCAGCGCTCACCGGTGTCGGCGGGCCTGATCCGTACGGCGGCGGCGGTCTTGTTGATCTGGAAGGCGTTCGGGCCGGGTCCCGGGTCGGTGCCGCCGCGCGGGGTGAGGAGGGCGATGCGGCGCAGCGGCCCGTCGAAGCTGCGGCCGGCCGAGGTGACCAGCAGAAGGAGCGAACCGGCCCCCACGAGGGCCAGCGCGCCGCGCCGGGACAGGGTGGCGGGCAGCGGGTCGGGGGCGGCGAGGGTGTCCGGTTCGCCGCGCGGGATGCCGCCTCGCAACACCCGTACGGCCTGGGGCGTCTTGAGCGCCACATGGGTGACGAACCCTGCGAGGAAGACCCAGGCCCCGTAGAAGTGCAGGGTGTAGAAGGACCCGGGGAAGAGGTAGTCCAGCTGGATGTTGAGCAGTCCGGTGAGGAACTCGAACAGCGCCCCGCCCACGAGCAGCAGCAGCGAGATCCGCTCCAGGGCGTGGCCCACGGAACGGGCGGGCGGCAGCGCGAAGAGCCGGGGGATCACCGACCAGAGCTTGGCGAGCAGGACGGGCACGAGCACGATGCCGACGGTGACGTGCAGGCCCTGGGTCAGCCGGTAGAGCCAGTGCGGGCCGGTCGGCCAGGAGAACAGGTAGAAGCCGAGCCACCCCTTGCCCGGGGTCTTGTCGTTGACCCGGTTCAGGTCGGGGTTGTAGGCCGCGTACGAGAGCAGACCGGTGACGAACAGCAGGGTGAGTCCGGCGAGCAGGATGACGCCGAGCACGGCGGTGAAGCGCACTCCCCGCACGGGGCTGCGCCAGAATGCCGGGTCGGCAGGGGTGCGCAGGGCGCGGAGGGAGTCGGGGAGGGAACGGATGCGACGGCGTTCGGGCATGATGCCGACGCTAGGCGGGATCGGCGTCTACGGGCGGACGCGACTCCTGACGGAATTCTGACGTCGCGGCGGCAGGGCGGGGGAACGGGCTTCGCCGCAACGGTCGTCCCAGCCGGCAGGGTGAATCTGACGGTTCGGTGACGCGGCCCTGCCGTACCGCCCGATCGCCCCCCGGTGTGCATAGCGTGCCAGGGTGAAGACCGAGGACGCCACCCCCACGAACACCGCCGGCGGCACGGGGCACGGCCCGCCGACACCGCCGGACCGCGACCACGACCACGACCGCGCCCGCGCCCGGCGCGCGGGGCGGGCCGACCTGGTCGCCGCCGCCGCGGGCGTGCTGCTGGTCACGGCCGCCGTGGTCGTCGGCCATGTCATCCAGAACCGCGACGGGAGTCTGCGCGCCCAGTGGCCGCCGCTGCTGGCCTCCTGGGACCCGCACCTGGGTCCGGGCACGCCGGCCGCTCTGATCATGGCGGTCCTGGTGGTCGCTCACGGCCCGGCGCTCGCCGCCCGGCTGCCCTGGCGCGGGCTGCTGGCCGCGGCCTGGGCCGGGTCGATGGCCTGGGTCCTCTCGATGGCGCTGATCGACGGCTGGCACCGGGGTGTCGCGAAGCGGCTCACCACGAAGCACGAGTATCTGCGGGTCATCGACCGCTTCGAGGACATTCCCGCCACCCTGCGCGACTTCACGAACCACATCGTGATCGGCGAGCCCGGCAACTGGCCCGCGCATGTCGCCGGGCACCCGCCGGGCGCGACGCTGACCTTCGTGTGGCTGGACCGCGTCGGTCTCGGTGGCGGCGCCTGGGCGGCCGTCTTCTGCGTCGTGGTGGGCAGTTCGGGGGTGCTGGCCGCCCTGATCACCGTGCGCGTGCTGGCCGAGGAGCGCCTGGCCCGGCGTGCCGCGCCCTTCCTCGTCCTCGCCCCGGCCGCCGTCTGGGCGGGCGTCTCCGCCGACGGCTACTTCACGGCCGTGGCCGCCTGGTCGGTGGCGCTGCTCGCGCTGGCCGCCACCCGCCGGGTCCGCTTCCCGGCCGGGGCGGCGGTCGGCGGGGGCCTGCTGTTCGGGTGGACCTGCTACCTCAGTTACGGGCTGGGGCTGATGGCGGCCGTCCTGCTGGCGGTGCTGGTGCTCGCCCGGACCGCCCGCCCGGTGCCGTTGTTCCTGCTCGGCGCCCTCGTGGTCCCGGTGGCCTTCACGCTCGCCGGGTTCAACTGGTGGACCGCCTACCACCTGTTGGTCGAGCGCTACTACCAGGGCGCGGGCGGCGTCCGTCCGTACGGCTACTGGGTCTGGGCCAACCTGGCATGCGCGACCCTCGCGGCCGGGCTCGCCGCCGTCGCCGGGCTGCGCCGGAGCGCGGTGGCCGCGCCCGGCGCCGTACGGGCACTGCGGGGCGGCTCCGCGGCGGCCTCCCCGGAAGCGAGGCTGGCGCTGCTCGTCCTGGCGGCGCTGGCGGCGCTGCTCGCCGCGGACCTCTCCGGCATGAGCAAGGCGGAGACCGAGCGCATTTGGCAGCCGTTCCTGCTGTGGCTGCTGCCGGCGACGGCGCTGCTCCCCCGCCGCAGTGTGCGGTGGTGGCTGGCCGCGTCGGCGATTCCGGCTCTGTTGATCAACCACCTGCTGTGGACGGGGTGGTGATTGAACGTCAGTGCGGCCTCCGTGTCCGTCACTTGGTCTCCAGGTCCCGGCGGCGGAAGCCCGTCAGCCCCAGCAGGATCAGGCCGGCGGCGACGGCGGTCAGGGCGAGCAGTGGGGTCCAGTTCATGCCGGCGGCCGGGAGTCGCGGCACATGGCCGAAGGGCGACAGGTTCTCCATCCAGTCCGGGAGCTGGAGGATCGGCCCCAGGTACCCGACGAGGAACGCGTACACGGGCACGGTCCACGCCACCGCTCCCGCACGCGGGAACCAGCCGAAGAGCAGGACGGCCACACCGACGGTCACCCACAGGGCGGGGGCGTAGGCGGCGGCCGCTCCGACCAGGTCGAGGACCAGGCGCCCGTCCCCCGCCGACGCCGCGCCCGAGAGGCCGAAGCCCAGCCCGGCGAGGACCAGCAGCGCGGTGCCGCCGGCCAGTGCGACGGCGACATGGCTTCCGAGCCAGCGGTTCCGGGAGAGGCCGGTGGCCAGGAGCGGTTCGGCGCGGCCGGCGCTCTCCTCGGCGCGCGGCCGCAGCGCGGCCATCACCACGTACACGGCGGCGACCACCGCGACGACCACCATCACCATGGACGCGAACGACTCGGCCACGGTGCTGCCGCCGATCTTCGCCAGCGCCTCCTGGACCTGTTCGATGTCCTTCACCATGTCGGCTGCCTCGCCGAGGATCGAGCCGTACATGACGCCCATCAGGCACAGCCCGGCGCCGAAGCCCAGCAGGGTCGCCCGGTGCAGCCGCAGGGCGAAGCCGAAGGGCCGGGTGAGGGCGTCGGACGCCGTACGCCGGCCGAGCCGCGCGGCGCGCAGGCCCGCGCCGACATCGCGTCGGGTACTCAGTACGAATCCGTACGCCGCGGTCAGCGCGGCGAGGGCAAGGCAGAGCGCCAACGGCCACCACCGGTCGTCGACGAAGACGTAGGTGCGCTGGATCCAGCCGATCGGGCTCAGCCAGGACAGGGCGTCGTTGCCCACGTCGCCGGAGGCCCGCAGCACGTAGGCGGCGCCGATCGCCGCGAGCGCCATGCCCGAGGCGCCCCGGGTGTGCTCCGTGATCTGTGCGGTGAGCGCGGCGATCCCGGCGAAGACGAGCCCGATCGCGGCATGGGTGAGGCCGTACAGCAGCGCCCCTCCGGCGCCGATTCCGTCGATGCCCAACGCGGTGAGGCCCAGGGCCAGCAGCAGGGCGAGCGCGAGGTTGGCCACGACGGCGAGCGCCAGTGCGGAGGCGAGGTGAGCGTGGTGCCCGACGACGGTGGAGCGGACCAGTTCGGCGCGGCCTGTCTCCTCCTCGTCGCGGGTGTGGCGGGTGACGATCAGGATGCTCATCAGACCCACCAGGACGGCCATGAAACCGAGCAGCTGGTGACCGAGCATCGCTCCGGCGGTGTAGTCGGAGAGATAGTGACGAGGGCCGGTCATGGCGAGCGCGGCCGGGCTGTCCATGGAGCCGACGGCGGTGGCGCGTTCTTCGGGGGTGGAGTACAGCGCCTTGTACTCGGACGCCGTGGCCAGCGTGCCCAGGGTGAGGGCAAGCAGCCATACGGACACGCGGACGCGGTCCCGGCGCAGTCCGAACCGGAGCAGGGTCCCGGTACCGGTGAAGGCGACGGAGGCGGTCCTGGTGGGCGCGGACCTTCCGGAGACGTCGAGCGGCGCGACGGTGCTGGTCATCGGGGAACGCCGCCCTTTCCGCCGGTGGAGGTGGAGGGGGGCCCGTCGGAATACGTCGGCGCGTCGGAGGGCGCGGGGTCGCCGTTCCCCGTACGTCCGTTGGACGCGAGCTCGTCGCCGTAGTGGCGCAGCATCAGCTCTTCGAGCGTCGGCGGGTGGCTGGTCAGGCTCCGGATGCCGAACTCTCCGAGCCTGCGGATCGCGGCGTCGAGGTGTGCTCCGTCCACGGCGAAGTTCACTCTCCGGTCCATCACTTTCAGTCCGTGCACACCGGGCATGGCGTCGAGTCCGGTGGCCGGGCGCTCGGTCTCGGCCTCGACGGTCGTGCGCGTGAGGTGGCGCATCTCGCCGAGCGTGCCCGACTGCACGGTGCGGCCCCGGCGGACGATGCTGACGCGGTCGCAGAGCTTCTCGACCTGGGCCAGGATGTGGCTGGAGAGCAGCACGGTCTTCCCCGCGGCCCTCGCCTGAAGGATGACGTCCTGGAAGACGACCTCCATCAGGGGGTCGAGGCCCGCCGTGGGCTCGTCGAGGAGGAGCAGTTCGGCGTCGGAGGCGAGCGCGGCGACGATGGCGACCTTCTGCCGGTTGCCCTTGGAGTAGGCGCGGCCCTTCTTGACCGGATCGAGGTCGAACCGTTCGATGAGTTCGTCGCGCCTCTGCCGGTCGAGGCCGCCGCGCAGCTTCGCCAGCAGGTCGATGGCCTCTCCTCCGGTGAGGCCCGGCCACAGCTCCACGTCCCCGGGGACGTAGGCGAGCCGCCGGTGCAGCTCGACCGCGTCTTTCCACGGGTCCTTGCCGAGGAGTTGGGCCCCGCCGGAGTCGGCGCGCAGCAGCCCCAGCAGGATGCGGATCGTCGTGGACTTGCCGGCCCCGTTGGGTCCGAGGAAGCCGTGGACCTCACCTGCTTCGACGGCGAGGTCGAGGCCGGTGAGGGCGTGCGTCCGACCGAACGACTTGTGCAGTCCGGCGACGGTGATTGCCTTCTTCATATTTCGAAAGTACGCTTCTTTCAGAAGTGTGTGAAGTTAAGAAACCGTATGAATCGCTCGATAGACTGGCCGAGGACGCGGGCGCACAGGGGCGCCAAGAACCACAGGGACCGGGGTCGGAGCATGGATGAGCGGCGGGAAGAGAGCCGCGTGGACGGCAGCGACGACGAGGCGGCCCTCTCCCTCTTCGTGGAGCGCTTCGCCGCCCAGCTGGTCCAGGCGGGCATGTCACGCATGCCGGCCAGGGTCTTCGCCGCCCTGCTCTCCTCCGAGCGAGGAGCACTCACCTCCGCCGAACTGAGCGAGCGGCTGAAGATCAGCCCGGCGGCCGTGTCAGGAGCCGTCCGCTATCTCGCCCAGGTCAACATGGTCAGCCGTGAGCGGGAGCCGGGGTCCCGGCGTGAGCGCTATCGCGTACAGAGCGACCAGTGGTACAACGCGCTGCTGGAACGGGACGTCCACCTGAAGAACTGGCAGGCCACGATGCAGGAGGGCGTGGACCGGTTCGGCCTCGACACCCCGCAGGGACGCCGGATCAACGACACCCTGGAGTTCTTCCGGTTCCTGGAGAAGGAACTCGGGTCGCTGATGCAGCGTTGGGCCGCGCACCGGGCCGAACACCTCGGGGGCTGATGGCCGCACGGTACGGGCACGGGCTACGGCGTCCGTGCCGCCGGGCCCGGCCGTGGGCGCGGCCGAAGGCCGCCGCCCGGGTGCGATCGGACGGCAGCCCCGCCGGGCGCGGGACGAGGATCAGTCGGGAAGCCGGTCCATGATCCAGGTACACAGCTCCTCGGTGATGCCCGTGTGCGCGGTGGTCGTGGACGAGCAGAGGAAATCGTCGAGTTCGCTCTCCTGCGGGTCCAGGTCACCGACGTTCGCGTACAGGTCGTCCTGCTTCTCGATGTCGCGGATCGCGACCGCGCTGACCGTGGGGACGAAGCAGACGTCCTCGTGGCGCAGGTCGATCTTGCCGCCGAGCTTCTCCATCGCCCCGGAGAGGATCTTGTACGTGTGCAGGGTTCCGCCCGGCGCGCCGTCCAGTTCCGGGAAGCCGTTGGTCGCGATGGTCCTCTCGGCCTTGGGGAACCTGCGGTTCAGGTACGCGGCCGTCACGTCGTCGCCCTGGGCCTGGGTGTAGAAGGTGGTGCCGGGGTAGATCCGGTCGATGCGCAGAGCGACCTCGCCGGGCTTCACCTCCGGCAGACCGATGCCGTCGGCGCGGCCGTTGGCCACGGCGATCTTCATCGGGATCTGCGGCCAGTCGCCGACCCGGTCCAGGGCCGCCAGGAACTCCGTGCGCTCCGGGGCGACCGCGATCTTCTCGGTGTCCTTGTCGTAGTGCTGCCACAGCATCTGCCGCGCGGCGGGGCTGTTCATCTGCTTCGCGAAGTCGTTCGGGAAGGGGATGAAGTGGGAGAACGCCTGCACGCCGACGGGGATGGAAGCGCCGCGGTGCGGGCTGTCGTAGGAGAAGTACAGGGCGGTCCTGTGGTCCATCCGCTGCCTCTCGAGCTTGGCCAGTGCGTAGCGGGTGACGATGCCTCCCATGCTGAAGCCGCCGACGACCAGGCGGGCGTCGCCCACCTGCTCGGCGGTCGCGCGCAGGATGGCGGCAACCGCCGCCTCGGCGTTGTCCAGGATCGACGCGCTGCGCTCCTCGAAGCCGAGGAGGATCACGTCCCTGCCGCGGCGGCGCAGCTCGCTGATGAACGGGAAGCTGCCGCTCTCCAGCCCGTGGTAGAGCACGTCGAGCTTGCTCCGGCCGAGGTTGAAGCCGTCGGCCATGATCACGGGCCGGACGAGGCCGCCCCGGTCGCCCTCGCCGGGGAAGACCCACGCGAAGCCGTTCGGCAGGGGCCATTCCTCGTGCTCCGGCACCTCGATGGGCCCGGCCGGTTCAGCGGTGAGCGGGCCGCCGAGGGTGAAGGCACCGACATTGGGCTCGGACGTCTCTGACATCGTCGTACTCCTGTGGGGAGGTGGGCGGGACGACCTCATCATCGTGGGCGATATGGGCGTATCGCCCCTGGGAGTTGGGGAGTTCACCACATCTGATGATCATGAGCGGAAAACGCGTTCAGTGCGTCCGGCAGATGCTCCAGCACCGCCAGATGCTTGAGCACCGTCCGACGTGGCGCCGGGGAACGGGCGGGGGGGGCCGCGGTCACCACCGCAGCTGGGCGAGGGTGCCCGGGCGGATCGCCTGATCGCCGAAGCGGGCCCGCGCCCGGTCGGCGGCTTGCTCGATGCGCCGCCGTTTGCCGTCCGCCGGGTCCAGGAGCAACTGCTGGACGGCGTACTGGGCATCGGTGAGGTCCGCGCGAACGGTGATCGTGCGGACACGGGCGCGCTGCAGCCCGAAGCGGGCATACAGGTCGTACGCGGCAGCGCTGAGTGCCGGTGTGTGAGCGGTGTACTCCTCCAGCGTGCGCGAGCGCTGCGTCGTGGCGCCGTCGGCGTACGAGATGCTCAGCGCGAGCCGCGCGGCGACCTGGCCGGTGGTGCGCAGCCGCAGCCCGAGACGTTCGCAGAGGTCGAGCAGGGCCCGGCGGTGTGCGGCGGGGTCGAGCTCGTCGTGGCTGAACTCGTAGGAGCAGCCGGTGGACTTGGGCGCCGTCTCGGAGGTGACCGGGCGCGTGTCCAGGCCGCGGGCCCGTTGCGACAGCGTCACGGCGGTGGCCTTGCCGAGGATGCGCTGCAGCGTCAGCAGCGGAACATCGAGAAGGTCGCCGATGCGGTGGAGGCCGTACTCCCCGAGCGTACGGGCGGTGGCCGGGCCGACCCCGTGGAGGGCGCCGACAGGCTTGGGGTGGAGAAACGCGGCGACTGCCTCGGGGTCCGGGGCGACGACGGTGACCTGACCAGGAGCGGTCGTGTCGGCCGCCATCGCGGCCAGCATCCGATTCGGGCCGGCGCCGATCGTCGCGCGTAGCCCGAGGTGTGCGGCCAGGCGGAGCGCGGCCATGGCCGCCAGGCCACCGGTGTCCCGGTCGAAGAACCGCAGGGCACCGGTGACATCGAGGTCGGCGGCGTCCGGCGGGAGGGCCTGCACCAGCGGGGTGAGATCACGCAGCAGCGCGAGGGCCTGCTCGTACGTCTCCTGGCCGGCCGGGCCGAGGTCGTGGAGCTGAATACGCAGGATGCTTCGGGCTCGGGTGGTCATGGCGCTCACCCCGCCGATCCGGGAGATCGATGCCCCAGGCGCCGCAGGTCGGCGGAGCCGGACCCGGCGGGCCGCAGATCGCTCCAGGCGTTGAGCTTCGCCCCGGCCGTTCCGTCTTCGAGTGTCCGGCCCGCACCCGGCGTGCTGTCACCGCGGGCAGGTGTGGGGGCGGGTGTGGTGCGGCCGAGCAGGCCGAGGGCGGCTTCGGGGCCCAGGTCGCGGCGGGTGGTGGCGACTTCCTCGAGGTCCCAGGCCGCCTGCCCGACCACGGTGCGCCGGGGGCCGCGTTCCTCGACGACTCCGCGGACCAGGAGCAGGCCGGAGTGGAAGACCGTGTGCGCGCAGGTGTCGTGGGAGTCCTCGAAGAACGCGAGGTCCACGAGGCCGGAGCCGTCCTCCAGGGTCACGAAGATGACCCTCTTGCCGGACGGGATCGGCGGCGTCTGGGTCGATGCCCGCACGCCGGCGACCAGCACCTGCTGTCCGCGGTGCATCGCCTGCAAGTGGTGGGCATCGGTCGCGCCGAGCTCGGCGAGCAGGCGGTGGTGGTGTTCGAGCAGATGGCGGCTGACGTCGATGGAGAGCACGTCGATCTCGGCACTCATCACGTCGCGGCCGGTCATCTCGGGCAGCCCGGCCGGCTCGCCCGCGTGCGTCTCGTCGCCGAGCGGCAGTTGGCCGTCGATCGTGGTCCGGTTGCGTGCGGAGCGGTGCAGCTCGGTGGCCTGCAACAGCAGATCCCGCCGGGTCAGCCCGCCTTGCAGCGGAGCGAGCGCTCCGATCTTGATGAGGCGCTGGGCGAGAGGCAGGGACGGGCGGGCGCGCAGCCACAGATCCTGCAGTCCGGCGTACGGCTGCCCGGCTTCGATGCGGGCGCTCTCCGCCTCGGTGATCCCGCGCACCGTGGACAACGCGAGCCGTACGCCCCAGCCGTTCGCGGTCGGCTCGACGCTGTGTGCGCTGCGGGAGGTGTTGACGTCGACCGGCAGGATCGCCACTCCGAACTGCTTCGCGTCCTGGACCAGGACGCGGGGCGCCCACATGCCGGGATCGTGCTGGAGCAGCCCGGCGAAGAACGCGGCGGGGTAGTGCGTTTTGAGCCACGCCGACTGGACGGCCGGGACCGCGAAGGCCACGGCGTGCGCGCGGCAGAATCCGTACGCCCCGAACTCCTTGACGATGTCCCAGACTTCGCCGATCACGTCCGGGGTGTAGCCGCGCTCGCCGGCGCAGCGGCGAAACCACGCCTCCACCTTCGGCAGCCGCTCGGCGTCGGCGAGGGCGCGGCGTGCGACGTCCGAGGCCGCACGGTCGCAGCCGGTCATCGTGGCCAGGATCATCATGATCTGCTCGTGCCAGATCACCACCCCGTACGTGTCATCCATGATCGGCACAAGGTCGGGGTGGGGATAGCGAGGCTCCTCGGCCCCGTGCCGGGCGGCGATGAATTTCGCGGGCATGCCGCCGGCGACCGGGCCGGGCCTGAAGAGGCTGATGTCGGCGATCACGTCCTGCATGTGCCGTGGCTGGAGTCTCGCGATGAGATCCTGCTGTCCTGGGCTCTCGAGCTGGAAGCAACCCAACACCTTGGTGCTGCGGATCAGTTCGAAGGTGGACTCATCGGCGAGGTCGACGTGGTCGGGACTGTCGAGGTCGATGTGCCGGCCTGTGGTGCGGCGGATCTCGGCGACCGAGTGCGCCATCGCCGACTGCATGCGCACGCCGAGGACATCGAGCTTCAGCAGGCCGAGGTCTTCGGCATCGTGCTTGTCGGCCTGCACCGTCGGATACGCGCCTCCCGGAGCGGGCTGCACCGGGAGGCGACCGAGCAGGCTCGCGTCGGAAAGGATCACGCCGCACGGGTGCATGGCGAAGCCGCGCGGCAGGGCGTCCAGGCCCTCGGCCAGCTCCCACAGCGGACCGTACTGGTCGGCCTCGGCCGCGAGCTGCCGCAGTTCGGGCAGTTCGGACAGGGCGGAGCCGATGTCGCACGCGCGGATGTGCGGAAAGCTCTTGGCGATCCTGTCGACGGTCTGCGGGCGGATCCCGAGCGCGAGCCCCGTATCGCGCAGGGCGTGACGGGCGCGGTAGGTCTCCGGCATCCCGGTGACCGCCACGCGCTCGGAGCCGAACCGTTCGAAGATCCGGTCGTAGACCTCCAGGCGCCGGTCCGACTCGACATCGAGGTCGATGTCCGGCAAGGCGGTGCGGCGCTCGCTGAGAAAGCGTTCGAACAGGAGCCGGTGCGAGAGCGGGTCGGCCGTGGCGATGAAAAGGCTGTGGTTGACCATGGACCCGGCACCGGAGCCGCGGGCGGCGACCCGGATCCCCATGGACCGCACGTCCGCGACGACCTGGGCCACCGCGAGGAAGTACGCCTCATATCCGAGGCGCTCGATCACCCCGAGCTCGTAGTCGAGCCGATCCATCGCCCGCACGTCCCGGTCGAGGCCGCGGGCGGTCATCCCGGCCTCGCTGCGCTGCCGCAGCATCCGCATCCCGTCCCCCGGCCGGGTGCCGGCTCCCACCACGTACGGCTCGGGGAAGTGTGCCCGCCCCAGTCCGAGGTCGCGCACCGGGTCCATCGTGCACTGCTCGGCGACAGCTGCCGTCTCCTCGATCAGACGTCGCCCCCGACCGGCCGGGGCGCTCGTGGCCGCGGCCACCCGCTCTGCCACCTCGGCCATCTCGGCTCCGGACTTCAGATACCGCTCGCCCGGGTCGAGCGCTCCGCGCTGCGGGATCGGACGCAGCAGCCGGGCGGCGTCCAGCACGTCGGCCAGGCGGTGCTGCTCGCGCCGCTCGTAACGCACGGCGTTGGTGAGCACCGTCGGGATGCCGAGCCGGTCGCCCAGAGCAAGGGTGTGCGCGGCCAACCGCACCGATCCCGCGCCCAGCCCGGACAGGCCGTAGGCGACCGCCTCCAGCCGAAGAAGTCCCTGACCCGCGATCTCCCGCCACGGGACGAGCAGCCTTTCCGCGACGTCCGGCCGCCCGGCGGCCAGCGCCCGTACAGGCTCGGAGGTCGGCCCGAGGATCGCCACCACATCCTCGCCCAAGCCCTCCCGCAGCGCCTCCCACGAGGCGACCGGAAAGCCGTCGACCGGATGCGCGTGGGCCGCGGAGACGAGACGGCAGATACGCGCCCACCCGCTCACGGAGCCTGCCAGCAGCGTGATCCTCAGGCGCGGCTCCGCCACGTGCCCACCACCGCGGACCGGTGTGCGCGAGCGGCGAGGAGCCTTTGCCGTGTCGAACGCCGGGACGGCGAGATCCACCCCGAAGATCGGGCGTACCCCGGCGCTCAGGCACGCCTTCGCGTGCCGCACGGCGCCGGTGACACTGTCCCGATCAGTCAGCGCGAGCGCACCCATGCCGAGCTCCGCCGCCCGGCGCACCAGGTCTTGCGGATGCGAGGCACCGTAGCGGGCGGAGAACCCGGAAGCGACGTGGAGATGCGTGAAAACAGCCATCGCGCACCTCCGAATCTGCTCTGGCACCCCCTGCTCGTCTGGCGTCCCGCTGTCAGAACGTTGCATCCGATCTATTCGCACAATAGTTCGATAGGGCAGTTTCAGCCAACCGATCTTGACGTGGCGAGAAGTCGCCCTCCCGCGAGAGCGCACCTTGAACGCACAGAACCGACGCGGCGGGAGGCCGACACCAACACCGACTCCAGCAGCGCGGCGAGCACGTGGGCCGCGCGGGACCCCGGGTCGCCCACCACCAGGCCGATGGCCAGATCCAGGCCCGCCTGCGCCGCCGCCGACCCGCCCCGCTCCTCGCCTACCTGCTGACCTGTCCATACTCTTCGATATTCGCTCGAACGTTCGAATAATTCAAGCCAGGCATCTCTCGGCGGGGCACTCCGGACCGGGGCCGCGGGTGTGCCGACACGGGACAGGGCCCGGTAGGGGCCAGGACGTGGGGGGGGGGGGGGGGGGGTTTTACGGGCCCCCCCCCCCCCCCCACGTCCTGGCCCCTACCGGGCCCGGCGTTCTCCTGCTTCTCGGTCAGATCCTCCCGCGCGCCAGTCGGGTCAGCGGGCCCGTCGGAGGCCTGGCCGTCGAACGGCCGATGGCGAACGCCGCTCCGGCGACACCGGCCACCCCCGCCGCGGCTCCGGCGGCGACCGCCTTGCGGTGCTTGACGACGGTCCAGGCCGTGGTCGCCGCGCTCGCGGCCTTCGCCGCGTTGGCGGTCACTGCGTGCTGCCCGCTCTGAAGACCTGCGGCAGCGGCACGGCCGACGCGGCGGGTGGTCTCACCGGCCGCCCGGGAGCTGTCCGAGGCCGCGTCCTTGGCGCTCCCGGCCGCATCCTTGGCGCTCCCTGCCGCGGACAGCGCCTCGTCGGCGGTCGCGTCGGCCCGCTTACCGGCCTTCTCGGCCGTGGTATCGACCGACTTGCGGGCCGATGCCGTCTTGCGGGCGGTCGGGGTCGTCCTGCCCTTGTTCGGGGTCGAGTTCTTCGTGTCCTTGTCGTCAGTCATGGGCTCCTCCTTGCCTTGGGTGCTGCGATGAAACCTGGCTCTGCCCGCTCAGGCGCCGTTGTGCGGCAGCAGTGAGCCGAGCGGCCCGAGGTCGAGATTGAGGTCGTCCATCGTCAGGTCGTAGCGGTCGCACAGCTCCGTCATGCGTTCGTTCAGGATCATCAGCGTCATGCCGATCCGCTCCTCCTGGGGCTCGCTCAGGTCGCCCTGGTCGACGCGGTGGATCGCGGTGCGCTCCATGAGCTGGCGGAGCAGTTCGACGATGGTGAGCACCAGCTTGATGAGATCCCGCTCCACGGTGTCCGGATCGGTGTGCAGCCGCTGGGCCGCCGCCGATGGACGACTGTCGTCCCGTTGCGCGGGGCTGAGCCCGAACGCCCGGGCCGCGGCGTGTGCCACCTCTTCTGCCGCCGCGGCGGCCGTGCCCTCCGCGCCACGCGCGCGGTCGTCCTCGGCCATCGTGTCCACCTCCTCCTCGCTCGCCGGAGTCCTTCGCTCGTACGCGGCCGGGGGCGGCCTCACCACGGCCCCGGCTCCTCACCGGTGATCGACCGGATCACCGCTCGAAGGTTGATGTGGACGAGATCGACGTCGGCGATGGACAGGACGAGGTCTCCGGTGAGCACGGCCCCGCCGTTCAGCAGTCGGTCCAGGAGATCGATCAGCGCGACGGGCGGACCGCCCCGCGGCTCGGTCTCGCCGAGAACGCCGCCGATGATGTCCGTGCTCACCGCGGGCCACCGCCGTCCGCGCCCTCCGCCACCACGGCGGTGGCGAACGAGTAGGGTGCCCACGGTCCGGTCACCTCGATCGACACCCCGGGGGCGCCTTCGGCCAGCGCGGCGAGATCCCGGTGGAGCTGCGCCGTGTGTTCCCGGGGCACGAGGTAGGCCTCGTTGGCCACGTTCACCCCGGCCCGGGCGGCGAGCTGCCCCTGCTGCGGGCGGTGCACCGCCCGTGAGGCCGCCACTCCCTCGGCCAGCCGCGCGGCCCGGGCGGCCAGGTCGGACGCCGCCCGGTAGACGTCCTGGCTGTCGCGCTGCTGCGCCTGACGCTGCCGCAGATAGGCGCGGCCCGCTCCGCCGCCCGACGGCGCCGCCGCGGCCGGTGCCGTCGCGGTGGCCGTACGGGGATCGGCGTAGACCTTCACGCCCAGCTCGACGTGGCCCTCCAGACGGCCCAACAGTTCCTGGAACTCGCTGCGTTGCCGGACCAGCATGTCGGCCACCCGGGTGTCGTCCAGATAGACCGCGGCCAGCCGCATCGGCAGGACGGAGGTCTCCGCGAACGCGGCGTCCACCACGGCGTGGTGGGCTCGGGCCACGGCTTCGAGCCGGTCCAGGTCCTCCATCTGCGCGGTGAGTCCCTGCTCGCTGAACGTGTCCGCCGGCACGGGGGAGACGAGTGCGCACAGCCCGCCTCCGCCGACGGGGCGCAGGGGCCGGCCGTCCACGCCCGGCAGCCGGGCGGCGAGCCCGTCCAGGGCGGGGCCCTCACGGCCGACGGCGTAGACGTAACTCATCTCCCCGGCGCCCTCGCCCGGAACGCGGACGGTTGCGTTCGGTCCGGTGTTCATCGTTCCTCCTCCTGTTCCACCGGGGTGGCCCGGTCTCCGGCCGCCGCGGAGCCCGGAATCCCGGCCGCCGACCGCAGGTGGGCCAGTTCGGCGCGCAGTCGCTCGTTCTCGTCGGCCAGCGCGTCGTGCCCGGGACCGGCCTCGGTTCCCCGCGCGGGGCGGGCCCGTGAGGAGAGCGAGGGATCGTGCTCCCACCAGTCGATGCCCATCTCCTTGGCCTTGTCGACGGAGGCGACGAGCAGCCGGAGCTTGATGGTGAGCAGTTCGATGTCGAGCAGGTTGATCTGGATGTCACCGGCGATGACGATGCCCTTGTCCAGCACCCTTTCCAGGATGTCGGCGAGGTTGGCCGACGAGCCCTGCTGCCCGTATGCCGGGCCGGCCCCTCGGGGCGAGGCCGGCAGCCGGCCGGCGAGTGAATCGGACACGGTGTCTCACGCCTTTCCGTGGGGTGTGGGTTTTCCGTGGGGTGTCGGTGCGGCTCTGTGCGCGGGTCCGGTCACTGGTCGGCGGTGGCCGTACGGCGTCGGGAGCGACGGGCCGGCCGCGGCTCTTCTTCCGTCTCCTCGGCCGCCGCTTCGTCGTCCTGGTCCCCGGCGTCCTCGTCGTCCGCGGCCTCCTCCGGTTCGTCCAGCTCGTCCGCCGGCTCGACGTCCTCGTCTTCCTCCTCGTCGCCCTCCCCCTGGTCCTCCTCGTCGCCGAACTCCTCGTCCTGCGGCTCTTCGTCCTCGTCCTGCGGCTCTTCGTCCTCGTACGCGAGGTCGTCGTCCTCGTCAGAGGGCTGCTCGTCCTCGGACGGTTCCTCCTCCGACGGTTCGTCGGGGACGCCCTCATCGGATTCGGAGCCCTCGTCGTTCCGGGACTCCTCCTCGTCCAGCGCCTCGTCATGGCTGAGGACGACTTCTCCGTCACGGATCTCGCCGCGCCAGCTGTCGGTCGCCTCGCCGCGCATCATGATGAACTTGCGGTAGAGCTTGAGGTCGAGCCGGGCGCGGCGGCCCTGGGCGCGCCAGATGTTGCCGGTCTTCTCGAACAGCCCCTTGGGGAAGTATTCGAGGACCAGCAGGACACGGGTGAGATCGTCGGTGATCGCGTGGAAGGTGACCACGCCCTTGACGGTGCCCTTGGCTCCCTCGGTGGTCCAGGTGATGCGTTCGTCGGGCACCTGCTCGGTGACGTTCGCCTTCCAGCTGCGGGTCGACTTGGCGACCTTCACCTTCCAGTTGCTGGTGGTGTCGTCCGTCTTCTCCACGCTCACGACGCCCTTGGCGAACGAGCTGAACTCCTGGAACTGGGTCCACTGGTCGTACGCCTCACGGACCGGCACGCCGACGTCGATGTCCTCGACGATGGTGACGCTCTTGGACTTGCCCCCACCGGACTTGCGCCCCTTGCCGAACAATCCCTTGACCTTGTCCTTGACGGTGTCCTTGAGATGGGAGGCGCCGGCGCTCAGGGCGGCCTGACCGGGTGACTTGCCTTCCCCGAGGGCTTGGCCTCCCTTGGCCAGGCTCTTGAGGGCACCGCCCCCGCCGCCCGGCTCCGCGAGCTTGGACACCGAGTCGCCGAGACGGTGTCCCAGCTGGGTCACGGCGTGTTCGGCACGGGCCCGGAGGTAGTTCTGCAGCTCGTCCTTGAGGCGGTCGGTGGCCGGGCTCTTGACCACGTCGTCCTTGATGCCGCCAAGTGCGGAGTCAGGCATCGTCGCCTCCCCGGGCCTTGCGGGCGCCGGAGGCCGCGGTCTTCCGGGCGGTTCCGCCGCGCTTGCGGGCGGGGGCGGACTTGCCCCCGCTCCCGGACCGGCCGGCACCGGACGAGGACCGGTTCCTGGACGCGGGCTTGGAGTCGGACGCGGCGGCGGTCTTTCGGGGAGTGCGCTTGCTCTTCCCGCCCGTGTCCTCGCCCCCGTCCGCCTCGACTTCGTCGTCGACGGCGGCTGTCCCGGCCTCCTCGTCCTCCTCCTCGAACTCCTCCTCGTCGGCCCCTGAACCGGCCCCCAGTGCCTGGGTGCGCTGTTGCAGGGAGTCGGCCAGACTGCCGGCCCGCTGCGTGACGGCCTTGGTGGCCGCCGTCCTGGTGGCGTCGACCAGTTCCTTGCGCACCTGGTCGTTGAGGGAGCCCAGGACCGGTGAGTCGGCCAGCATCCTGCCGAGCTGCCGCGGGTCGAGGTCGATCTTCTTACCGAGGAGGAACATCCCGAACCCCAGGGCGAGTTTGGCCTTCTTGGTACGCCCCAGCAGGTATCCCCCCACCAGAGCCGCGCCTATCTTGGCGTTCTTCGTCATGTGCGATGCACCTCTGCTCTCCCCCGGTCACGTGTGTCGTGGTTGATGGTCACGGCGCGTGCCGTGTGTTGTTGCGGTACTCCTCGATCTCGTCGAGCAGGTCGAGGAGTTCGTCCTCGCGCCGATCGAACTCGTCCTCGTCGACCAGGCCGTTGATCAGGTCCTGTTCCAACTGGGCAAGCCGGGCACGTACCGGCTCGGGGTCGTAGTACTCCTCCTCGGCGGCCTGGACGACCTGGTCGAGGACCCAGGCCGTCCCCCGTACGGGAGCCAGCGGCAGGGTCAGGATGCTGCTGATGAGGCCCATGGCTGACAGATCACCTCCGCTCCCGGGGACGGCCGGACGGGCCCGGGCCGCCCCTCGGCGGTCAGACGAAGCTGTACGGGGGCAGCGGGCCGGTCAGGGTGAACGCGTACGCGTCGCCGCGCTGCTCCGCCTCGCGCTGGACCGCTGCCACGAAGGCGTCGGTCTCCGCCCGGGGCACGAGGAAGGACAGGTTGAGGAACTGCTGCGGGGCCGGCTCCGCGTGCGAGCTGCGGGTGGCGGCGTCCGCCAGCCGGACTGCGACGTCCTCCGCCTCCCGCTGGTGGCGGGCGGTCACCTCGCGGGCCACCAGTTCTCCCAACGCGACCCGGTCGTCGTGGCTGCCCTGGGCACGCGTCCGTTCGTTGAGCTGCCGTATGTCCTCGGACTCGGTCATGATCTCCCGCAGGAGATCCTCCTCGTCGCGGCCGGCCTTGAGGTTGTACTCCACCCGGCCGTCGAGTTCCACCAGCCGGTCCCCGTACGCGTCGGCCTCCCGGTCCAGGGCCGCAGTGACCTCGTCGTCGCCGGGGCCCACCAGACCGAACCTCATGGGCAGGGTCGCACCACCCGCCATCAGCGCTTCCAGAACAGCCTGATGGGCCATCACATCGCGTCGCTTGGCGCGGAGTCCGGGAGGCGCGTCGCTGACCACGGCGGCCAGCCGGTCGGTATGCAGGGTACGCAGGGCGGAAGGCGGGTCGCCCACGCCGTACAGGCCGTTCAGGGGCAGCGGATGGTCGGCGCCGGTGATGGCGTAGATGTAGGTGGGCACCGTCACTCCCCGCTTCGCTGGGTCTGGCGGCTGGACGTCGACTTACGGGCCGGGCGCTTGCGCGGCTCTTCCTCGGACTCGTCGCGCTTGCCCTGCAACGACTCGGTCACCGCCTCGACGGCACCGCTGAGCGCGCCCTTGGACTTGCCCTTGGCGCCGTTCTCCGTCATGTCGCCGACCAGGTCCGTGAGCTGACTCGGCGCCTTGCGTCCGGACTCCAGATCGAGTCGGTTGCAGGCTTCGGCGAACCGCAGATAGGTGTCGACACTCGCGACCACCACCCGGACGTCGATTTTGAGAATTTCGATACCGACCACGGAGACACGGACGAATGCGTCGATGACCAACCCGCGGTCGAGTATGAGTTCAAGAACGTCGTAGAGATTTCCCGATCCGCTCCCACCACCGGACGTCGCATTGCTCTGCTGAACGAGTGCCATGGGGAACTCCTTTCGGTGATCTTTGTTACGTCTGACGACGGAATTTTCAGCGACGGTCGATCTGGCCCCTGGCATAGCGGCGCAGTCGCTCGTAGGACAACAGCGTTCCCTGCGGGTCGAGTTCAACCCGGTAGGAGGCCATGACACTCATGGTGTCCGGCACTCTTTCCAGCTCGACCACTTCCACGTCCGCCGACCAACCGTCCTCGGTGGCCTTCACCGCGGAAACAGAACCCGGCTCGCACTGGAGCAATTCCGTGAGCTGCGCAGAGGCCTGCCTCATGGCGGTAGGAACGTCGACGCGCTTTCCGTCGTGCTCTTCATCGGTCTTCTTCTCGGTGCTCATCATTCACCTGTCGCCGGGGATGACCGCTTGCGATCGGCCTCCGTCGTCCATGGCTGACATTCGCCTGCCCCTACGCTCCGGACGTATGCACGAATGAATGGGCCGATGGTGGCGAACCGCCTCCGGTGACGCCGGATACCCCTGTGCGGCGGCGACTTCGGCGGTGTCGTGGCGTGTCGGCGAGTCTCGTGTACCGAGAGTCCTCATCGCCCCTCGGGGGTACACGAGGCGGACACGTCGACCACGAAGGAGCCGGCCATGCACATCTCGGGACTCGTCAGCGCTCTGATCATCGGTGCGGCCGTCGGCCTGCTGGGGCGCCTCGTCCTGCCCGGCCGTCAGCACATCGGCGTCCTGTGGACCCTCGTCGTCGGCATGGCCGCGGCGCTCCTCGGCTCGCTGCTGGCGTCCGTCCTGGGTGTGGGCGACACGCGGGGCGTCGACTGGTCGGAGTGGCTCTTCCAGATCGTCCTGGCCGGCCTGGGCGTGGCCGCCCTCGACCGCGCACTCGCCGGAACCGAACGACGGCCGCGGAAGCGCGCGTGACGCCTGCCGTCAGTACGGGTACGTGGGCCCCAGTACGGGTACGTGGGCCCCGCGGCCCGGCCGGTCAGGCCGCCCTTCCAGCGGATGCGGTCAGGTCGTCCCGGGGATCGTGGGGTCGGGCCGTCGCGCCGTTCAGCTTCCGCCGCTGGGAGCGTGGCTCAGGTCCACGACGCAGAAGATGTTGCCGTCCGGGTCGGCCAGAACAACGAAGTCCGGATCGGCCGGGTAGAGGTCCCAGTCGACGCTCTGCGCGCCGAGACCGAGCAGTCGCCGGACCTCACTCCGCTGCTCCTCGGCCGAATCCGTGAACAGGTCCAGATGGATACGGGGGCGTGGCTCGGCCGGGGAGTCGCTGCGCAACAGGCCGAGTGCCCGGCCGGAGCCGTCGACGTGGTCGAGCGTTCGCCACGTCTCGCTCGCCCACTCCTGACTGGCGACCAGGTTCAACGCCGCGCTCCAGAAGGCAACCGCTCGGGGGAGGTCGGTGACACCGACGACAGGCATTCCGAGTCTCAGCATAGGACGAGCGTAACAAGTGCTCCTTCAGGCCCGCGTGCTGCCCGCGTGCTGTTCGGCTTGAGCTGTGTGACGCGCCCGTCGAGTTCACTTCGGTATCGGTAGAAGTCGAACTGCTGAGCCACCTCGACGCACCGTCCGGGGTCCCCTCCGCAGACGGTAGTGGTCGCTGATCTCCACGAAGTCGACGCCCGAGGCCGTACGGCGCTTGCTCGACGGAGGAAGGACGCCTCTGCGCGACTCAGTGGAGGTCATCGGGTGTGAGGTCGGGGCGCAGGCGGTGCCAGGAGGGCTGGCGCAGCCGTCCGGCCCTGGTGCGGGTCGTGTAGCGGACCTCTCCGACCAGCCGGGGCTCCACCCACCGGGCCCCGGTCACCGCGGGCCGCTCGGTGAACGGGCAGGTGTCGGTCGCCGCGGCGTGGAGGAGGGCTGCGAGGGTGGTGCGTTCGGCGTCGCTCCAGCCGGTGCCGACGCCACCGACGTAGCGGAGTCCCCCGCCGGGGTCCGGTCGGCCCATGAGGAGGGCGCCGGGCAGCGAGGTGAGGCGGCCGTGGCCGGGCAGCCAGCCGCCGACGACGATGTCCTCGGTCCGCACGTGCCGGATCTTGACCCACGCCCGGGAGCGGACACCCGGCTCGTAGAGGGAGGTGCGCCGCTTGGCGACGATCCCTTCGAAGCCGGCGGTCCGTGTCATCTCCAGCGCCTGCTGACCGTGTCCGACGACCGCCGCCGGGGTCGACCACGTGGGCCCGCCCAGGTCCAGGGAGTCCAGGACGGCGCGGCGCTCGGAGTACGGGGTGCGGGTGAGCCGGCTCGTGCCGAGAAACACGACGTCGAAGAGCATCAGGTGCACGGGCGCCTTCGCGGCCATGCGGCCCGCCCTGGCCCGGGAGCCGGCCAGCCCCATCCGCGGCTGCAGCCGCTGGAAGTCGCCGCGCCCCTCGTCGTCCAGGGCGACGATCTCCCCGTCCAGTACAGCGGGGCGGGAGCCCAGCGCCGCTCCCAGGCTCGCGAGCTCGGGATAGGCGGGGGTGATGTCGGCGCCGGACCGGGAGCGCAGCTGTACGGACCCGTCGCCGGGAAGGTAGACCATGCACCGCTGCCCGTCCTGCTTCACCTCGTACGCGTACGAGCCGTCCTCCGAGGGCGGGGGCAGCCGCCCCGGGGTCGCGAGCATCGGTGCGATGCGGGGCAGACGCGCCACGGAACCGTCTCGGTCCGCGGTCAGGAGGCGCTCCGCTTCCTCGCCGTGCGTTTGGCGCCGGTCGTCTTCTTCGCCGAGGTCGTCTTCCCGGCGCCCGTCTTCCGGCCGGTGGTCTTCCTGGACGTGGCCGCCTTCCGGCCGGTGGCCGACGTCCCGGACGAGGCCGTCTTCTTCGCTGGGGTCTTCTTCCGGGGCCGCATCTCGTGCACCGTGGCCTCCCCTCCCCCGCCCTCCCCGCGGCTGTCCTTCGCCGCCTCGACCGACGCGTTCAGCGCGGCCATCAGGTCCACGACCTTGCCCTCCTCCTGCTCCTCGCCCTCGGCGGGCTCCGGAAGCTCCTTGCCCTCCGACTTCGCCGTGAGCAGTTCCTCCAGGGCGTCCCGGTAGGTGTCCCGGAACCCGGCGATGCTGTCCAGAGCCATGGTGTCGGTGAGCTGTACGGCCCGCTCGATCTCTTCGTCGTCCAGCTCGACCTGGATCGGGGCCAGGGACTCGGGGCTGCGGATCTCGTCCGGCCAGCGCATCGAGTGCAGCACGATCGCCCCTTCCCTGACCCGCAGCAGCCCCAGCCGCTCACGGTTGTGCCAGGCGAACTTCGCGACGGCCACCTTGTCCGAGCGCTCCAGCGCCCGGCGCAGCAAGGTGTAGGGCTTCTCGGCTACTTTGCCGTCGATCGCAAGGTAGTAGGAGTCGCTGATCCGGATCGGGTCGACGCTGTCGGCGTCCACGAAAGCGACGATCTCGATGGCTTTCGCGGTGGGCAGCGGAATCCTGTCCAGTTCCTCATCCGTGATCGGCACCGTCTGCTCCTTGGAGAGCTCGTAGCCCTTGCCGATCTCGTCCTGCGACAGTGCTTCGCCGTCCAGCTCGCAGACCTTCCGGGTGCGGACCCGTCCGAGATCCTCCAGGTGGACCTGGCGGAAGTGGATCGAGTGGTCCTGGGTCGCGGATACGACCTTCACCGGGATGGTGACCAGGCCGAAGCTGATCGCACCGGTCCACAAAGGCCTCGGCATACCTACCTCCATGCCCGCCGCGGGCTGAGTCGCCGTGCGGGCTCTCACGACCCCCCACCACATTCTCAGCACCATTCGTATCCCGGCGCCATTCGTGGTGCTGCGCCGGATTCGGAACGGCGAACGCGGCGGCCTTGTTGTTCCCCTCCGTGGCGAGGAGGTCGATCGCCTCACATCCGGGCTCTCAGCACGTCGACCTCACAGCCCGGCGCGAACGGGTCGAAGCCGTGCTCGATCAGCCAGCGAACTGCCAGCAGGCTTCGCAACGACCACCACGCGTGGATCACGTCGAGGTCGATGTCGATGTCGGCGTCATAGCCGACGAGGACGTCGTCGAGGTGCTTCTCGTGTCCGAGCGTGAAGGTGGCGAGGTCGTACAGGGCATCACCCCGACCCGCCTCGGACCAGTCGATGATGCCCGTGACCTCGTCGCCGTCGAGGAAGACGTGCGCGATCTGCAGGTCGCCGTGCGTGAACGCCGGAGTCCACGGCCTGAGCGCGGCCTCGGCGACCCGGCGGTTGTGGGCGACCAGGTCAGCGGGGAGGAGGCCGTTCGTCACGAGCGACGCGCACGCGTCGTCGAGTTCCGCCGCCAGCGCGACAACGCTCCGCCCGGCACGACCGGGCCAGGGCGGCGGCGGCGCGTCGTGCAGCTTCCGGATGGCGGCGCCCGCCGCGGCCCACGCCGCCGACGACCCGGTCGGCGGCCCGCCGAGACGCCCGAGCGTTGTTCCCGGGAGTGCGGCGATCGCGAGCACGGGCGGCTTGCGCCACAGGACCTCCGGGGTCGGAACCGGCGCGAGGGACATCGCCTCGACCTCGACGTCGATGCGCGCCTGATCGGCGTCCACCTTCAGGAACACGTCGCCGACGCGCAGAGTCGCGCGCTCGGAATGGGCGACGACGACTTCGACCTCTTCCATGGGCGACCACTATCCGGGGGACGACCGCCGATGTCGCCGGGATATCTCCGATGTCGCCGATGTAGCGGCTGTTGAACACGAGAGCTCACCAGTGGGCCGCCGGTTCATACACTGACGAGGGTGGAGGACCATAGGGCTACCAGGATCGATGCGCGTCCGGCGCCGGCCTTGCGGCGGTACGTCGGCTCGTATGTCGGCTTCGACCTTCGCGGGTTCCCGGCGGGGGTGCACTGCGGTCCGCCGGGCCGCGTGCTCACGGCGGTGATCAGCCTGTCCGACCCTTTGGAGGTGGCGACGGGCGTCGACGACGGGTCACCGGTGACCCGATTCGGCAGCGTGGCCGGCGGGCTGATGTGCCGGTCCGTCGCGATCCACCACGACGGACGCCAGCAAGGCGTGCAGGTGTCGCTGACACCTCTCGGGGCTCGGGCCGTCTACGGCATGCCCGCCGCTGCACTCGCCCACCAGCTGGTTCCCCTCGACGAGCTTCTCGGAGCGCTCGGCGTCGAGCTGGTCGACCGGCTCCGAACGGCAACGACCTGGGCCGCGCGGTTCGCCGCGCTGGACGAATTGCTCCTGCGAGCCGTCGGCCGCAGCGACGGCGGCGAACGCGTCCCCCGGGCACGCCCCGAGGTGGCCGAGGCCTGGCGCCGCCTCGTCGCCGCGCGGGGCCGTGTCCAGGTTGCGGCGGTCGCCGCAGAACTGGGCTGGAGCCGTCGGTACCTCACCGAGCGGTTTCGCAGTGAGGTGGGCCTGTTACCGAAAACCTTCGCCCGAGTTCTGCGCTTCGAGCACGCGCACGAACTGGCAACGGCGCACGATCCGCTCCCGTGGGCCGATGTGGCGGCCCTCTCCGGCTACGCCGACCAGGCCCATCTCGTTCGGGACTGGAGCGAGTTCACGGGCCGATCGCCGACAGCCTGGCGTCGCGGCGAAGTCCTCCTCGGGAACGGGTAGTCGCCGGCCGGCTGCCCGTCGCGTCGGCTCCCGTTCCCTTTCGTTCAAGACCACCCGATGGCCGTCCGGTGACGATCGTCGGCATGAGACTCATCAACCACGAACGCAACGCCATCGACCTGCGGACCACCCCCGTGCACCTCGGGCTGGGATCAAGAGCCAAACCCGTCGAGGGCTTCGCCTGGGACCCGGAGGTGCTCCAGGCCTACAGCGCCGCGGTCGCGGCGGACGGCGCCGAGGGCCGGATAGTGACGATCTTCGACGGCGACGGCCCAGGCGACCACTGGGAGCGCCACCCCGCCGGCGACGAACTGGTCGTCTGCCTCAGCGGGTCGGTGACGGTCACCCGCGACGTGGACGGGGTGCCCGACCGCGTTACGCTCCGGCCGGGCGAGGCCACCGTCAACCCTGCCGGAGCATGGCACGCGGTCGACATGGCGGGGTCGGCGTCCATCCTGACCATCACCGCAGGCCTCGGCACCGACCACCGTCCCCGGACCGGCATCCGCCCGACCGAGCACGTCGGCACCCCCGGCCCGCAAGCGCCGTGACCAAGGCCGCACTCCTCGAACTCGCCGAGCCTGGCGCGGGCTCCGTCGTCGCGTACGAGGCTGCTTCCTCGGCCACGTGGCGGCCTTGAGCCGATGTCATGGGGGCGCGACCCGGAGGACGGGGATAGGGCGGTGGCATCGCGAGTTGGCATCATTCCCAGCAGGTCTCCGCTCCCCCACACTCTCCCCGTACCGTCCCGCGCCCCGTCCGTTCAGCGGACAAACTCCAGGGTGCGGCTTCATCGGACAGTAGGAGAAATCCCCCATGAGACACGTCCCGACCGCCATCGCCTCCGCCATTGTCGGCCTCGGCTTAGTTGCCGCGCTGGGTTCAGCTCCCGCGGTCTCCGCCGCTCCTGCTCCTGCTACTGCTCCTGCCACCTCCACCTCAGCCGGCATTGCCGCGTACAACGGGTCGGGGGAGAACGCCGCCGCGAACCGGGCCTTCTTCGACGCGGTCATGAAGTCGGTCGCTGAGAAGCGGGCCGCCAACCCGGGAACCCAGGCCGTCACGGTCACGTACAGCGCGGCTTCCGCCCCGAGCTTCCGCACCCAGATAGCCAACAGCACCCGGATCTGGAACAGCTCGGTCTCCAACGTCCGGCTTCAGGAAGGCTCCAGGGCTGACTTCACGTACCGCGAAGGAAACGATCCGCGCGGATCGTACGCCTCGACCAACGGACACGGCCGTGGCTTCATCTTCCTGGACTACCGGCAGAACCAGCAGTACAACTCGACCCGCGTCACCACGCACGAGACCGGACATGTGCTCGGCCTGCCGGACAACTACTCCGGACCGTGCAGCCAACTGATGTCCGGCGGCGGCCCCGGCCCGTCCTGCACCAACGCCCAGCCGGACGCCAACGAGCGAGCGCGGGTGAACCAGCTCTGGCAGAACGGCTTCGCGGCCGCGCTGGCCCGTGCCGCCTCCTAACCGGACCGGGAACTGATCGCTACACCTGCATGAGTGGAGGGCCGTTCTGGACGGGGAGCGGCCCTCCACACTGAGCCTTCCGCCGTCAGCGTGCTGCCGGTTCGGGGTCGGTGCTGCACCCGCTGATGGTGAGCAGGACTGCCGTGAGCGCGGTGGTGAAGCTGCGACGACGGGGTGCGCGTTGGTCGGACCCGGCTCGGCCGGCAACGCGCACTGCGACGCCCGAGCATTCTCGCGTCTTTGCCGGGTAGGCGGATGGCACACCGTTCCGAGGAGGAACCATGTCCGGACTGATCGCGCGTCTCACGCAATTCACCCGTAGCCCCCGTGGCCGGCGGACCATCGAGTCGGCCCGACGTGCCGCGGCCGACCCCCGTAAGCGCGCCCAGGCTCGCAGCCTGCTCGGCCGGCTGCGCGGACGCCGGTGACATCGGCGCTTCGGCGGACGACCGGAAAAGTACCTGCTGGCATCACTCATCGGAGACCGGGGACAAAGGGCCTTGACGGAAGTCGATCGCTCCCCTGCCTGACGAATATTCCCCATGGCGCGGATGGGCACCAGGCCGATCATGGTGTGCGGATCGATCATGGTCGCCGAGGGGCTGATTCGAGCTGGTGCCATCGGGTTCGGCTTCGAAGAGGTCCGTCCCGCCCGGGCGGGCGTGGCGGAAAGGGTGAACGCCGCTCGCCGTTCCGGCAGCGCCGCGTAGGCCCGCGGCAGTAAATCAGGGCGCAGCGGGACGGTCGACGTTCCGCAAACGCAGCCGAGAAGTCGGTTACCGCCGCTGAAGCTTCGGTGGAGGAGGCGCGGTTATCGCGCCTTGCCTCGGAACGGTCGGCCACGGTGGCCGAGGAGACGTTGGCCGATCAGCGACGCGAGGCGGCGGAGCGGCGTGCGGCGGAGGAAGAGGCGGCCCGCCCGCGGGTGGACCTCCGCATCGAGCACAGCGGGGGCGGGCGCACCCGCCGCACCGCCAGGGCGTCCGCTTCGGGTAGGTCACCTGCCCGCTGCCCACCCTCGATGACCGCCTTCAGCGTGGGAGCGGGTCACCCCCGGGCGGCGGAATGCATCCACTGTCCGGATCAAACTCCGCAACTCGTTCCGCGGATGGCGTCGAACGCGGCTTGTCGGCAGGATCGTGGGAGTCTCACCGGTTCCAGCCCGATCACTCACGAGCGCCCCACCGATCGACTGACAGCCCTTCAGGAAACTCAGCAAGCAGTCGGCATCAGGACCACCACGATGCGCATCCGGCCGCTGCGGACCGCCGGGATCAGCAACTCGCCGCAACCCTTCCCACCAGGAAAAACGCAGGTCAACAAGGCTCTGACAGGCCCGCTAGGAGACAGATGTGAAGATGCTCATCAACGTTCCCGAGACCGTGGTCGCCGATGCCCTACGGGGCATCGCTGCCGCACATCCCGAGCTGACCGTCGATGTGGAGAACCGGGTCGTCATGCGGCGGGACGCGCCCGTGGCGGGAAAGGTGGGCCTCGTCTCCGGGGGCGGTTCGGGACACGAGCCGCTGCACGCCGGGTTCGTCGGACCCGGGATGCTGTCGGCCGCCTGTCCCGGGGAGGTCTTCACCTCCCCCGTGCCCGACCAGATGCTGCGGGCGGCGGCAGCCGTCGACAGTGGGGCGGGGGTGCTGTTCGTCGTCAAGAACTACACCGGTGACGTGCTCAACTTCGAGATGGCCGCCGAGCTCGCCGACGACGAGGGAATCCAGGTCGCCCAGGTGGTGGTGGACGACGACGTGGCCGTGAGCGACAGTACGTTCACCGCCGGGCGGCGCGGTACGGGAGCGACGCTGTTCGTCGAGAAGATCGCCGGAGCCCTGGCGGACGAGGGCGCTCCGCTGGAGCGGGTGGCCGCCGTCGCACGGCAGGTGAACGGGGCCTCGCGCAGCTTCGGGGTGGCGCTGGGCGCCGTCACCACCCCGGCCAAGGGCAGCCCCACCTTCGATCTGCCCACCGGGGAGCTGGAGTTGGGCATCGGCATCCATGGGGAGCCGGGGCGTGAGCGGCGGCCGATGATGACGTCCGGTGAGATCGCCGACTTTGCCGTGAACGCGGTACTGGAGGATCTGCGCCCCACCGGTCCGGTCCTGGCGCTGGTGAACGGCATGGGGGCGACACCGCTGCTGGAGCTGTACGGGTTCAATGCCGAGGTCCATCGGGTCCTGTCCGAGCGGGGTGTCGCGGTGGCTCGTACGCTCGTGGGGAACTACGTGACGTCGCTCGACATGGCAGGCTGTTCGGTGACGCTGTGCCAGGTCGACGAGGAGCTGCTGCGACTGTGGGACGCGCCCGTGCGGACGGCCGCGCTCCGCTGGGGCTGCTGAGCGCCGACGGGATCCCGTGACCGGGTGCGAATCCGGCGCGGGGTCGCCCGTACAGCCCGCGCCGCCGCCGGGACGACCCGTTCCGGGTGGGACCGAGGAACAGGAGATCATGTGCTCGACACCGACTTCTTCCGCCGCTGGATGACCGCTGTCGCGGCGTCCGTGGAGCGTGAGGCGAACCATCTGACCGAGCTGGACTCGGCGATCGGGGACGCCGATCACGGCAGTAACCTCCAGCGCGGCTTCACGGCGGTGACGGCGGTGCTGGAGAAGGATGCCCCCGCCACTCCCGGTGCTGTGCTCACCCTGGCCGGACGGCAACTCATCTCCACCGTCGGCGGGGCGTCCGGACCGCTGTACGGGACGCTGCTGCGCCGTACGGGCAAGGCGCTCGGGGACGACGACGAGGTGACGCGGGACCAGCTGGCCCGGGCGTTCGCGGCCGGGGTCGCCGCGGTGGGACAGCTGGGCGGCGCGCAGGCCGGGGACAAGACGATGCTCGACGCGCTGCTGCCCGCGGCGGAGGCCCTCGCCACCTCGTTCGACGGCGCCGCGAACGCGGCTCGTGCGGGCGCCGAGGCGACGGTGCCGTTGCAGGCGCGCAAGGGCCGGGCCAGCTATCTCGGCGAGCGCAGTATCGGGCATCAGGACCCGGGTGCGACCTCGTCGGCTCTGCTGGTCGAGGCCCTGGCGGCGACGGCGGCGGACGGAACGGGCGCGTGAGCGGCGAGCGGCAGGTGGGCATCGTGCTGGTCTCCCACAGCGGTCCGGTCGCCGAGTCGGTCGCCGAGCTGGCCCGGGGCCTCGCCGCCGGAGGGGTGACCGCGCCGGTCGCTCCGGCCGGCGGGCTGCCCAACGGCGGGCTCGGGACGAGCGCGGAGCTGATCGGCCGGGCCGCCGCCTCGGTGGACCGGGGTGCGGGTGTCGCGGTCCTGGTGGACCTGGGGAGCGCGGTCCTCACGGTGAAGGCCATGCTCGCCGAGGGCGACGAGCTGCCGGAGGGCACGAGGCTGGTGGACGCGCCGTTCGTGGAGGGCGCTGTGGCCGCCGTGGTGACCGCCTCGGCGGGTGGCGACCTCGCGGCGGTGGAGGCCGCGGCCTCGGAGGCGTACGGCTACCGCAAGACGTAGCGCTGTCCGCAGGATCAGGCTGGGCCCGCGTGGCGCCCCGCACCGTGCCGCAGCAGACTTGACGACATGTCGACAGGCAGGCGCAGTGCGGGGCTTCTTCTCTTCCGGGTCACGGAGGGCGTGGGCGAGCGGGATGTCGAGGTGCTGATCGGGCACATGGGCGGGCCGTTCTGGGCGGGGCGGGAGGCGGCCGCCTGGTCGGTGCCGAAGGGCGAGTACGGACCGGAGGAGGACGCGGAGGCCGCCGCCCGCCGGGAGTTCGTGGAGGAGCTGGGCGTGCCGGTCCCGCCGGGCGAGTGGATCGCGCTGGGCGAGTCACGGCAGCGCAGCGGCAAGACGGTGACCGCCTGGGCCCTGGAGGCGGAGCTGGACCTGGCGTCCGTCGTGCCCGGGACGTTCACGATGGAGTGGCCGCGCGGGTCCGGCGTGCAGCAGGAGTTCCCGGAGATGGACCGGTTCGCCTGGTGCACGCCGGAGCAGGCCGCCGAGCGGCTGATCGTCGGCCAGCGGGTGTTCGTCGACCGGCTGCGCGCTCAGGTGCGCGGGAGGACCGCCTCCCCCGAGGCGTAGGCCGGTGCCGCGCCCGCCGGGCGGCCGGCCCGCAGCTCCAGTACGTCGCCGGTGAAGCGGGCCCGGAAGCTGCGGTCGTGCGAGACGACGACGACCGCGCCCCGGTACTGGTCGAGGGCCTGTTCCAGCTCCTCCACCAGGCTCAGCGCGATGTGGTTCGTCGGCTCGTCCAGTACCAGCAGATCGGCAGGCCGGGTCACCAGCCGGGCCAGGGCCAGCCTGCGTTGCTGGCCGACGGAGAGGGACGCGACGGGCACGTCGAGGTCCTCGGGGCGGAACAGGCCGAGGGCCAGGAGTTCGTCGGCGTACTCGTCGGGGAAGCCGGGGCGGCCCGCCGCGAAGGTGGCGAGCAGGGTACGCCGGGTCGGGCGCGCGGGCAGTTCCTGCGGGAGGTAGCCGATGCGGGCCCGGCGGGTGACCGTTCCCGCGTCGGGGGTCAGGTCACCCGCGAGGACCCGCAGCAGGGTGGTCTTCCCGGCCCCGTTCTCACCGGTCACCAGGAGGCGGGATCCCGATTCCACGCGCAGGGAGGGGAGGCGGAGGCGGTCCCCGACGGAGACCGCCTCCAGCTCCACGAGAGTCCTCGCCCGGTCCGCGGTGCCGGTCACGGTGGCAATTCCGTCGTGGTCCGCCGTGCCGGTCCCGTCGGCGATTCCGTCGCGGTCCGCGGTGCCGGTCCCGTCGGCGACGGTCGGGCGGCCGGTGAAGGCGAGCGGGCGGGGCGGGGGTGGCACGGGAGACCTGCGTAGCGCGTCCAGCCGGGTCCGGGCGGCCCTGACCTGGCCGGACAGCTTCGCCTCGTGCGAGCGGCGGTGCTTGCCGAAGCCCTGTTTCGGATCTCCTCCGCCGGCCGCGAGCCGCGCTCCGGCCGCTGCGACGAGCTCCTCGGTGCGGGCCAGGTCCGTCAGGTACTCCTCGTGTTCCTGGGCCCAGCGGCGGCGGGCGGTGGTCTTGGCCGTGCGGTAGCCGTCCCAGCCGTCTCCGTACCGGGTGACCGTGCGCAGGTCCCGGTCGACCTCCAGGATCACCGAGGTGACGCGCTCCAGGAACGCCCGGTCGTGGGTGATCGCCACGACGGTGCCCCGGTGGGCGCGCAGGTGGTCCTCCAGCCAGCCGACGGCGCGGGCGTCGAGGTGGTTGGTCGGCTCGTCGAGCAGCAGCAGTTCGGGGGCGGCTGCCAGGACGCAGGTGAGGGCGAGCCGGGACTGCTCGCCGCCGGAGAGCGTGGCGAGAGCACGGTCGCGGGTGAGGTGGGCGAGGCCGAGGCCGTGCAGAGCCGCTTCGGTGCGGGCGTCCGCCCGGTAGCCGTCGCGGTCCTCGTAGGCGGTGAGGAGGTCTCCGTACGCGGCGAGCTCCGCGTCGGTCGGCCCCGGGTCGCCGGGCTTCCGCTCCGAGAGGTCGGCCTCCGCCCCGCGGATACGGTGTTCGAGGTCGCGCAGTTCGGCGAGGGCCGCGTCGACGGCGTCCTGCACGGTGTCGGCCGGGTCGAGGTCGAGGGTCTGGGCGAGATAGCCGGTACCGCCGGGGAAGCGGACGGTGATCTCACCGGTGTCCGGTTGTTCCGCTCCGGCCAGCAGCCGGAGCAGCGTGGACTTTCCGGAGCCGTTCTCGCCGATGACGGCGGTCTTCTCACCGGGCCGGACGGTGAGGGTCACCTGGTCGAGTACGGAGCGGTCCCCGTACGCCTTGGAGACGTCCTTGATGGCCAGTTGAGCGCGGTCGCGCTGGGGGTGCATGGGTGCCTTTTCCCTGGGTGACGGCCCGCGAAGGGGCGCGCGGAAGCGCGGCGGCGGGGCGTGGATGCCGGACGGCGGAAGGGACGGCGGCGGGCGCGCGCGGTGACGTCGACGTCACCGGGGCGTCTCAGAAGGACGCGCGGTGCGGCGCGCTGCGGCCGTCCGGGCCGGGAATCAGCGGAAGAAGTAGTAGCGGTACGAACCCATGTCGGCCAGTCTAGCGGCGGCCGGCCTCCCGGCGCCGGGAATTTCTCGCCCGCCCGGCGGCCGCCGGGCAGGAGCCGGAGGCCGCCGGGCGGGCGGGGAGGGCGGCGGACGTTCGACGATGAGACGACCGGGAGGTTCAGCCGCCGGCTGCGGGACAGATTCAGGCACCCGCCGGGGTGCCAGAGGGGATCAGGCAGCTGCCCGGGGGCCGGCGAGGTTCGGCCGCCCGGGTGCCAGAGGGCTCAGCCGCCCGGGAGGATGACGGCCCGGCCGTTGATCCTGCCGTCGTGGAGGCGCTCGTAGGCGAGCGGGGCCTCGTCGAGGGAGTACGTCTCCACGTGGACGTCGACCGCTCCGGCGTGGGCCAGGTCGAGGACCTCGGCGAGCTCCTTGCGCGAGCCCCAGTAGGGCGCGCTGACGTTGGTGCCGTACGGAAGCGTGCCGAAGCCGACCGGGAGCGCGCCGCCGCCGATGCCGACGATGGTGACGTCGCCGTCGACGCGGGCGACGGCGCCCGCGGTCGCCACGGTGGGCGGCGCTCCGACGAAGTCGAGGACCACGTGGGCGCCGAGTCCGCCGGTCAGTTCCATGACGCGGGCGGCCGCCTTCTCGTCGGAGAGGACGGCTTCGTGCGCGCCGACGGTCCTGGCCAGGACGAGCTTGTCCTCGGTGACGTCGAGGGCGATCACCCGGGCGGCCGTCATGGCGCGCAGCAGCTGGATCGCGACGTGGCCGAGGCCGCCGGTGCCGATGACGACGGCGGTGGAGCCGGGCACCAGCTTCGCCCGGGAGCGCACGATCGCGTGGTACGGGGTCAGTCCGGCGTCCGTGAGGGGCACCGTCTTCACCGGGTCGAGGTCGCCGATCGGGATCAGGTGGCGGGGGTCGTCGACGATCATGTATTCGGCCATCGCGCCGGGTGCGCCGAGTCCGGGCGGCATGATGCCGAGCTCTTTGGCGCGCAGGCAGTAGTTCTCCTTGCCTTCGGCGCAGTTCACACAGGTGCCGCAGCCCCAGGGCCCGTAGACCGCGACGGAGTCGCCGAGGGCGAAGCCGTCGACGCCGTCACCGAGGGCGGCGACCGTGCCGACGCCCTCGTGCCCCAGGGTCAGGGGCAGCGGGAAGGGGATCTGGTCGGCGGGCCAGCTCATCACGGCGATGTCGGAGTGGCAGACACCGGCGGCGGTGACCTTCAGCAGGACCTGGCCGGGGCCGGGCTCGGGGTCCGGGACGGTGACCACCTCGGGGGCGGCGCCGACGGCCCGGTACTGAACGGCTTTCATGGGGTCTCCTCGCTTCTCTCTTGACTCTCTTTGTCGCCCCCGTGTCCCCCGCGCGCCACTCGGGCTCCGTCACGGGGCGGAGTAGCCGCCGTCCACCAGGTGGTAGCTGCCGTGGATGAAGGAGGCCTTGTCGGAGAGCAGGAAGGCCGCGAGTTCGGCGACCTCCTCGGCGGTGCCGAGCCGTCCCGCCGGGTGCAGGGAGATCAGGTGCTCGCGGGCCCCCGGGTCGGTGTTCCGCAGGAGCGGGGTGTCGATGAAGCCGGGGCCGACCGCGTTGATCCGGACGTTCTGTCCGGCGTATTCGAGGGCGGCGGTCTTGGTGAGGCCGACGACGCCGTGCTTGGCCGCGACGTAGGCGGGCGACCCCGCGAAGCCGTTGGTGCCGAGGATGGAGGACATGTTGACGATCGCGCCGCCGCCCGCCGCGACGATGGCGGGCAGTTCGTAGCGCATCGAGTGGAAGACGCCGCTGAGGTTGGTGGCGACGACGCGGTTCCAGTCCTCGACCGGGTACTCGCCGGTGGGGCTGCTGGGGCCCGCGATGCCGGCGTTGTTGACGGCCAGGTGGAGGGCGCCGAAGGTGGCCACCGCGAACCGCACGCCCGCTTCGACGGAGGCCGGGTCGGTGACGTCCATCGCGACGGCGGCGGCCCTGGCTCCGGCACTCTCCAGGTCGGCCGCGGCCCTGCGCGCGCTCTGCTCGTCGTAGTCGGCGACGACGACCGCCGCGCCGCCGGCGGCGAGCCGCCGGGCCAGGGCGAGGCCGATGCCGGAGGCACCGCCGGTGATGAGGGCGGTGCGCCCCGCGAACTCGGTCCGGGCTTCGGCCTTCGCCTCGGCTGCGGGGGTGGAGCTGTGCTCGGTGCTCATGGTGTTGCCTCGGTTCCTTCTGCTTCTTCGGTGGTGCCGGTGGTGCCGGTGGTGCCGGTGGTGCCGGTGGTGCTGGTGGTGCTGGTGGTGTTGGTGGTGCTGGTGGTGCCGATCTTGCTGTTGGTGCCGGTCGTGCTGTTGGTGCCGGTAGGGCTGTTGGTGCCCCGGTGCTGTTCCGGGGTACCCCGGTGCTGTTCCGGAGCGGGGTGCGGCTCGCCGAGCAGATCGGCGGAGAGCGCGTCGAACGCCTCGGCGACCAGTCCGGGCAGAGCGTCCGGCCGGCCTCCCCGCACCCAGGCGGCCTGGGCGGCGAGCAGCGCGCCCGCTCCTGCGGCGACGGTCACGGCGGGCCGGATGTCCCGCCGGGGATCGACGCCGAGCCGGTCCGCGACAATGGCGACCGAGTCCTCCTGGGCGTCCACCCGGATGTGGTGGAAGACGGCGTAGAGGGTCGGCTCCTCCTCGGCGACGACCAGCAGGTCGAAGATCCGGGGGCGGCGGTGCCACGGCTCCGACCCGGGATCGGCGAGCCAGTCGAGGACGGCCCGCCGGTAGGCGAGGAGCGGGGGCTCAGGGGCCGGGCGTGCTCGCAGGGCCGCGTTGATGCGGTCACCGTCGCCCCGCAGCGAGTCGAGGGCGGCGGCCTCCTTGCTCGTGAAGTACCGGCTGAACGTACGGCGATCGACGTCCGCGGCTTCCGCGATCTCCTCGACCGTCACGTTCCGCAGCCCTCGGTCGAGCACCAGCTCGAACGCGGCCTGCGCCAGGGTGTCGCGGGTGCGGCGCGCCTTGCGGCCGCGCCGATCCGGGATCTTCCGTTCCGGAGTCATACATGCACGGTACACCCAAAAATGTCCCCACGCGACATTCGTCTCATGGGGACATCAGGGTGCCGGCCGCAGGCTCGCGGCGAGCGTTCAGACTGCGGCGGTACGCCACTGGGCCTCGCCCGCTTCGGCGGTGTCGCCGAGAACCGCAGCCCCGGAATCGGCACCGTCGGGAGCGGCATCGCCGGGGACCGCGGCGCCCGGAACCGCGGGCCGCCGCCCGTCGTCGGCTGAGGTGCGCAGCAGGGCGAGCGCGGCGATGTCGTCGCGCCGGACGCCTCCGGAGAACTCCCCCAGATCGACGTGGAGCGCGTCGAGCAGTTCGCGCGGCCCGTGCCCGGCCCAGGCCCTGATCCGCTCGTCCAGCGGGTAGAAGGCGCCGGCGATGTCGCGGGCCTCGGTCACCCCGTCGGTGACGACGAGGAGCGTGGCGCCCGGCGGGAAGTCGAAGGACTCGGTCGTACGGATCTCCTGGCTGAGTCCGGCGAGGCCGAGGGGGACGTACGTCCGGTGGAGCGTGACGGCCGAGGACCGGCCGTCGTGCAGCAGGCGCGGCGGCAGGTGCCCGCAGTTCACGGCCTCCACCCGGCCGCCCTCGTCAAACCCGAGGACGAGCGCGGTCACGAAGCGTTCGGCCTCACCCGTCTGGGCGGAGAACGCGTTGTGCCGGACGACGGCGGCCTCCAGCGCCTCCACCACTCCCGTGAGCGTGGGTTCGCGGATGGCCGCCTCACGGAACGCGGCGATGGCCGCGAATCCGGCGCCGATGGCCGCGAGCCCCTTGCCCTGGACGTCCCCGATGATCACCCGGGTCCCGTAGGGCGACTCGACGACCTCGTAGATGTCTCCGCCGACGAAGCGGTCCTCCTCGATCGGCTCGTAGAGCCCGTGCGCGATGACGTGGCCGGTACCGACCGGCAGCGGCCGCAGGATCTGGCGCTGCAGGGTGACGGCGGCGGATCGCAGCCGCGCCATCTCGGTGGCGTGCCGGATGCGCGCCGCGCAGGCGGCGACCCCGAGCGCACAGGCCAGTACGGCGAATCCGATGCCGAAGACGAAGTCCCAGAAGGTGCCGTCCGCGCCGACCCGGAACCCGACGACGACGGTGGTGATCCACACCGCGATCCAGATGGTCTGGCGGAGGCTGCAGTAGACGGAGGCCAGTGCGGGGACGACCACGAGCAGCGGCACGACCCGCAGGTCGTTGCCTGTTCTGACGTCGAGGAACACGACGAGTACGGTCAGCAGCGCGAGACCGCCGACCAGTGCCCAGTTGCCGATCCGGCTCTGGGACACCGCCCCGACGCCCGCGTCCGCTCCGGGCGCGGCACCACCCCGGGTCCCTACCCCGCTCCGCTTCTGTGCCATGTCCAGCAACCTCATGGGCACGGCCTGTCCTCCCGCTGATCTCTCGGTGCCGCCCGCGGTTTCGGTCGGTCCCTTCCAGTTGACCGGGTGGCGGGCGCCCGCGCAGGAGGGCTTAGGGCCCCGAGCGGCTGTCGAAGGTCCCGCCCGGGGCTTCCGGCCCGGGTCCCTGGTCCCGTACCGGGGGTGCCTCAGGTCCCGGTCCCTTCGTACGGGCACCCCGTACGAAGGGACCGGGTACCTGCACCTGTACCTGTCAGCGCAGTGAGGGGCTGCGGCTCCCGTCAGCGGACGGGAGCGTGGCGGGGACGAGTGCGGAGAGGAATTCCGTACGCCGGCGAAGCCGGAAGCCGAGGGACTCGTAGAGCCGGACGGCCCCGGTGTTGGAGGCGGAGGCATGCAGGAACGGCGTTTCGCCGCGCTCCCGGATCCCGTGTGCGACCGCCAGGACCAGTCGGCTCGCCAGCCCCTGCCCCCGTACGGACTCGTCCGTGCAGACACCGCTGATCTCCGTGAAGCCGGGCGGGTGCAGCCGCTCCCCCGCCATCGCCACCAGTGCGCCGCCCCGACGGACGCCCAGATATGTACCCAGCTCGACCGTGCGCGGCAGGAAGGGACCGGGACGGGTGCGTGCCACCAGGTCCAGCATCTCCGGCACGTCCCGGGGGCCCAGCGGGACCGCCTCCGGATCGGGCGCGGCGTCCACCGACGCGTCGACCAGCTGGACGCCCTCCGCCCGGAAGATGATCTCCCAGTCCTGCGGCGGCGGCTCCTGGAACGCGGCCAGGGTGACGGAGCCGCCCGGCCCGGCGAGCGCCGCGACATCGGCCCAGTCCTGGGCCTCCGGGGCGTCGGGGAGCGCGATCCAGGGAGTGACGTCGGCGGGATAGCGCAGGACCCGCCCGCGACTCTCGGCGAAGTGGGCGTGCGGGCCGGTGAGCGAGGACCGGGCGGGGTTGTCCAGGGGGTGGAGCCTGGAAGGATCATCGGTCCGGGGCCGGGTGCTGTTCTGGGTCATGGTCTTCCTCGTTCTCGTTCCGTCCATCGCGCGATTCTCGGCAGCGGGCGCTCGGGGCCGGGAGCGGCGTACCCGCCAGGCAGGAAAAGCCGGTGGGTACGGCAGGTATTCCGTGAGGAGAATCTGTTCACGGCAACGCAATCATCGGGGCGCGGACCGTCCGGCCCCGCGCCAGGCCCGTGCCATCGGGGTCGACAGCCCCAGCGGCACCCCGATGCCCCGGCGTACGCCCGAACCGGCGAGCGGCGAAATCGACTCATCCGTAGGCCAATACACGCCGGTCCGGTCCCAACTACCCCCTGGCTGTGGCACTCTGGTGGCGACCGCCCCACCGGGCTCCCCCGTACCGGTGGGGCGGTTGTTTGCGCATTCATTGCTCGCGCCGTTCACGTGCGCCCTCTACGGGCGCCCTTCGGCTCGCGCCTTTCGACCCGCATCTCGCGACCCGCGCCACTCGGCTTGTGCCACTCGGCTTGTACCTCTCGGGTGACCGCGCCTCAGAGCCGAACTACACCTGTTTCAAGCCAACTCACTCCGGCTGGCCGGATCAACTACCACTTCGACGCATGAGAGCCGTACCCCTGGGAAGGCGAACAGACCTCAGGGCCTACGAACCAGGGAGCGTGAAGCCGACATGACCGTGCAGACCGCACAGACCGCACAGACGGCCGGTACGGAGCAGACGGGCGCCACCGAGGAACTTCCTTGGATCGAGGATGCCGGGAAGGTCGCCCCGATGGACGCGCGCCGGCTCTCACGTCTCTTCTTCGACCGCCTCCAGATCCTGGAGGAGGGCACGCACGAGTACCAGTACGCACGCAACACCCTTATCGAGATGAACCTGTCCCTCGTCCGCTTCGCCGCCAACCGCTTCCGCAACCGGGGCAGCGGCGACATGGAGGACATCGTCCAGGTCGGCACCATCGGGCTGATCAAGGCGATCGACCGCTTCGACCTCTCGCGGGAAGTCGAGTTCACCTCGTTCGCGGTGCCGTACATCGTCGGGGAGATCAAGCGGTTCTTCCGTGACACGAGCTGGGCGGTGCACGTGCCGCGGCGCCTCCAGGAGCTGCGGGTCGATCTCGCCAAGGCGAAGGAGTCCCTGGCGGGCGACCTCGACCGGGACCCCACCGTGCGGGAGCTGGCAAAGGACCTGGGGATCGAGGAGTCCGAGGTCACGGAGGGGATCGTCGCTTCCAACGGCTACACGGCGGGCTCCCTGGACATGCCGACCGACACCGCGGAGGCCGGGCCCCGTCAGACCGCCGGGCGGACCTTCGCCGATGTGCTGGGCGAGCCGGACCCCGCCATGGAGACCGTGGAGAATCTCCACGCCCTCGCGCCCCTGCTGGGCGAACTGGACGAGCGGGAGCGCCGGATCATCGACATGCGCTTCGGCCAGGAGATGACCCAGGCGCAGATCGGCGCGGAGCTCGGGATATCGCAGATGCACGTGTCCCGGCTGCTGAGCCGGATGCTGGGCAAGCTGCGGAGCGGGATGCTCGTCCAGGAGTGATCATCGCGAGCCACCCCGTCGGGCGGTGGCCGGGCGGATAGCGAACAAACAAGGCGTTGGGGGGGGGGGGGGGGGGGATATAAAAAAAACACCCCCCACATTTTTTGTGGGGGGTATTAGCACATCATGTTTTTTTTTTAAAAAAAAAAAGAAAAGGGGGGGGAGA
>NZ_JBIVUV010000007.1:229948-437293 GCF_044768525.1 Streptomyces sp. NPDC091287
TCGCTCGGCGGTTTCTCCCGCCCCCCCCCCCCGCGGGGGGGGGGGGGGCGGTCATTAACCCCACCCCCCGGGGGGGGGGCCCCCCCCGCCCCCCCCCCCCCCCCCCCCCAACGCCTTGTTTGTTCAGGGGTTACATCCGCTGATGTTGAGATTTTCTCAACACATGGCTACGGTGGCTGACCATGCAGCAGGACGAGGTGGCCGCACGGGTCCGGCACGTGATCGACGCGACGGGTGTCAGCGCGCGCGAGTTCGCGCGGCGGATCGTCATCGATCCGTCGAAATTGTCCCGTTCCCTGAACGGCACACGGCGGTTCACCGCCGCCGAGCTGGCCCGGATCGCGGACATCGGCGGCGTGGACGTCGGTCGGCTGATCGGTACGACGGCCGGTGCCGGCGATGATGCGACAGCCGGCGTGGCGGGCGACGCGACGGCCGGTGCGGGCGATGCGACAGCCGGCGCGGCGGTCGGCAGCACGACGTCGACGCCGTCGACCGTGCGCGCCCCGTCGCCCCCTCGCGCGCCGTCGCCCTCGCCGGAGGGCGGCAGGCCCTTGCAGATCGTGCGGGAGACCGTCCGGCTCATCGCCGAACGCGGATTCCACGCCGTCCGGGTCGCGGACATCGCCGCGGCCTGCCACACCAGCACGGCGGCGATCCACTACCACTTCCCCGGCCGTGACGAACTTCTCGAGGCAGCGGTCCGCTGGTGCATGGACGAGGACACCCGTCGCCGTGCCGACGCCACGGCCGGCACCTGTAACGCCGGGGACGAGCTGCGCCTGCTGATCGAGCTCCAGACGCCCCGCACCGGACAGCAACGGCGGCAGTGGTGCGTCTGGCTCGACCTGTGGGCCGAGGCCGCCCGGTCCACCACGGTCGGACGGCTCCACGTGGAGTACTACCGCCAGTGGCGGGGAACGGTCGCCGACGTGATCCGTCGCGGCGTCGAGCAAGGCGTGTTCCGTCCGGTCGACGCGGACGGCACGGCCCTCGCCCTCACCGCCCTGATCGACGGACTGGCCTCCCAGGTCCTGGCCACCGAGCCCGGCCTCCCGGGCACCGGCGCACAGACCATGCACGACGCGCTCATCGCCCACGTGGACGCCTGCCTGACGGCGCCCGTGGCCGACTGACGCCCGCACCCGCCCCGTACCCCCCCCTGCACCCCGATCCCAACCCCAGCCCCAACCCCTGAGCCCGAACTCCCCGAACTCCCCGAACTCCCCGAACTCCCCGAGAGGAGACGTTCCCGCATGCCCGTGAACCAGGACGTCATCATCACCTGCGCCCTCACCGGAGCCGGCGACACCGTCGGCCGCAGCCCCCACGTCCCGGTGACGCCCGAGCAGATCGCCGCCTCCGCCGTCGAGGCCGCAGGGGCCGGGGCCGCCGTGGTGCACATCCATGTCCGCGAGCCGGAGACCGGCGCGCCCTCCCGCGATCCGCGGCTCTACCGGGAGGTCGTCGAGCGGATCCGGGAGACCGGCACCGATGTGGTCATCAACCTGACCGCCGGGATGGGCGGAGACCTCGTCATCGACCCTGAGGCCCCGCTCCGTCAGCTGCCGGGCACCGATCTGGTCGGCGGTCTCGAACGGCTGCCGCACGTCGAGGAGCTGCTGCCGGACATCTGCACCCTGGACTGCGGTTCGCTCAACTTCGGCGACGGCAGCAACCTCTACGTCTCGACCCCCGACATGCTGCGCACCGGCGCGAAGCGCATCCAGGAGCTCGGGGTCCGGCCCGAGCTGGAGATCTTCGACACCGGGCAGCTGTGGTTCGCCAAACAGCTCCTCGCCGAGGGGCTGCTCGACGACCCCACGGTCTTCCAGCTCTGCATGGGCATTCCGTGGGGCGCGCCCGCCGACCCGGGCGTCCTCCAGGCGATGGTCAACATGCTTCCGCAGGGCGCCCAGTGGGCGAGCTTCGCGCTCGGCCGGATGCAGATGCCCTGGGCCGCCCAGTCGATCCTGCTCGGCGGACACGTCCGGGTCGGCCTGGAGGACAACCTCTATCTGGGCAAGGGGGTCAAGGCCACCAACGGTCAGTTGGTGGAGCGCGCGGTGCGGATCACCGAGTCCCTGGGCTCCCGGGTCGCCACGCCCGACGAGGCACGCGCGAAGCTCGGCCTGCGCCCGCGCGCCTGATCACGCACGCTTCCCTCCCCCCGTTCGTCCTCCCCCCTCTCCCTCTTCCCTCTTCCCCTCCCCCTCCCCCACCGTCTTTCTGGAGTGTCGCCCGTGACTGTCACCCCCTCTGCCGCCGCGACCGACGGCCCCGCCGCCCCCTGCGCCCCGGAGGACGTACGCCGTGTCGCGTGCGTCGGGGCCGGGGTGATCGGCGGTGGCTGGGCGGCCCACTTCCTCGCCCGCGGATACGACGTCACCGCCTGGGACCCGGCCCCCGACGCGGCCGTCCGGCTGCGCCGGCTCATCGCCGCGGCCTGGCCCGCGCTGGAGCAGCTCGGGCTGGCCCCCGGAGCGTCGCAGGACCGGCTGACCGTCACCACGACCCTCGAAGAGGCCGTGGCCGACGCCCAGTTCGTCCAGGAGAGTGCCCCCGAGAAGCTGGACCTCAAGCGCGATCTGCTGGCCCGGCTGGACGCCGCGGCGCCGGTCGGCACGGTGATCGCCTCGTCGACGTCCGGCTACCCGATGACGGACATGCAGACCGAGGCCGCCGACCCCGGGCGGCTCGTCGTCGGGCACCCCTTCAACCCGCCCTACCTCATACCCCTGGTCGAGGTCGTCGGCGGTGAACGGACCGCGCCCGCCGCGGTCGACTGGGCCTCGCGCTTCTACGCCGTCGCGGGCAAGTCCGTGATCACCATGGAGCGCGAGGTGCCCGGCTTCATAGCCAACCGGCTCCAGGAGGCCCTCTGGCGCGAAGCCCTGCACATGGTCGCCAACGGCGAGGCCACGGTGGCGGAGATCGACGCGTCGATCACCGAGGGCCCGGGGCTCCGCTGGGCCGTCATGGGACCGATGCTGACCTTCGCGCTCGCCGGCGGCGAGGGCGGGATGGCCCATATGCTCGACCACTTCGGCCCGTCTCTCAAGTCGCCCTGGACCCGGCTCGAAGCACCGGAACTGGACCGGGCGCTGTACGAGGCGGTGGTGGCCGGCTGCGAGGAGGCGGCGGACGGCCGGAGCATCGCCGATCTGGTCGCCGAACGGGACCGGGTCGTCATCGACGTCCTGCGGGCCACGGGCCGGCTGCCCCGGTCCGCCGAGGAGGTCGCCCGATGAGCGAGCACTCGACCCCCGAGGAGACGACCGCGACCGACGACCACACGGGACTCCCCCTGTTCCACCGGACCGTGCGGCCCGAGTGGATCGACTACAACGGCCACATGAGCGAGGCGTTCTACGTCCTCGTCTTCGGGTACGCCACCGACGCGATGATGATCGAGACCGGTCTGCACGCCGGGTACCGGGAGAGCACCGGCTGCTCGCTCTACACCGTCGAGTCGCATCTGCGCTATCTCCGCGACGTGGCCGAGGGCGCCCATCTCGCCGTCCGCACCCGCCTGTTGGGCGTGGACGCGAAGAAGGCGCGCTTCAGCCACGAGCTGTACGTGGTCGGCGCGCCGGACGGCGTACCGGAGCCGGAGGCCGCCCCGGTTGCGACGAGCGAGCTGCTGGCGCTCCACGTGGACCAACGGGCGGGCCGCACCGTCCCGTTCCCGGATTCCGTACGGGAGCGGCTGGCCGCGCTCGTCGAGCCGGCGCCCGCGTGGGCGGGCCGCTCGATCGCCGAGGTCCCGGCGGCCCGCTGAGCCGCCCTCAACCCTCCACTCTCCGTCGCCGTCGCCGCGCCCACCCCGCCGGCGCGGCGACGGCGAGCGGCGGCCCGGGAGCGGCCGGGTGTGGCTTCTCCGTTGCCGCCGTGTTGCGGGGCATGACGCGCCGTTGCGGGTTCATGGCCGGGCGGGCGACACGCTTCCGGGGGTGAGCGGTGCGGCTTACGGTCCGTACTCAGCCGTCACCGCCCCGTGCGAGGAACCACATGAGCCAGCCCCTCGACCCCGTCACCGCAGGCCACACCCCCGAGGACCAGCACCGGCAGGAACCCGGCGCCCCCTGGTCGTTCGAGACCAAGCAGATCCACTCCGGCGCCGCCCCGGACCCGACGACCGGCGCCCGCGCGGTGCCGATCTACCAGTCGACGTCCTTCGTCTTCCGCGACACGCAGCACGCGGCCGACGTGTTCTCGCTGGCCGAGCCGGGCAACATCTACACCCGCATCCACAACCCCACCCAGGACGTCCTGGAGCAGCGCATCGCCGCGCTGGAGGGCGGGGTCGCCGCCGTCGCGCTGGCTTCGGGGCAGGCCGCCGAGACACTGGCGATCCTGACGCTGGCCGGGGCCGGGGGCCACATCGTCTCCTCCCCGTCGCTGTACGGCGGCACCTACAACCTCTTCCGTCACACGTTGCCCCGGTTCGGCATCGAGGTGACGTTCGTCGAGGACTCGGAGGACCTGGCGGCGTGGCGGGCCGCGGTCCGGCCCAACACGAAGGCGTTCTTCGCCGAGACGCTCGGCAATCCGCGCGGCGACGTGCTGGACGTCCGGGGCGTCGCGGACACCGCGCACGCGGCCGGGGTGCCGCTCATCGTCGACAACACCGTGCCCACTCCCTTCCTGCTGCGGCCGATCGAGCACGGCGCGGACATCGTGGTCCACTCGGCGACCAAGTTCCTCGGCGGGCACGGCACGACGATCGGCGGCCTGGTCGTGGACGCCGGCACATTCGACTTCGGGGCCCACGCCGAACGCTTCCCCGAATTCCACGATCCCGACCCGAGCTACCACGGGCTGCGCTACTGGCCCGACCTGGGCCCGAGCGCGTTCGCGGTGAAACTCCGGGTGCAACTGCTGCGCGACCTGGGTCCCGCCCTCTCGCCGCACTCCGCGTTCCTGCTGCTCCAGGGCGTCGAGACGCTCAGCCTCCGGCTGGAGCGGCACACCTCCAACGCGCTGGAGCTGGCCCGCTGGCTGGAGCGGCGCGACGAGGTGGAGACCGTGCACTACGCGGGCCTGGAGTCGAACCGCTGGTACGAGGCCGGGCAGCGCTACCTTCCGCGCGGGGCCGGGGCGGTGCTGGCGTTCGAGCTGAAGGGCGGGGCCGAGGCGGGCCGGCGGTTCGTGGACGCCGTCGAGCTGTTCAGCCACCTCGCCAATATCGGTGACGTACGGAGCCTGATCATCCACCCGGCCTCCACCACGCACAGTCAGCTCACCGAGGAGCAACTGCTCGCCACCGGCGCCACGCCCGGTCTGGTGCGGCTGTCGGTGGGGCTGGAGAACGTGGACGACCTCAAGGCCGACCTGGAGGCGGGTTTCCGGGCGGCGAAGGCGGCGTCCTGAACCGGCAGGACCCGCACCGCGCCCTCCCCCTCCCACCGGCCTCCGGCGGCCGGCAGGAGGGGGATCCGCCCGGTCGTCGCCGCTGGGCGGCGATCGAGGACCCGCTGCCCCTGGAGTCCGGCGTCCGGCTGCCGGGGGTGCGCCTGGCGTACGAGACCTGGGGGCAGCGGGCGCCGGACGGGTCCAACGCCGTGCTGGTGCTGCACGCGCTGACGGGCGACAGCCATGTGGCCGGGCCGGCCGGCCCGGGGCATCCGACGCCCGGCTGGTGGGACGCGCTGGTCGGTCCGGGCCGGGCGGTCGACACCGACCGCTGGTTCGTCGTCGCGCCCAACGTCCTGGGCGGCTGCCAGGGCAGCACCGGACCTTCCTCCCCGGGGCCCGACGGCACGCCGTGGGGGCCGCTCTTCCCGTACCTGAGCGTCCGGGACCAGGTGGCGGCCGAGGCGGCGCTCGCCGATGCGCTGGGCATCGACCGGTGGGCGGCCGTCGTCGGCGGGTCGATGGGCGGCATGCGGGCCCTGGAGTGGGCGGTGAGCAGGCCCGGACGCACCGGTTCGCTGCTCGTGCTCGCCGCCCCGGCGGCCGCGTCCGCCGAGCAGATCGCCTGGGGCTCGGTACAGATCGGCGCGATCCGCTCCGACCCGGGGTGGCGGGGCGGCGACTACCACCGGGCGCCCCCGGGCGGCGGCCCGCACCTGGGGCTCGGGCAGGCGCGCCGCATCGCCCACATCACGTACCGCGCCGAACCCGAGCTGAACTCCCGCTTCGGCGGCCGGGCGCAGCCCGGCGAGCGGCCGGCGCACGGGGGCCGCTACCGGGTGGAGTCCTACCTCGACCACCACGCGGACAAGCTGGTGCGCCGGTTCGACGCGGGCAGCTATGTGACGCTCACCGAGGCGATGAACGGCCACGACGTCGGCCGGGGCCGGGGCGGGATCGCCCGGGCGCTGCGCCGGGCGGACATGCCCGCCCTGGTCGCCGGGGTCGACTCGGACCGGCTGTATCCCCTGGCGCAGCAGGAGCGTCTGGCCGCACTGCTGCCGGGTGGGGACGCCCCCCGCACCATCACCTCGCCCTGCGGGCACGACGGTTTCCTCGTCGAGACGGAGCAGGTGGGCCTGCTCGTACGGGAGTTGCTCGCGAGCCTGCCGCAACCGCACCCCGCTCCCGCGCCTTCCCTCTCCACCTCGACCTGCGTCTCCCCCCACCTTCCCACCTGAACTGCGAGGAGCTTCCATGAGCCCGGTTCCGACCGAGGACGTCTACGACCGGATACGGATGCGGCAGTGGACCGGCGGCCGGGCACGCTCCGCCGGGATCGACCGCCGCGATCTGCTGAAGCTGGTCGCGGCGGCCTCGGCCGCCGTGCCGCTGGCCTCGGTCGCCGCACCCGCGCGGGCGGCCGACGGACTGCCCGGGGTGGTCAAGTCACTGCCTCCGGAGCTGTTCACGCTACGCGGCACCAACGCGGAGACGAGGTTCGCCGCCCTGCGGGACACCGGGCTGCTGACACCGGCCGACCGGTTCTTCGTCCGCAATCACACCGCCACCCCGCGCATCGACCGGACCGACTGGAAGCTGACGGTCTGGGGCGACGGGCTGAGGGGCGGCCCGGTGGACTTCACCTTCGCGGATCTGCTGGCCCTCCCCCCGGTGACGCGCACCGCGTTCGTGGAGTGCGCGGGCAACGGCCGCAGCTTCTTCACCTCGCAGCAGGGCCAGGCGGTCAGCGGCACCGCGTGGACGCTCGGGGCGATCGGGACGGCACGCTGGCGCGGGGTGCGACTGGCGGACGTACTGCGCCGGGCGGGAATCGGGCGGCACGCGGTGGACGTCCTGCCACGCGGCCTGGACGCGGAGGTCGTCACCGACGGGGTGAACCTGGGACGGGTGCGCCGTCCGCTGCCGGTGGCGAAGGCCCTGGACGACGTGCTGCTCGCGTACGGGATGAACGGCGAGCCGCTGCCGCCCGACCACGGCTTTCCGGTCCGGCTGATCGTGCCGTCGTGGGTGGGCATCGCCAACATCAAGTGGGTCGGGGACATCGAGGTGAGCTCCGGACCGCTGCTCACCCCGTGGAACACCGGCCTCTACCGGCTGTTCGGTCCCGGGCATCCGCCCGAGGGGAGCGCGCCGCTGACCCGGCAGACGCTGAAGAGCGCCTTCGAGCTGGCCCCGGGCGCTTCGTTCCGCGCCCATCGGCGCACGCTGCTGACCGGGCGTTCCTGGTCGGGCGGGGCGCCCGTGCGGGCCGTGGAGGTCAGCACCGACGGCGGGACGCACTGGCGGGCGGCCCGGCTGCGCGACGAGCCGCGGGCCGGGAGCTGGGTGCGCTGGACGGCCGACTGGGTGCCGAAGGAGCGGGGGCCGGTCGTGCTGCTGGCGCGGGCGACGGACCGGTCGGGGCGTACGCAGCCGGTGGCCGCCGCGCACAACACGCAGGGCTACCTGTTCGACGCGGTGGTGCGGCATCCGGTGACCGTGGACTGAGCCGGCCCGAGCCCGTCACGGTGCTGTGCGGGCCCCCGCCAGTACGGCGGTGTGCACGGCGCGGGCGATCCGCGCGCCCCAGGTGGACCGGGGTCCGGCGAAGGGTTCGCCGCCGTCGGGCCCCGGCTCGGGAGCGGCGACGCACACGGCGTCCGTGGGGGTGCCCGAGCAGTCTAGTCCGGCGTCCAGGAGGGCCTGCACCTTGGCCTCGGTGGCGGTGGCGACGGCGTTGACGAGGGCGGCGTCGGAGAGCGCGACGGGCAGCGTGACGACGATGTTGACCGTGCCCGGCCGGAACGGGGACGCAGGGACCTCCGCGGGACCCGGCAGGAACGGGGCCGGCGAGGCCTCCGTCTCCGGCGGACGCGGCGCCCGGACGGCGGTGTCGGGAGCCGCCGCCCAGCCCCGTACGCCGAGGCCGGCGGTGACGGTCGCGGTAACTCCGCCGTCCTGGCCGGTCGTGTACGCGGCGACGTCGGCCGCGGTCATCAGCCCTGCGCCCGGTCCGGTGAGCCCCTCCGCGGCGGCGATCTCGGCGAGGTGCCGGTCCGGGTCCAGGCGCGGGTAGCCACCGGGTACCTGGGCGTTGAGGATCCAGGCCCGGGTGCCGATGCCGCCGCCGAGAACCGCGCTGCTGCAGACCCGGACGCCGGGCCCCAGCCGCCAGAGGAGGTGGTGGAGCCGGTGCCCGTCCTCGTGCCGGTCGCGCAGTTCGCCGCGTTGCGCGGGCGGCCGGAGGCGTACGGAAGAGATGGCGCACCCCTGGTGGCTCGGCGGGTCGGCGGTGGTCCGTCCTTCGGCCGCCACGGTCCGCCGATCATATGCGGGACCCACAGTCTCACCCGATTGGCCTAACGGGTCCGGGGGCGGCCCGGTGCCGCCGCACGGGCCCGGGGCCCCGCACCGGGCTTCCGGGAGCCCTGATCCGGCCAAGCGGCCGGTTGCAGCGTCCATGCGGGTGAGGCGCGATGGAATCCGGACGCGCCACCTCTGGTGGAGCCACCCACAGGGCGTGCCCGAGAGGAGGAATCGGTTATGGGAGCCGCTGACGGTTTCACGGATTCCGGAGAACTCGACGGTCTGACCGTGTACGACAACGACGGCGAGAAGGTCGGCAGTGTGGGCCGGGTGTACGTCGACGACGACACCGGCAAGCCCGACTGGGTCACGGTCAAGACCGGTCTGTTCGGCATGAAGGAGAGCTTCGTCCCGCTCGCCGGAGCCCGTCGGGTGGGCTCCGACCTGCACGTCGCGCATCCGAAGGACAGCGTCAAGGACGCCCCGCGCGTGGACGCCGACGCGCACCTCTCCGTGGCCGAGGAGGAGGAACTGTACCGGCACTACGGCCTGACCAGGAAGTCCGGCAATCTCGGTGAGAACCGGTCGGCGGGCATGGACGCGCCGACCGTCGCCGGGACCGGTGCGATGGGTGCGGCGGGCGCCGCCGGTGCGGCGGGCGCGGCCCGTGGGACCGGAACGGCCCCCGGCGCCAAGGCGACCGGGAAGGCGACCACGGCGGGCACGAGCGCCGGGATGGCCGGCGCGGGAACGACGGGAGCGGGCATGGCAGGAGCAGGCAGCGGTACGGGCAGGCACCGCGACACGGACGCCTCCAGCACGGCGCGCCCGATGGCGGGCGCCGGCGCGGGCACGTCCCGGGCGGCCGACATGAGCGGCCGCGAGGAGATGATCCGCTCCGAGGAGCAGCTGCACGTCGGCAAGGAGGAGTACGAGAGCGGCAGGGCACGGCTGCACAAGTACGTGGTGACCGAGGAAGTCACCCGGACCGTGCCGGTCTCCCACGAAGAGGTTCGCGTGGTCCGCGAACCGATGCAGCCCGGTGAGAAGACCACCGGGACCACGGACTTCGGCGAGCAGGACGTCGAGGTGACGCTGCACGCGGAGCGCGCCACCGTGCGCAAGGAGTCCGTGCCGGTGGAGCGGGTCCGGCTGGAGACCAACCGGGTCACCGAGCAGAAGGAGGTCTCCGCCGAAATCCGCAAGGAGAAGATCGACTACGCGGACGGCACGGAGATGGGCAAGGGCAAGGGCAAGGACGCCGGTGGCGAGTTCGGCCAGGGGCGACGCCGCTGACCGGCACTTCCTCAGGTGGCCACACGGCCGCTCCCACGTCCTCGGCCGCCGGGCGGACTCGTTCCACGGGTCCGCCCGGCGGGCTGTCCGGCGCCGGCGCCGGCCGCGCTCAGCGGCGCGGCAGCAGCCCGGGGGTTACGGAACCGCGGGTTACGGAGCCGGAGTTACGGAGCCTGGAGGGCGATCACCGCGTTCTGGCCGCCGAAGCCGAAGGAGTGGCTGACGGCCCGACGTACGGGCACCTCGCGCGGGACCTTGGTGACGCAGTCGATGTCGAACCCGGGCTCGGGGGCGTCCAGGTTCGCGATCGGGGGGACCACTCCATGCTGGAGCGTGAGGATCGTCAGGCCCGCTTCGATGGCGCCGGCCGCCCCCATGCAATGGCCCAGCACGCCCTTGGGGGCGGTGACGGGCGGCCGGTGCGGATAGGACCGGCCGATGAGGGCGGCTTCGGTGGCGTCGTTGAGGGGGGTCGACGTCCCGTGCGCGTTGACGTGGTCGACGTCCTCGGCACGCCAGCCCGCGTCGCGCAGCGCGGCGTCGACCGCCGCCCCTGCGACCGCCCCGGACGGGTGAGGGCTGGTGGGGTGATGGGCGTCGGTGGTGGCGCCCGCACCCGCGATCAGCGCCCGGGGGACGGCTCCTCTCGCACGGGCGTCGTCCGCCCGCTCCAGGACCATGATGGCCGCGCCCTCGCCCATGACGATGCCGGCCCGGTCCGCGGCGAAGGGCCGGCAGAGGCGGGCGGGGTCGCCGTCCCGCAGCGCTGCCGCGCCGGAGCGGGCGAAGCCGGTCATGGCGACCGGGAACACGATCGACTCGGTGGCCCCGGCGATGGCGATGTCGCACTGGCCCAGCGTCAGCATGTCCCGGGCCACCGACAGCGCGGTCACCCCGGACGAACAGGCCGTGCACGGGGCCAGGCTGGGGCCGGTGGCCCCCATCCCGATGGCGATCTCGGCCGCGGGCATGTTCGGGATGGTCAGCAGGATGCCCGACGGCGAGGTGGCCCCGGGGCCCCGCCGCTCCAGGGCGACGGCCTGCTCGGTGAGTCCGGCGGATCCTCCGCTGCTCGTGCCGACGACGACGGCGACCCGGGCACCGTCCCAGCGCTCCGGGTCGAGCCCCGCGTCGGCGACCGCCTCCCGGGCGGCCAGGAGGGCGAACTTGACGTACCGGCCCATCCGGAACGCGGTCCGGCCGCCGACCGCGTCGTCGAGGTCGATGCCGGTGACCGTACAGGCGAAGTCGACCTCGCAGCCCAGCAGTTCGGGGACGGTGCGGGCGGGCGACGCGCCCGCGCAGACTCCGTCCCAGGTGGTGTCGGTGGTGTGGCCGACCGGGGTGATCATCCCCAGCCCGGTGACGGCGATGGCGGGTCGCTTCATCGGGTGTTGCTCACCGGCACCGTGGCCTCGGCTGCCGCGCTGCCGACGGCCGCGTCGACGTACGCGGAGATGTCGGCAAGCGTGGCGTCCTTGTACAGCTTCTCCGAGTCCGCGTCGACGCCCAGGGTCTCCTTGATGACGACGGCGAACTCGGCGACCGCGAGGGAGTCCATCTCCAGGCTGTCCATCGTGGACTCCGGCAGGATCTCGGCGGCGGGCACCTTGAACGTCGCGGTCAGCACCTCGGTGATCTTGGGGTGGATGGTCTTCATGGTGGTTCCTCTCATCGGCGTCTCATCGGCTTGGCTTCGTCCTGCGCGGCGGGCGCGTGAACGCGACGGCCCACCGCCCGATGTAACTGGATGACGATCTTCCGGTTACGCCTTCGGGCGAACCGATTCGTCTACGCTCACCTGCGGCTTCTCGAACCATCGGGAGAGCACGGAGGTGGTTCCCCAGTACGCCAGCAGGACCCCGCGAGTACCGAGCGCCGCCACCTTCTCGCGCAGCGGGCGCCGCCTGCTGCCGCAGACGGGCCGTCGGAACTCCGCCGCGCGGCCCCGGATTCCCGCCCTGCGGCCCCGGTGCCAGGGCCCCTCCGGGTCGTCGTACACCTCCGCGTAGCCGGGTCCGGCGATCGGCCAGTCCGACATCAGGCGCTCGGGGAGCGCGAAGGACTCCACCAGGGCGGGCGTGTGTTCGGCCACGACGGCGACCGCGTCCTCCACCGCGTCGGGCAGAAAAGTTACCTGATCGGCGGTCAGCCGTCCGGACGCGAGCAGGGCGCCGCTGTTGCGGGCGATCCACCGGAGCGCGAAGAGCCTGCGCAGCTCGGACAGCCGTTCGCGTGCCGCGCCCTCGGGCAGGGAGGCGACGGCCTCGGCGTACGCTTCGTCCGCCTGCCGGTAGGCGTGCGCCTCGACGCCGCGCAGCGCGGCCGACGAGGCGGCGTTCCAGCGGCCGAGCGGGTCGCCGGGCGGGGCGGCGGCCATCCGCTCGCGGGCGCGGGCGAACCAGAGGTCCTCCACCGCCGCGAACAGCCTGCCGAGGAAGGCGGGGTCGTCCGTATCACCGGGGCCGTCCGGGGCCGGTTCCGGGGCGGTGGCGCTGAACAGCATCTCGGCGGCGGCCTTGGCGTGCACGGCGAGGTTGTCGCCCTCGGCGGTGATCGCCCCCTCGATGCCGGTGAACAGCTCGGTCATGCCGTTGTTCTCCAGGAGCCCCTGGGCGCCGCACCGTTCGCGGCACTCGACGATGACGGCGCGTGCCTGCCAGGTGATCCACCCCTTGGCGACGGCCACCAGGCGCTCCGCCTCGTCCCGGTCGGTCTCCGGGGCCGACTCCCAGCGGTCCAGGGCCCTGCGGTGGAGCAGGCTCATCGCGTAGACGGTCGCCATCGCTCCGGCCAGCGGCCCGTGATGGGTGCGGTGCGCGTACACCGGGATCCGCCGCGCGGCGCGTGATCCGGAGATCATCCGGTGGCCGGCGTACCGGACGGCGATGGCCAGGGTGACCCGGGCGGAGCCGACCGCGCAGGCGCTCATGGAGAGCTTGCCGGGGGTGACCCGGCCGATGGAGGCGAGGAACCGCCTTCTGCGGTTCGGGACTTCGCTGTGGAAGTGCCCGTCGTCGCCGATCCGCCCCTGCTGTCCGGCGAGCAGCGCGTCACGCGCCACGAAACGGCGGTCGAAAGAGGTCAGGCAGTGGTCGACCGGGGAACCCATCCGGGCGGGCAGCCGCCGCACCCGGACGCCGGGCAGGGCGCGATGGGCGTCGGTGAGCGGGACGAGGAAGAGGAAGACCCCGTGGTCGGCGCCGTCGACGAGCAACCGGGCCGCGACCACACCGGACTTGGGGCCTCCGGCGGGGCTGGTGTTGGGCATGAATTTCTGCGCACCGGCGTGCGGGGTGTGCAGCACGAAGCCGTCGCGTTCCCGGTCGTACGTCGCGGTCGTCTCGATGGCCGCGGCGTCGTTGCCGTGCGCCACCTCCGTACAGAGGAAGGTGCCCACACGCCGCAGGGCGAGGAAGTCCGACAAGTCGCGGAGGGTGCCCGCGTCGTGGTCGAGGAGGCTGCCGAGGAAGAGGTTGTAGTGGATGCCCGCCACGGTGGTCAGCGCCGGGTCGACGGGGCCGAGCCACTCGTGCAGGGCGGCCAGCGCCCGGGGGTCGGCGGCCAGTCTCGCGCCGCTGTCGAGCGCGTTGTTGAGGATCCGCAGCCGGTGGTAGGAGAGGGCGAGCCGCTCGTCGGGGGTACCACCACCAGGACGGCGAAACGGCTCCGTTGTGAGCAGTCGGCGCCAGAACCCGTGCTCCTGACGGAAGTTCGGTCCGAAGAGCACCGCGGTGAGCAGGTCGTTCGTGGACGGCGGGGCCGCGTCGTTCATGATTACGGTCACAACAAAGTAACGATCAAGGAACGGCGAGGACACCCTCGCCGTCCCGAAATGCCCCTGTGGATCAGGCGCGTTGGAAGGCGAGGGCGACGTTGTGGCCGCCGAAGCCGAAGGAGTGACTCAGGGCCCTCTCGACCCGCTGCTGACGGGGCTCCTTCGTCACGCAGTCGAGCGGGAAGGCGTCGGGGAGCGCGTCCAGGTTGGCGATCGGCGGGATGGCGGAACGTTCCAGCGTCAGGACGGTGGCCACCGCCTCGATCGCGCCCGCCGCCGCCAGGGTGTGCCCGACGACCCCCTTGGGTGCCGTCACCGGCGGCCGATGCGGGAAGAGCCGGGAGATGAGGGCGGTCTCCATGGCGTCGTTGAGGGGTGTGGAGGTGCCGTGGGCGTTGATGTGGTCGACGTCGGACGGGGTCCAGCCCGCCTGGTCCAGCGCCGCCTGGACCGCCCGCTGGGCGCCGTACCCGTCGGGGGCCGGGGCGGTGGGGTGGTGGGCGTCCGTGCTGGACCCGGCCCCGGTGAGCAGGGCACGCGGGCGGCCGCCCCGGCCGCGGGCCTCCGCCTCGCGCTCCAGGACGAGCATGGCGGCGCCCTCGCCGATGACGAAGCCGTCCCGGTCGGCGGCGAACGGGCGGGACGCGCCCGCCGGGTCGCCGGTGCGGGTGGAGAGCGCGCCCATCCGGGCGAAGGCGGTGACCACCAGCGGGGTCAGCACCGACTCCGCGCCGCCCGCCACCACCACGTCGCAGCTGCCGCCGAGCAGCAGGTCGCGGGCGACGGCGACGGCGGTGGCCCCGGAGGCGCAGGCGGTGGCGGGGGCGAGGCTGGGGCCGCCCGCCTTCAGCGCGATGGCGACCTCGCCCGCCGCCGCGTTGGGGATCATCATCGGGACGAGCAGCGGGGAGACCGCCTCGGGGCCGGAGGCCGCCAGCTTGGCCGCGTTGTCCACCAGGACGGAGACGCCGCCGACGCCCACGCCGAGGACCACCCCGACCCGGCTGCCGTCCCACCGTGCCGGGTCGAGGCCGGCGTCGGCGACGGCCTGCCGGGCGGCCACCAGTGCCAGCTTCACGAACCGGGCCATCCGCCACACCGACCGGCCGCCCACTGCCGCGTCCAGGTCGATGCCGTCGACCGGGCAGGCGAAGTCGACCGGCAGACCGGCCAGTTCCTCGCACCGCCGGGCGGTGGAGTGCCCGGAGCACAGCCTCTCCCAGAAGCTGTGCTCGTCCGCCCCTGCGGGTGTCACCAGGCCGACCCCCGTCACCGCGATGGCGGTGCCGGCTCCGGCCTCGGTGCCCTGATCAGCGGGGAGCGACATGCTGTGTTCCTTCCGTAGAATCCGTGGAAATGGTCCCCGGGGTCCCCGGCCAGCGAAGTGCCGCCGACCCCCAGGTCAGTCCGCCCCCGAAGGCGGTGAGCAGCACCCGGTCGCCGGAGCGGAGGCGGCCTCGGCCCGCCTCGTCGGCCAGGGCCAGCGGGATGGAGGCGGCGCCGGTGTTGCCGACCCGCTCCACATGGGTGACGCAGCGCTGCGGCGCGATGCCGACCCGCTCCGCGACGGCGTGCAGGATCCGGGCGTTGGCCTGGTGCGGCACGAAGCGGTCGACCTCGGCCGGGTCCCAGCCGACCCGGTCCAGGAGGGTCCGGCAGGAGCCGGTCATCCGCTCGACGGCGTGCTGGTAGACGGTGCCGCCCTGCATGCGGAAGAACCCGTCGGTCAGGCCCGGCGGTTTTCCGCTGGCCCGTGCGCGGGCCCCGCCGCCGGGGACGGTGATCAGGTCGTAGCCGGTGCCGTCGCTGCCCAGGTCGAACGCGAGCAGTTCCCCGGGATCGCCCAGGTGCCCGGCCGCCACCAGGGCGGCGCCCGCCCCGTCGCCGAAGACGACGCCCGCCGAGCGGTCGGTCGGGTCGAGCCAGGTCGAGTAGGCGTCGGCGCCGACCAGCAGGACCCGGTCGTAGAGGCCCGAGGCGACCAGCCCGTGGCAGACGGCGAGTCCGTAGACGAAGCCGCTGCACACGGCGGCGATGTCCAGGGCCGGTACGGTGCCGAGCCCGAGCCGGGCCGCCAGCGCGGGGGCGGTGCCCGGACAGAGGTGGTCGGGGGTGGCGGTGGCGAGGACCACCGCGTCCACCTCCCCCACCACCGGGCCGCGGGCCAGGAGCCGGGAGGCCGCCTCGTAGGCGAGGTCCCCGGTGGCGACGCCCGGTCCGGCGCGGTGCCGGCTGCCGATGCCGGTGCGGCGGCGGACCCAGGCGTCGTCGACGTCCCAGTCCGCGGGGAGCCGGTCGTTGCCGACCGGCTCCCCCGGCACCCATCCCGCCACGCTCTCCAGCACCGCCGTGCGCGCCCCGGCCCCTAAGACGCCCGCCCGCGTCCCCGGCTCCGTACCGCTGTCGGCCACCCGTCTCCTCGCCACCCGTCGCCCCGATCCCGTTGTCGTACTGCATCCGGTTGACGAACGGCGGAACGTCTCACGAGGATGCGTTCGACTGCGCCGAACGGGTCATGACGTGGCGTCAGGTGTTACGAGCGCCTCGCGGAGCTCGTCCGCGCCGGGCGGGTTGGCCCCGGCCCGGGAGACGGTCACGGCGGCGGAGGCGACCGCGTGACGCAGGACGTCGGTGACGGTTCCCCGGTCCACGGCGTGCAGCCGGTCACGGGCGCCGGGGCCGAGGAGGCCGTGCGCGGCGAGGGCGTGGAGCGTCCCCGACATGAACGCGTCGCCCGCGCCGACGGTGTCGACGACGTCGACCGGCGGGGCTTCGGCGACTGCACGGCCGCGGGCGAACAGGGCGAACGCGCCCGCCCCGCCCCGGGTGACGAGGACGAGTGCGGGGCCGGCGGCGAGCCACCGCTCGGCCACCTGCTCCGCATGCTCGTCCGGGTACAGCCACCGCAGGTCCTCGTCGCTGGCCTTCACCACGTCGCTCAGCGCGACGCAGCGCTCGACGCGGGGCACAGCCCGGGCACGCTCGCCCATCAACTCGGGCCGCACGTTGGGGTCATAGCTGACCGTGGCGCCGCCCCGCAGCGACTCCACGGCGGCCAGGACCGTCGCTGCCCCGGGCTCGACGACGGCCGCGATCGAACCCGTGTGCACATGCCGCGGTACCCGGTCGAGCACCACCGGGCCCAGGGTCCAGCTCACCTCGAAGGCATACGTGGCGTGCCCATGGTCGTCGAGCGTGACGGCCGCCGACGGGGTCGGGCCGGTGGCTTCGTCGGTGCGGACCTCGACCCCGGCGGCGGTCAGGTGGTGCCGGATGAGCCGCCCGTGGGCGTCCGGTCCCAGCTGGGTGAGGAGGGTGGTGTCGTGGCCGAGGCGAGCCAGGCCGTACGCGACGTTCGCGGGGCTGCCGCCCGGGTGGACCCGGTCGGGCTCCTCCGGCACCCGGACGATGTCGGCGACGCATTCGCCGATGACCAGCGGATCAACTCGGTCGAGCATGGGGGCGGGTCTCCTGGGTTGCCGTGTCGGGGAATTGTCCGGCGGTGCCGCCGGTCGCCGGGGCGGTGACCGGCGTCGAAGGGGGCGTGTTCTCCGGGGGAGGCTCGTCATGGCCGCGCCGATCCGGCCGGAGGAGCGGCTTCGCGGGGGCGGCCCGGCGGAGCCAGAGGAGGGCTGCGGCCAGCACGGCGGTGGCGGCCAGCAGCCAGGGCAGCCTGCCCGGCGGCAGGGCGCCGGCGGCCAGTCCGGCGCCGGCGGCGACCAGTTGCAGGGAGAGCGACTGGACGGAGAGGGCGGTGGCCCGGCCCGAGGCGTCGACCCGGCGGTGCAGCAGGTCGTTCTCGTTGGGGCCCGCGGCTCCGAGGCCCAGGTACACCAGCCCGTAGCCGGTGACGGCGGTCGCCGTGGCGAGGGGGCTCATTGAGTGCGCGGTGAGGCCGAGCAGGGTCAGCCCCAGCGTCACCAGCCCGAGGCTCACCAGCACCGCGCGCTCACTGCCGCCGGCGAACCGGGCGACGAGCGGGGCGAGTTGACTACCCAGGGCGTGGCAGAGGAATCCGGCACAGGCAAGCCCCGCGAAGACCAGGGCCCCGGATTCGGCCGTTCCCATGAGGGCGGCGGCCCGGCCGGGGGTGAGCAGTTCGAGGGCCGCGAGCGCGGCACCCGCGGCGCTCGCGGTCAGCAGGATGCGCCGGATCAGGACGTCCCGGGCGCCGAGCCGGAGCCCGGCGGCGATGGCGGCGGGCACTCCGCCCACGATGCCTCGTACACCTGCCCGGGGCCGGGGCGGTTCGGTCAGGGCGCTCAGCACGTAGAGCACGAAGACGACCTCGACCAGCGCGCCGAGCAGGGCGGGCACGGAAAGCAGGATCACGAGCCCGCCGGTCGCGTCGGCCAGCCACTCCGCCAGGCCGGGAACGAGGCCGAGCAGCCAGGGCAGCCCGCCGCCGAGCAGGGTGCCGAGCGCGAGGGCGGCCGAGGTGGCGGAGCCGCCGCGCGCCAGCCCCGTACGCAGATCGGCGCCGGGCCCCGCGTGGGCGTGGACGGTGTCGACGTACCAGGCCTCGGCGGGACCGCTGGACAGGGCGCGGGCCAGGCCCATCAGCCCCATGCCGAGAGCGATGGCCCAGCCCGCCGCGCCGAGGCCGATGAGGGTGAAGGCGGTCAGGTTGAGCAGCCCGGCGATGGCCAGGACGGGGCGCCGCCCGATGACGTCGGAGAGGCCGCCGGTGGGCAGTTCCATCGCGGCGGCCGTGAGGGAGTGCACGGCGTAGAAGCCGGCGATGGCGGCGAGGCCCATGCCCCGTTCGGTGAAGAGGAGCACTCCTGTCGCGATGGACATGCCGATGGGGAGCCAGAAGAGGAAGGAGACCGTGACGAACCGACGCCGCGCGGTCGCCTCGTCCGGGCCGGGCCCCGGCACGGGGACGGCGACGGTTGGCCCGCCGGTCATGAGGCGTCTCCGGCAGCGGAGGTGTCCGGGGCATCGGGTCCGGCGGGGGCGTCCGCGTGTTCCTGACCGGCCACCGGCTCCGGGGACAGCGGCAGCCCGGCGGTGAACAGGACGACCTGCTCGGCGCGGGGGTTCCCGGCGTCACGGGCGGTCAGCTCGTCCGTCTTCGCCTGGAGCACCTCCCACAACTCGGCGAGGGACTCGGGAGTCAGCCGGGGCATCGAGTCGCTGACGCCCGACGGCTCCTGCCACTCCTGACCCAGTCGGCCGCTCTCCAGGTCCGCCTCGTGGCGGTCCAGCGACTGCTGGAGGTGCTCGATCTGGCGGCGGTGCAGGACGCTGAGAATCGTGCTGCCGCCGGGGCTGCGGTGCATCGCCTCGTTGCTCCACGAGGTCATGTCGTGCACGGACTTCCAGCGCCGTTCCCGGCTGTCGCGGTGTTCGGCCTCGGTGACGAACGCGTATTTGGCGAGCACTCTCAGGTGGTAGCTGGTGGAGGCCGAGGACTCCCCCGTCCTGGCCGCGAGCTCGCTGGCGGTCGCCGGGCCGTGCTGTCGGAGGAGTCCGAGCAGGGTGAGGCGCAGGGGGTGGGTGAGGGCCTTCAGGGCGGCCCCGTCCTGCGCCGGATCGAGTACGCGACGACCGTCTTCGCTATCCATGACCTCAGCGTAGGACGACAGGAGCGCTTTCCCAAAGTATTTTTGCAGAATATTTTTTGGAGACCTGCGGGCCCAGGGCGCACCCGTCAGGACCCGGCGGCGTCGGACTCCCGCCGCGCCCGGAGAACCGCCACCACGTCCCGGCACCAGTCGCGGTTGGCCCGTTCGAAGTCCCGCCCCCGCCGGCAGGTGAGGTACGGGCCGACCCGTGCGCCGCGGAGCAGGAACTCCGCCTCGCCGCACTCCCCCCGCATCGTGCGCAACTGCTCCTCGAACAGCGCGGCCTTGGCTTCGGCGAACGCGAACCGTTCGGTGAGCCGCTCGATCAGCACGTCGGTGTCGAGGTGGTCGGCGGCCTGGACCTGGACCAGCAGGTCCTCCCGGAGGAACGAGGGTTTGGCGGCGGCGGAAGCGAAGCTCTCCAGTTCGGCCAGCCCCTCGCCGGTGACATGGAACAGCCGCTTGTTGGGGCGGGCCTCCTGGACGACCTCGCGCCCGGCGACCAGACCCTCCTTCTCCAGCCTGGCCAGCTCCGCGTAGACCTGCTGCGGCAGGGCGTGCCAGAAGTTCGCGACGCCCGCCGCGAACGCCTTTGTCACCTGGTAGCCGCTCAGCTCCTCGTCGAGCAGCGCCGCCAGCACCGCGTGGCGCAACGCCATCGGACCGTCTCCCTCTCCACCGTGGCCGGGCGCATCCCCGCCCACCACCCCTGTCCGGAACACCTGACCTCATGATAGTCATGAAACTGACTAGTCACTTTCATGGCTATGCAGCGCGCCTCGGCGAGGACGCGCCTCATCAAGGAGGACACATGACCACCGCAGTGGACCGTTTCCGCGCCGCCGTCGACCGTCGCGACCTCGACGCCCTGGAGGATCTGTTCACCGAGGACATCCAGCTCTACAGCCCGGTGAAGTTCACCCCGTTCGAGGGCAGGCCGATGGTGCTTGGCCTCTTCGGGGTCCTGCTGCGCACCTTCGAGGACTTCCGTTACGTCGGTGAGTTCGCGGGCGCCTCGCAGACGAGCGCCGACGGGACCGAGGCCCCGTCGGCGGTCCTGCTCTTCCGGGCGACGGTCGGCGGCCGGGAGATCCACGGCATCGACCTGCTGCACCTGGACGAGGACGGACGGATCAAGGAGTTCACCGTGATGGTCCGCCCGCAGTCCGCCGTCCAGGCACTGGGCGAGGCCGTGCTGACCGGTCTGGTCGCCGACGGCCTCGTCCCCGCCCCGTAACCACGCCCCGTAGCCGTACCCCGCATCCGCCGCCCGGTGCCGGCGCTCCGGCTCAGCTCGTCCGCGCCGCCTCCAGGGCGTCCGCGACCAGACCCAGGAACCGGGCGTGGTCGCGGGGCCCGTAGAGGGGCTCGGGGTTCCACGGGACGACGGGCGTCGGCGCGCCCTCGCTCCCGCGCAGCTCTTCCAGCGGGGCCGCGTGGGCACGGATGTCGGTCAGGATCACCTCGGGGCGCAGCGCGAAGGTGTCGGAGCGGCTCTGCGTGGACCAGTTGGCCCCCGGGCCCTCGGCCGGCTCCACGACCTGGACGCCCAGTTCGGTGAGCACGCGCAGCTCGGGCCACATCCTGGGGCGCGCGACATGCGCCTGGTCCGGGCCGGCCGGGGAGAGCGCGAGCACCCGGGGCGCTTCGGCGGACGTGGCGGCGACCACGGAGCTCAGCCGCTCCCGGGCGGCGTCCAGGTCCCGGTCGGCGCCCGGCCGGGCCGTGGCGCCGAGCGAGCGGGCCAGTTCGGCGAACCGCTCGCCGATCTCACCGAACGTACGGGCCTGGCTGACGTCGAGGACGACCACCGGGACCCTCTCCTCCAGGGGCTTGGCCGTCTCGGGGGTCAGCCCGTAGACATGGCCGCCGCAGTAGCTGACGGCCACCACGAGGTCCGGTCCGGTGCTCAGCAGCCGTTCGACGTCCAGGGCCGCTCCCGCACCGACGTACGCGACCTCGCCCAGCGGCAGGGTCCCCGTCTTCGCCGTGTCGGGGTCCGGTCCGTCGTGGTCGGAGCCGAAGATCCCCACCGGCCGGATTCCGAGGTCCCACAGGGTGGCGCCGGCCTGGACATAGGCCAGCACCCGCCCGGGCGGCCGGGGTGCCGTCGACTGCTGACCCCGGTCGTCGGAGAACCGCCATTCGCTCTGCTCCGTCACGTCACACACGCCCCTCTGCCGCCGACTGCCGTTCCATTCGTGCGAGTTCGTACACGTGTACCTGCCCACCTCCTCGCTGCCACACCCCTCCGGCCAGGGAACAAACGCCCGTCAACCGGTTTCGGGCACGACGGGCGACCGCGGTCACGGAGTGTTAGAAATGAGAGACCCTCAGTAATCGGGCGGCGCCCCAGTCGGCCCCCTTCAGGACGGAGTCAACTCCCCATGCGCGCGACCCTTTTGAAGGCAGCCCTGGCCGTCGGCGTCGGCGCATCGCTCTGTGCGGCCTCGGCGGACGCCCCCGCCACGGCCGGGACCGCGACACGTCCGGCGGCGGGAGCGGCGAGGGCGGCGGCGGCATGTCCCGTGGTCGATGTGCTGGCCGTCTACACGCCCAAGGCGGCGAAACGGGTCGGCGGCGAGCGCCGGGTGCCCTCGTCGGCCCAACGCATCGCGACGCGGATGAACCGGTCCCTGGCGGCGGGCGGGCTCTGCGGCGCCATCCGGGTTGTCCACCCGTACACGGCGAACGATTACGAGGGCCCGGAGGAGTTCCGCGCCGCGCACGCCATCCTCAAGGACCACTCGGCGGGGCTCGGACGCCAGGTGCACGAGCAGCGGGCACGGTACGGCGCCGATCTGGTCACGCTCGTCGTGGACCGGGAGGAGCGGGGTGGCGGCACCGCGGACTACACGCCCGTGCTCGACGGCTCCACGGACGAGTACGCCTACGCGGTCGTCGAGGTCGACGGCATCCGCCTGGATTCGGCGAGCCACGAGATCGGCCACAATCTGGGCCTCGCCCACGACCGCACGACGCTGGCGGGCAACACGGACGGCTCGATGAGCGTGAGCCGCAACCGTCCGTACAACACCGGCTGGATCACCGAGGACGGCAATCACTACACGATCATGGCGTACCGCTCCGCGTGCGGGGACCACTGCCGGCGGATCAGCCGGTTCTCCAGCTCGACGGAGACATGGAAGGGCCGTCGACTGGGTGACGCGGTCAACGACGGTGTACGGGTGCTGCGCGAGACGATGCCGATCGTCGCCGGATACCGCGACAAGCGCTGACCCGGCAGCCCCTCGGGGCGTCACGGCACCCCCGGGCACTCCCGGGTGCGTGACGCCGCACGGGGTGCGTCAGCCGTTGGCGGCGCGCCCGTCGCGGGGGCGCGCGCCGTCGAGCGTCAGGTCCACGATCCGGCGCGCGAGCCCCCTGTCCAGCGGCGCCCCGGTCAGCAGGACCCGGGCGAACAACGGCCCCGCCAGGGTCTCCGCCACCAGCCTGGCGTCGGTGTCCGGGGCCAGTTCGCCGCGCTCGACACCGCGCCGCACGATGTCCTCGCCCCGCTCCAGCCGGGCGTCCCAGTACGGCAGGCGTTCCGCTTCGACGGACCCCGCGTCGGGGGAGGCGCCGAGGTGGAGCAGGGCCGCGCCCTGCGGCGAGGCGAGATAGTCCGAGACCGCCGACATCAGCTGGGTCAGGTCCTGGCGCACGTCCCCCGTGTCGGGCTCGGGCAGCGCCTCGTCGGCGTGCGAGCCGAGGGCGTCCAGCAGCAGGTTCTCGCGGGTCTTCCACCGCCGGTACACGGAGGTCTCGTGCACCCCCGCCGCCCTGGCGACCGCGGCGACCGTGGTGCCGGTGAGTCCGTCCGATGTGAGCAGGTCGACGGTGGCCGCCAGGACGGCCTGCCGCATGCGTTCGCCCCGGCGGCGCAGCGGCGCGGGGCTCTTCTCGGTGGTCACCCCCGAACCGTATCGCAAGGCTACTTGCTTTACTGACAGGCCGGGCTTACGTTTCAAAGCAAGGCGACTTGCGATAGGCCGCCGATCCGAACCGTAAGGACCCGTCATGGAACGCATGCGCGCAGCGCGTCTCCACCTGCCCAGCCGCACCCTCGCCGTGGAGGAGGTGGACAGGCCCGTGCCCGGTCCCGGCGAAGTACTGGTGAAGGTCGAGGCGGCGGGGGTCTGCCTCTCCGACGTGCACCTCGTCGAGGGCACGCTGAGGCCGCTGTACCTGGAGGGGGACACGGTCACCCTGGGCCACGAGGTGGCCGGGACCGTGGCGGAGCCGGGTCCGGACGTCACCGGCTGGTCGCCCGGCACAAGGGTGGTGCTCCAGGCGGGCGAGCAGCGCCGGGGCCGGACGCACACCCGCGGCGTCGACTACGACGGCGGCTGGGCGGAGTACGCCCTCGCCACCGCGTCGACCCTGGTCGCCCTGCCCGACGCGCTCCCCTTCGAGCAGGCCGCGATCATCCCGGACGCGGTCTCGACGCCCTGGGCGGCGGTGACCGCCACGGGCGACGTCCGGGCGGCGGAGGCCGTGGGAGTCTGGGGCGCGGGCGGGCTCGGCGCGCACGCCGTGCAGTTGCTGCGGGCGGTGGGCGCGCATCCGGTCCTCGCGGTGGACCCCGCTCCGGCGGCCCGGCGGCGGGCCCTGGAGTTCGGGGCCGACCTGGCGCTGGACCCCGCCGATCCGCTGTTCCGCGAGAAGGTGCTCGGGGCGACGGGCGGCGTGGGTCTGGAGGCGGCGTTCGACTTCGCCGGGGTCCCCCCGGTCCGCGAACAGGCGCTGACCACGCTGGCCCCGAAGGGGCGGCTGGTGCTGGTGGGATTGACCGACCAGCCGCTGACCGTCGCCCGCGGCACGCTGTTCAGCTACCTCCAGCACCGGATCCTGGGCCACTACGGCTCGGAGGGACACCATGTGGCGCAGCTCGTCCGGCTCGCCGAGGGCGGCCGCCTGGACTTCTCCCGGTCGATCACCGACGTCCTGCCCCTGGAGGACGCGGCGGCGGCCGTGCGGCGGATGGAGACCAAGGAGGGCGACCCGGTCAGGATCGTTCTGCGGCCGTGACGGGTTCCCCGCCGTGGGCGCGGGCCTCCCGCTCCGGCTCGGGCCGCCGCAACTCCACGTTGAACTGGGCTCCGGCCAGCAGCGAGAGGTTGGCGAACCAGACCCAGATGAGGAAGACGACGAGCCCGGCGAGCGATCCGTACAGCCTGCTGTAGCTGCCGACCTGGGTCGCGTAGAGGGCGAACAGCGCCGATGCGGTGAGCCAGCAGAACGCGGCGAGGATCCCGCCGGGCAGGCCCCGGCGGACACCGCGCGCGGAGCGGGGGCCGGTACTGAAGAGGACCATGATCAGGCAGGCCACGAGGAAGACCAGCAGCGGCCACTTCAGCGCCGCCCACAGGGTCTCCCCCTCGTGCGGCAGGCCGATGCGGCGGCCCAGCCAGCGGGCCAACGGGCCGGTCGTGACGATGGCGAAGGCGCTGGTCATCAGCAGGAGGAGCAGGCCGATCGCGGAGACGACGATGATGTGCGCCTGCCGCAGGGGCGGGCGCGTGTCCCGGACGCCGTGCATGGCGTGCATCGCCCGGCGGAAGACCGCGAGGTAGCTGCACGCGGACCAGACGGCGCTCACGGACCCGGTGGCGACGAGCAGCCAGACGGCGGAGCGCTGTTCGGTCGCCGCCTCCAACGGCCTGCGCAGCGCCTCGCCGGACTCGGCCGGGGCGAACGCGGTGATGTCGGCGATCAGGGCGCCGGTCGCGTCGGGGTTGGCCAGTCCGATCACGGAGACGGTGACCAGGAGCGCCGGGAGCAGGGCGAGGATGGCGTAGTACGTCAGGGCGGCGGCCCAGTCGGTGACGTCGTCGTTCCACAGCGAGACCGGTGTACGCCGCAGGGCGGCGCCCCAGCGGCGGGGCAGGGCGGCGGGGGCGGTGCTTTCCGCGGCGGACGCGGTCTGGGTGGGCAAGCTGGTACTCCGGGGACGTGGGCGGACGCGGTGGGCGGCGTGACCTGTCCGTTTCCGGACGCGGTGACTCCGCTCGATCCTCTCCTGCCACGTCGCGGCCGAAGCACACCCCACCCCGGCCGGTACCGCGCGCCCCGGCCGGATCAGTCGTTGACGGCCGTGAGCAGGACCACGGCGTCCTGGAGCGCCAGCAGCCCGTGCCGTTCCTGCGGGATCGGGTGCAGGGTCCCGGACGGCAGCTCGGCGTCCCCGGAGCCGGCGGTGAGACGGACGCTGCCGCGCAGCACGAGGAGCGAGGCTGCGGGCGGCGCGTTGTGCTCGTCGAGCGACGTCCCCTCGGTGAGGGCGATCACCGTCTGCCGCAAGGGGGGCTGCTGGAGCAGGAGGTGGGCGCTGCGGCCGTGCGCGGAGGCGCGGGCGGCGGTCAGGTGTTCCTCGGCGAGTGCGTTGAGGTCGTCCATGTGCCCACTGTGCCGCAGCGGCGACAACGCCGCGATCCGCGGGATCAGCGGGGCGCCTTCGCGGTGGAGCCCCGCACCACCAGCTCCGGCTCGAACAGCAGCTCGTCCGGGGGGACCGACCCGCCCTGGATGCCCGCGCAGAGCAGTTCGACGGCGGCCCGGCCCATGGCCTCGATGGGCTGGCGGATCGTGGTGAGCGGGGGTTCGGTGCAGTTCATGAACGCCGAGTCGTCGTAGCCGACGACCGAGATCTCCGACGGCACCCCGAAGCCGCGCCTGCGGGCCGCCCGCACCGCGCCGAGGGCCAGGGGATCGCTGGCGCAGATGATGCCGGTGACTCCGCGCTCCAGCAGCCGGGAGGCCGCGGCCTGCCCGCCTTCCAGGGAGAACATCGAGCGCTCGACGTGCTCCTCGGTCAGCTCCCCGCCGGTGGCCGCCGCGACGGACCGGGCGGCCGCGAGCTTGCGGCGGGAGGGCACATGGTCGGAGGGGCCCATCACCACGCCGATGCGCTCGTGGCCGAGGGAGGCCAGGTGGCGCCAGGCGCGCTCGATCGCGACGGCGTCGTCGCAGGAGACGCAGGGGAAGTCCAGTCCTTCTATGGGGGCGTTGATCAGCACGACGGGGATGCGGCGCTCGGCGAGCCGGTGGTAGTGCTCATGGGCCTCGTCGGCCTGCGCGAACAGACCTCCGGCGAAGACCACCCCGGAGACCTGCTGCTGGAGCAGGAGGTCCACGTAGTCCGCTTCGGAGACTCCGCCCTTGGTCTGGGTGCACAGCACGGGGGTGAGTCCCTGCTGGGCGAGGGCGCCGCCGATCACCTCGGCGAAGGCGGGGAAGATCGGGTTCTGCAGTTCGGGCAGGACGAGGCCGACGAGCCGGGCGCGCTCGCCCCGGAGCTGGGTGGGCCGCTCGTAGCCGAGGACGTCCAGGGCGGTCAGCACGGACTGCCGGGTGGTCCGGGACACCCCGGGCTTGCCGTTGAGCACCCGGCTCACCGTGGCCTCGCTGACCCCAACCTTCTTGGCAACCTGAGCAAGTCGTCGCGTCATGCCGCAAGACTAGCGTAAGCAGCGCAAACAATTGACTTATCAATGCAAGGATTGCATGCAAAAGGGGCACTTCCCTGTCATCGGGAAGCGCCCCCTTGCCGGTGATCGCGGCCTCTCTCCCGGGCTACGGGTTAGTGATGATCTTGAAGGTGGAGGTGGTGTTCTTGACGTCCTGAGCGTTGTCGCTGAGCTTCAGGCCGTTGAAGGTGACCTCGCCGACGGCGGGCCCCTGCCCTGCCTCCGGCATCTCGTTGGCCCACAGCCCGAACCCGGACTTGGCGTCGAAGGCGTCACCGCTCTTGCGCGCACCCGAGATGGACACGTCGGTGAGCACGGTGTCCTTGATCGGGAACTGGGGCTGTCCGCCGACGTAGTTCGTCTGGAACATGATCCCGCTGTAGGTGGGATCGACGATGTCCACGTTGTTGATGCGGATGCCCTGGAACACCTTGGAGGCCGAGAACAGCCAGATGCCGGGGAAGGTCTGCGATCCCCAGAAATGACCGCCCGCGCGCACGATCGAGACGTTCTCGATCGTCGTCGGTTGCGTGCCGAACCCGTTCATCGGGTAGCCGAAGTCCAGCGAGCTGACCGTGATCCCGGAGTACACCAGGGTGTCGGCGATGTGGATGTTGCGGAAGGTGTTGTCGTAACCGCCGTAGACGGCGACGCCCGCCGCGCGCCAGGTGAGGATCGAGGTCAGGTTCTCGTAGACGTTGTTCTTCATGTCCGCTCCCCCGGCGTCGATCGCCGAGAAGAGCGCGAAGCTGTCGTCGCCGGTGGCCCGTGCCTCGTTGTTGGTCACCAGGTTGTCGGTGGACCCGTTGGTCATGTTGACGCCGTCGGCGAACATGTTGCGGATCCGGGAGTTCTTGATGGTGATGCTGTCGGTGTTGGCGCCCCAGTAGAGGCAGACCATGTGCTCGTTCCAGATGTTGTCGATGACGATGTCCGACACGTTGGAGAAGTCGAACACCTTGCCAGGACCGTCGATCCGGGACGTGTAGTTGCCGAAGTACGCGAAGTTCGCGAACGAGGACCCCTTGGCACTGGCCTCGGCCCGGAAGCCGATATCGGTGTTGTCCTGGGTGGAAGGGGCGTTGAAGCGGGTGTACCAGGGACCCGCGCCGACCACCTTGACGGCCTTGCCGTAGACCTGGAACTTACTGGCCGTGCTGTACTGCCCCGCCGGGAGGTAGACGCCCACGAGGGTGCCCGTGGTGTCCATGCGGACCTTGTCCAGGGCGTTCTGGACGTCCTGGTGGGTGAACCCGGCCGGCACGGTGTACGCGGCGGGGTTCGGGTTGGCGACCGGTGCGACCTGCTCCAGGTTGATGAAGTCGATCGCGTACGTGGTGGTGTTGGCGCTGTCCTTCTGGAGCCGGATCTTTGATCCCGCCGGGACGGTCTTGCCCAGCATCATGTTCGCCTCGTCGTAGATGTGACGGGGCGCCCCGGAGCCCGGGGAGTTGCCGGGAGCGGCCTCGTTCCCGTACAGCCAGGCGTACTTGGAGGTGAGGTCGATCGCCTTGAGGAAGACGCCGTCCACGTAGACGTTCAGGGTGGAGTCGATGCCGCCACCGCCCGGGGCGTCGGGGATGGAGTACCGGGTGACCAGGGTGTTGGTGGCGGCCCGGGTGGTGAACTCGACGTAGTTGCCGGTCTGGTCGAGGGTGACGGCCTTGCGTCCCGAGGCCTCTCCCGCGATGTCGCCGATGGTCCGGTTCGGGCCGACGGCCTTCGCGCCGCCGCCGGCCGTGCCGTCTTCCGCCTCGTACATGTCGTACGGCATGTTGGCGCCGCGTCCGACGAAGAGCGCCTGGGTGGAGGTGTTGTTCTCGCGCTTGACCGGGAGTTCGTTGGCGTCGGCCGCGATCACGGTCCGCACGGTGTACGAGCCGTTGGCGGCGGTCCAGGAGCCGAGGGTGACCGGTGCGGCGGTGGCTCCCGCCGCGATGGCCCCGGTGTGGCTGCCGGTGAGCGTCTTGACCGTGGCGCCCTTGCTGTCGACGAGCGTCAGGGTGATGCCGTGGGCACCGGCGGCCGAGGCCACCGTGCCCTGGTTCTTCAGCGCGACGGAGAAGGTGACCGTGTCACCGTCGGACGCGCCCGAGGGCGAGGTGGTGACCGACGAGGCCACCAGGTCGGAGCTGGAGACCGGCTTCACGACCAGCGGGGACGCACTGGTGTAGGTGTTGTTGGTCTCGTTCTGCTCGATGATCTCGCCCGCCGGATCGGCGACCGCGCTCAGCGGGTAACTGCCCGCGTTCCGGGCCCCGATGGAGGCGCTGACCTGGGTGGAGGCGCCCGACGCGAGGGCGCCGACCGCAGCGGTGGCCACCTTGGTGCCACCGAGGCGCAGCTCGACCTTGCTCGCCGGGGCGGCGAGCGCGCCTGCGTTGCGGACGGTCGCGGTCAGGGTGACCTCGTCCGTCTCGACCGGTGCGGCGGGTGCGGCGGTGATGCCGGTGACCTGGAGGTCCGGGTTGGCCGCCGGAGCGCCCAGGACCTGGAACTCCGCGACCTGCCCGGCTCCGGAGCCGCTGTTGGCGGTGAACTTCAGCTGGACGTCCGCGACGCGCGCGGAGACCGGGATGGTCACCGTGTTGTCGGACGCCGGACCGAAGGCGTAATCCTTGGCGGCCGACAGGGAGTTGAAGGACGAGGAGCTCTGCTCCCGGCCGAGGACCTCGATGCGCTGGGTGCGCGGCCCCCAGCTGCTGTCGGGGTTGAGCTTGATGACGACGTTCTCGGTGTCGGCGTTGGAGCCGAGCTTCACGGTGAGGGTGTTCGGGTAACTGCCGCCCGCGCCCTCCCAGTAGGTGGAGGTGCTGTTGTCGTTGGCGTTCTCCGCGACGAAGGTGTGGATCACGGAGGAGGCGGTGATCGGCTTGTTCACGGCGAGGTTGGAGGCGGAGCCGCTCTGCCCGTTGCGGGTGACGGTGTTGCTGTCGCCGGAGACGTTGCCCGCCGCGTCCTTGGCCCGCACGACGTAGCTGACCGTGGTGGACGTCGGCTGGGTGTCGGTGTAGGTCAGCACGTTGCCGGCGACGCTGCCGCGCAGCACGTTGTTGGCGTAGACGTCGTAGCCGGTCACGCCCTTGTTGTCGGTGGACGCTCCCCACGTCAGCTTCACCGAGCCGCTGGACGGTTCGGTGTACGCCAGCGCGGAGGGGGCGGTGGGCGCCTGGGTGTCACCGGTGTCGCCGCCGCGGGTCACGGTGTTGCTGTTGGCCGAGACGTTGCCCGCCGCGTCCTTGGCGCGGACGAAGTAGCTGACGTCCTGCCCGGCCGGCCGGGTGTCGGTGTAGGTGGTGACGTCGCCCGCGACGCTGGTCAGCAGGGTGTTGTTCGCGTAGACGTCGTAGCCGGTGACGCCCTTGTCGTCCGTGGAGGCCTTCCACGTCAGCCGGATCTGCCCGGTGGCGGGCTCGGTGAACGCCAGGCCGGCCGGTGCGGTCGGGGCCTGTGTGTCGCCGGTGGCGGGGCCGTAGATCTCCAGTTCGGCCAACTGCGCTGCCTGCGCGCCGCTGTTGGCGGTGACCAGGACACGGACGTACCGGGTGGTCGTGGCGTCGAAGGTGATCGTCGCCGACTGTCCCCCCGCCGCGTCGAAGCGGTAGGCCTTGGACGCGGTGAGGTCGGTGAAGTCCGTTCCGTTCGCGCTGCCCTGGAGCTTCAGCGTCTGACTGCGCGCGGCCCAGCCGTCGGGCAGCCGCAGGACCACCCGGTCCACACCGAGCGATCCGCCCAGGTCCGCCTGGATCCACTGCGGGAACTGGTCGTCGCGGCTGGCCCAGTAGCTGTCCCGGTTGCCGTCGTTGGCGTTGGCCGGAGCCTGGGACCCGCTGCCGCTGCTGGCGGTGAGGGTCTTGCCCGCCGCGAGGTCGGCGGACGAGTCACCGGCGCCCCGGACCTCCAGCTCGGAGAGCTGCGCGGCCGACCAGCCGGTGTTGGCGGTGATGTTGACGCGCACGAAGCGGGTCAGAGTGGCCGGGAACGCGATGGTGACCTCGTTCGCCGCCCCCGGGGCGAAGGTGTACGTCGCGGAGTTCTTCAGGGTCGCGAAGCTGGTGCCGTCCGCGCTGCCCTGGAGGGACAGCGTCTGGGTGCGGGTCTCCCAGCCCGCCGGCAGGGTCAGCTTCACCTCGTCGACGCGGCTTCCCGCGCCCAGGTCCGTCTGGACCCACTGGGGCAGTCCGCCTCCCGCGCTCTCCCAGTACGTGGACCGGTTGCCGTCGGTGATGTTGGACGCGCCGTACTCGGCATGGGCACTGCTCGCGGCCGCGGCCCGGCCCGCGGCGAGGTTGGGGCCGTCGGCCGCCGCGGCGGCGAGCGACGGTACGCCGATCATCAGAAGACTGGTCGTGACCAAGGCGGATATCGACCGCCATCTCCAGCGTTGGGCTCTCATAGCTCCCCGATCTTCGGCCTCGGCGCAGGGCGCGTCGAGGGCGCGGCTCTGTGACCGCAGCCAGGGAGAACACGAGTTTCTGCATGCGCTGCGGCCTGTTTTGCGTTGTGCCGTCAGAGAGTTGCAGAGAAATGAGAGACCGTCCACCGTTCCGACAACAGCCGGGGGCCGGGCCGGGGAGCGGGTTCCGTCGCGCGGTCACCGCTCCCCGCCCCGCGGACGAGCCGTCGGGACGGCCGCCCGACGGATCGTCAGAGGCCGCCGGTGTACAGCAGCAGGTCGGGCGAGCCCTGACCGAGAGCGGAGAGCACGTCCGGGGTGGCCGTGTCCGTCAGCCACTGCGAGACGGCGGCGGGAGACGCCGAGGGGTTCCCCTCCTTGTAGAGCGCCGCGACGCCCGCGACGTGCGGGCTGGCCATGGAGGTGCCGTTCAGCGAGACGGTGCCGCCGCCGAGGCGGGCGGAGACGATGTCGGCGCCGGGGGCATAGAGCGAGAGACAGGAGCCCCAGTTGCTGAAGGAGGTCTCCCGGTCCTGCCGGTCGCTCGCCCCGACAGTGAACACACCATCCGCGGCGGCCGGGGAGACGTCACAGGCGTCCCGGTTGTCGTTGCCCGCGGCCACGACGGGCAGCACACCCGCGTCGGCGACCGCCTCGACCGCGGCGTCGACCGCCGTCGAGCGGTCGCCGCCGAGCGAGGCGTTCAGAACAGCGGGGACCCCGCTGCGCTCGGCGTCCTTGGCGACCCAGTCGAACCCGGCGAGGATGCCGGCCCAGGTGCCCCGGCCCTCACAGTTCAGGACGCGTACGTTGACCAGCGAGGCGTCCTTCGCCACGCCGGACGTCGCGCCGCCGACCGTGCCCGCCACGTGCGTGCCGTGTCCGTTGCAGTCCATGCCCGCGCGGCCGTCCCCGACGGCGTCGTACCCGCTCGCGACCCGGCCGCCGAATTCGCTGTGCGCGGCGTCGATCCCGGTGTCGACGACGTACGCCTTCACTCCCTTGCCGGTGGCCGTGGTGGTGAAGGTGTCGTCCAGCGGCAGGGCGCGCTGGTCGATGCGGTCGGTCCCCCAGCCGGCCGCGGGGGCCCGCAGCAGGTTCGCGGCGGTGGGCGCGGGGACGGTCACCTCGGCGTTCTCCTCGACGGCGAGGACGCCGGGCACGGCCCGGACCGCTTGGAGTTCGGTGGCGGTGAGCGTGGCGGCGAAGCCGTGCAGAGCATTTCCGTACGTGAACAACGGGTTGAGCCCGAACTCCCGCAGGACGGTGGCCGGCGAGAGTTCGGGCTTCAGGGTGACGATGTACTGCCCGGGTACGGCCCGGGTGGACTGCTCCACCAGGACCCCTTCCGGTCCGGTGTCGGCCGAGGCCGTGGCGGGTGCGCCGATCAGCGGTGCGATCAGCAGCAGGGCGGCCGTGGCCCATCGGGCGGGCAGGCGCATGCATTCTCCTCGGGGTGGGGATCCGGTCACGGAGCGAGTGCGTCCGCGAATCGCGAACACCCGTTCCTTCGTCCCCGCCCGTCGGTCGCCTTAGCGGGTTCAGCCGGACAGCGCAACGCCCGCGGTCAGCTCCAGCTCGTCGAGGTCGTGTCCGACGTCCGCCCGGAGGTCGTCCTTCGCCCAGCTGCCCACGGCCACTTCGGCGGTGATGCCGGGCCCGAAGCCGGCGATGAGCCCCTGCGCGGACTCGGCGGCTCCGCCGTCGTCGAAGAGCCGCGCCAGTGCGTCGAAGACGACGGAGCTGGCGATGTTGCCGCGTTCGGTGAGGGTGGCCCGGCTGTAGCGGAACATCTCGGGCGGCAGTTGCAGGAAGTGGCAGAGGTCGTCCAGGATGCGCGGTCCGCCCGCGTGGACGATGAAGAAGTCCATGTTCGGGACTGACCAGCCGTGCAGGTCGACCAGGTCCAGGAGCACCGGGGCGAGCATCTCCATGGTGCCCGGGACCCGCTTGTCCAGCTGGAAGTGGAAGCCGGTGTCACGGACGGCGTAGGAGATCCAGTCCTCGGTGTCGGGCACCAGGTGGGAGCCGTTGCGCTCCAGGCGCATGCCGGTCCCGCCCTGCCCCCGTACGACGGCCGCGGAGATGGCGTCACCGAAGAGACCGTTGGAGAGCAGCGAGCCGACCCCGATGTCGGTGGGCTGGTAGCACAGCGAGCAGAACTCGCAGGACACGATGAGGACGTTGGACTCGGGGTAGGCCAGGCAGAAGTCGTGCGCGCGGTTGATCGCCGCGCCGCCCGCCGCGCAGCCGAGCTGGGCGATGGGCAGTTGGCGGGTCTCGGGTCTGAAGCCCATGCTGTTGATGATCCACGCGGTCAGCGAGGGCATCATGAAGCCCGTGCAGGAGACGTAGACGATCAGATCGATCTCGGCCGGGTCGGTCTCGGCGTTGGCGAGCGCCTGCCGGACGACTTCGGGGACCCGGGTCTTGGCCTCGGCCTCGTACACCTGGTTGCGCGCCTCGAATCCGGGGTGCCGCAGGGTCTTCTCGATGGGCTGCACGAGGTGCCGGGTCTGGACGCCGGTGTTCTGGATGAGCCTCAGGACGAGCTCGCGCTGCGGGTGCCCGGCGTGGGTCTCCCGGGCCAGGTCCAGGGTCTGCTGCATCGTGATGACGTGCTCGGGCACAGCGATGGCCGGTCGGCACAGGGTCGCCATGGGTTCTCCTCGTTCTCTGGAGCGAAGGCTCTCGTCACCATGTGACGGGCAGGGCGAGCGGGTAACGCCAGATGGACGTCGTGTTCCACGAGACGCCCGCGGGCGGCACGTCCAGACGCAGGGCCGGGAAGCGGGTCAGCAGCGTGGAGAAGGCCACTTCCAGTTCCATGGTGGCCAGCGGTGCGCCCAGGCAGTGGTGGGCGCCCCAGCCGAACGTCATGTGGGGGATGGTCGGCCGGTCGGGATCCAGCTCGTCGGGACGGTCGAACTTGGCGGAGTCCCGGTTGGCCGTCAGATAGGACACGTGCACCACGTCGCCGGCCTTGATGAGGACTCCGGAGAGCTCCACGTCCTCCAGCGCGATGCGCGGGATGCCGACGCCCTTGCGGAAGGGGATGTGGCGCAGCAGCTCCTCCAGGGTGCGGGGCAGCCGCTGCGGTTCGGCCCGGAGGGACCGCATGAGGTCCGGGCGGGTGAGCAGGGTGTAGGCGATGTTGCCGAGCTGGTAGGTCGTGGTGTCCTGGCCGGTGATGAGCAGGACCATCGCCATGACGGCCAGCTCGTCGTCGTCCAGCAGTTCGTCGCCGTCCCGGGCGGTGGCCAGGGTGCTGATGAGGTCCTCGCCCGGGGAGCGGCGCCGCTCCGCGGTCAGCTCCTGGAAGTAGCCGCGCAGCTCCGCCTTGGCGCGTACCGCGTCCTCCTTGCCCGCGGCCCCGACGTTCATCATGGTCATGGCGTGGGCCCGGAGCCAGGGGCGGTCGGCCTCGGGGATGTCGAGCGCCTCGCAGATGGTGATCAGCGGCAGCGGCGCGGAGACCCGGGCGACGAGGTCGGCCGGTGCGCCCTCCTCCTCCATCTCGTCCAGCAGCCGGTCCACCACCCGCTGGGTCCCGCCGCGCATCTGCTCGACACGGCGCGGGGTGAAGCTCTTGGCGACCAGGCCCCGCAGTCGGCTGCTGGCGGGCGGGTCCATGAGGTTGATGGACTCCGCCTGCACGATCGGCTCCGGCGTCATCCGGGGGAAGTCACGGCCGAGGACGGCGCTGCGGCTGAACCGCCGGTCGGTGGTGACCGTCCGGACGTCCTCGTAGCGGGTGACCAGCCAGGCCTCGCCCTCTCCGTACGCCATACGGATGCGGGACACCGGCTCCTCGGTCAGCAGTTGCCTGAGCTGGGGGTCGAACTCCAGCTGCTGCGCATAGTCGAAAGGACAGTTCCGGACGGTTTCCTTGTTCTGCACCGAGGTGTTCTCCACCGAGGTTCTCCCAATGACCGCTTCGAGGAAAAGGGCGTGTGCCGGACCGGGACCCGGCACCCGACCTACCCTGTGTGCCCCGTCACTCTCCGAAACATGTCAGTGACACACGGCAGTCAGTCGATCAGGGGGGCGCACGCCCCGGCGCTCATTCGGCCGCCTCCCCCACGGTCAGTGCCTCGGCCCGGTCCAGGACGTGGTGGCGGCCGATCGGGAGCATCAGGGGCCGGCCCGACACGGGGTCCTCGATGATGCGGCTGTCGAGGTCGAACACCACCCGTACGGTCTCCTCCGTCAGCACCTCGGCCGGGGTGCCGGACGCGTGGAGCCCGCCGCCGGCCAGGGCGATCAGGTGGTCCGCGTACCGGGCGGCGAGGTTGAGGTCGTGCAGGACCATCACGATGGTGGTGCCGCGCGAGCGGTTCAGATCGGTCAGAAGGTCCAGGACCTCGATCTGGTGGCTGGCGTCGAGGAAGGTGGTCGGCTCGTCGAGCAGCAGCAGATCGGTCTGTTGGGCGAGGGCCATCGCGATCCAGACGCGCTGGCGCTGGCCGCCGGAGAGTTCGTCCACCGCGCGCTCGGCGAGCGGTTCGGTGTGGGTGGCCTCCAGGGCGGCGGCCACGGCGGCGTCGTCCTTCTCGTTCCAGCGGGAGAAGACGGACTGGTGGGGGTGGCGGCCGCGGCCGACGAGGTCGGAGACGGTGATGCCCTCGGGCGCGACGGGCGACTGCGGCAGCAGTCCGAGGGTGCGGGCCAGCTCCTTGGCGGGCAGCCGGTGCACCTCCTTGCCGTCCAGGACGACGCGGCCGGCCCGGGGGGCGAGCAGCCGGGACATGGAACGCAGCAGCGTCGACTTGCCGCAGGCGTTGGCGCCGACGATCACGGTGATCCGGCCGGGCGGTACGGCCAGGTCGAGGGAGTCGACGACGGTGCGGTCGCCGTAGCCGAGGGTGAGTCCTTCGGCGGTCAGTCGGTGGTGCGTGGTCATAGCGAGCCTCCCGCCCGGTTGGTGCGGATGATCAGGTAGACGAGGTAGGGGGCTCCGAGGGCGCCGGTGACGACGCCGACCGGGTAGCGCTCGCCGAAGGCGAACTGGCCGGTGAAGTCGGCGACGAGGACGAGCAGCGCGCCGACGAGTCCGGCGGGCACCAGCGGGGAGCCGCCCGCCCCGGTGATCCGGGCCGCGATGGGTCCGGAGAGGAACGCCACGAACGCGATGGGGCCGGCCGCCGCCGTGGCGAAGGCGATCAGCCCGACGGCGGCGACGATCACCGTGATCCGGGTGCGTTCCACGCGTACGCCGAGCGCGGAGGCGGTGTCGTCGCCGAGCTGGAGCGCGGAGAGGTTGCGGGCCTGGCCCAGCAGCAGCGGGGTGAGGACGGCCGCCGCGACGAGCGCGGGGACGACCTGGTCCCAGGTGGCTCCGTTGAGGCTGCCGGTCAGCCAGCGCATCGCCTCCTGGAGGTCCCATTCGGCGGCCCGGGACAGGACGTAGGAGGTGACGCTGTCGAGCATCGCGGAGATCCCGATGCCGATCAGGATGAGCCGGGTGCCCACGACGCCGCCCTTGAACGCCAGGGAGTACACCAGCAGGGCGACTCCGAGGCCGGCGGCGATGGCGAGGACGGAGACCTGGACCTCGCCGAGCGACAGGGTCACGATGGCGATGGCCGCGGCGGCGCTCGCCCCGGAGCTGATGCCGATGATGTCGGGGCTGGCGAGCGGGTTGCGGAGCATCGTCTGGAAGGTGACCCCGGCCAGGCCGAAGCTGAATCCGGCCACCAGGGCGAGGACCGCGCGGGGCAGCCGCAGCCGGCCCACCGTGAACGACGCGCCCGGCACCTGTTCCCCGAGGATCACCCGGAACACGTCTCCGGGCGGGTAGAAGGTCCGGCCCGCCATGAGCGTCACGGCGAAGGCGGCGAGGACGAGGACCATCAGCGCCAGGACGACCCGGCGGCGGCGCGAGGCGCCGCGCACGCGACGGCGGGTGGCGGCCTCGACGGACGGCCGCCGGGTGAGGACAGGGGCGCTCACAGGGCACGTACCTTCTGTCGGCGGACGATGTAGATGAAGAAGGGGGCGCCGATCAGTGCGGTCACGATGCCGACGTCGATCTCCGAGGGGCGTGCCACGATCCGGCCGACGACGTCGGCTGCGGGGAGCAGGACCGCGCCGAGCACCGTGGAGAGCGGCAGGAGCCAGCGGTGGTCGACACCGACGAGCAGCCGGCAGGTGTGCGGGACGACGAGGCCGACGAAGCCGATCGGTCCGGCGACGGCGGTGGCCGCTCCGCAGAGCAGTACGGCGCCGAGGGCGGCCACGGCCCGGGCCACGGCGACGCGTTCGCCGAGGCCGGCCGCCAACTCATCGCCCAGCGCGAGCGAGTTGAGGGCGCGGGCCGAGAGCAGGCAGACGGCGAAGCCGACCGCGAGGAACGGCATGACCTGGCCGATGCGTTCGAAGGACGCGCCGCCCACGCCACCGATCTGCCAGAGCTTGAAGCTTCCGGCGATGTCGTTGCGCGGCAGGATGATCGCGCTGACGAGCGAGGCGAAGGCCGCGGACGTAGCGGCTCCGGCGAGTGCCAGCTTCAGCGGGGTCGCTCCTCCCCTGCCGAGGGTTCCGACGGTGTGGACGAACAGGGCGGACAGGGCCGCGCCCACGATGGCGGTCCAGATGTATCCGGTCGGCGAGGTGAGCCCGAAGAACGCGACCGCCGTGACGACGGCGAGGGACGCCCCCATGTTGACGCCGAGGATGCCCGGGTCGGCCAGGGGGTTACGGGTCACACCCTGCATCACGCCGCCCGCGAGGCCGAGTGCGGCGCCGATGACGACGGCGAGGACGGTACGCGGGATCCGCTTCGTCGCCGCCGCCCGTCCCAGGGTGTCGTCCGCGCCGCCGAGCGCCGCGACGACGTCGGACCAGGGGACGTCGCGGGAGCCGATGGCGACGGAGGCGACCATGACCGCCGCCAGGGCGAGTACGGAGAGCAGGACCCACAGCAGGCGCACGCCCGCCGGACGCCTGGTGACGACGTCCGGCGGGGTACGGGTGTCGAGCTCGGTCACTTGACCTTGTCCGCGGCCTTGGCGAGCGCGGCGGCGTAGTCGTCCAGCACGTAGCTGATCGACAGCGGCGTCGGGTTCGCGGCGGTGGCCAGCGGGCTGGTGCCGGGCAGGAGGTAGACGGAGCCGCGCTCGACGGCGGGGATCTTCGAGAGCAGCGGGTCCTTGGTGATCGTCTTCAGCAGCTCGCCGGTGTCGTCGCCGTAACCGGTGATGATGTCGACGTCGTCGAACGCGTCGATCTGCTCGGCGCTCTTGGTGAGGGCGAACTTCTTCGTTCCCTCGGACGCCTTCGCGATGGACCCGGGGATCTTCATGCCGAGGTCCTGGAAGAACTGCGTGCGGGTGTCGTGGGCGGTGTAGAAGCCGACCTGACTGACGTCGTTGGGGTCGACGTGCGTCATGAACATCGCCGACTTGCCCTTCAGCTGCGGGTACTTGGCGGCGGTCCTGGCTATGTCCCCGTCGAGCTTCTTGATCAGCTTCTCGCCCTCGTCGGCCAGCCCGATCGCCGTGCTGTTCGTCCGGATGATCTCGCGCCACGGCGTCGCCCAGGCGGCGTCCGGGTAGGCGACGACGGGGGCGATCTCGCTGAGGGTCTCGTAGTCCTTCTTGGTCAGACCCGAGTACGCGGCCAGGATGACGTCCGGCTTCGTGTCCGCCACGGCCTCGAAGTCGATGCCGTCGGTCTCGTCGAACAGCACCGGCGTCTTCGCCTTCAGCTCGTCGAGCTTCTCCTCGACCCAGGGCAGCACGCCGTCGTCGTTGTCGTCGCCGAAGTTGGCGGCGGCCATGCCGACGGGCACGACGCCGAGCGCGAGCGGTACTTCGTGGTTGGCCCAGTTGACCGTCGCGACGCGCTTCGGCTTCGCCGGGATGGTCGTCTTGCCCAGGGCGTGCTCGACGGTCAGGGGGAACCCGCCGGAACGGCTTTCGTCGTTCTCGTTCCCGGCGTCGGTGGAACCGCCGCAGGCAGAGACGCCGACGAGGGCGGCCGCCACGACGAGCAGGCGGAGGCGGTGTGAAGACATGGGTGTGTACCCGGCTTTCCGGATGTCGGGGTGCCGCTTCTCGCACGTCCGGGCGTGCGCAGCCGTCATGGATCGGTGCGCGGCGCGTGCGTCATCGGCTTAGGTAAGGCTTGCCTTCGCACTTTATGAGAATCGACCCTGCTGTCGCAATCAACCGTTTAGGACATGCCCTGTAGCGATACGGACATGGGGTCCGCGGTCACTCCGGTCGGAAGGTCCCCGGGGTGAGGCCCGTCGTACGCCGGAAGGCGGCGCCGAACGCGCTCGCCGAGCGGTAGCCGACCTGTTCGGCCACCGCCTCCACGTCCCATCCCCGGGCCAGCAGGCCGATGGCGTGCTGGGCGCGGACCGCCGCCACCCAGCGCACGAAGCTCGTGCCCGTCTCGGTGGTGAACGCCCGGGTGACCGTGCGGGCGCTGACGCCGATGGCGGACGCCCAGTCCTCCAGTGTCCGCCGGTCGGCCGGGTCCTCGCGCACCGCGTCGGCGATCGGGCGCAGCAGCTCGGAGGCCGGGATCCGCACGAGCAGTTCGCGGGGCGACGGTACGAGGACGTCGAGCACCAGTGCCTCGGTAGCGGCGCGCGAGGCGGCCGAGAGGCCGGGTTCGCCGAGCCGTTCCAGCAGCAGGCGCAACAGCGGGGTGATCTCGACGGCGACCGGCGTGGCGGAGATCGACGCGGTGGTGCGGAAGCCGAAGAAGCTCGCCCGGAACCAGGTTCCGGCGGTCGCCGATCCGGCGTGCAGGGTCCCCGCAGGCATCCACAGGCCCAGAGCCGGGGTGATCGTCCAGATCCGGCTCCCGACCACCGCCGTGGAGGCGCCGCGCTCGTTCCAGAGCAGTTCGTGGAAGGGGTGGGAGTGCGCGTCCCAGAGCGTGTCGTGGGTGACGACCTCGTCGTAGCCGGCGATGACGAAGGGGGTGTCCACCGAACCGGGAGCGAACGCGGGCAGCGTCCGGGTCTCCCTGGTCATGGAAGGTGGACCTCTCTCGTACGGGGGCCGCTCGCGGCGGACGGGGCGCGCATCGGCTCAGCCTAGAGGCCGGGGGCGCGCGGATCCAGCGAGCCCCTCCTCCTGCTTCAACTTGACGTTTACGCAGGTCAGTTACGTCCTTCAGGTGAAAGAACCACGGCTTTCACCGTGGACGCCGCTCCTCGGCGGACAGTGGGTGGGCCGACCGGGCACCGGGCCGCGGTCGGAGGGAACGTGACATGCGGAGAAAGGTGACGGATTCATGAGCATTGAGGCCACCAGGCGGGTCACGCTCGTCTTCTCCCTGTTCGACGCCAACGCCAACGGCGTCCTGGAGGCGGACGACTTCGACCTCATGGCCGACCGCGTCGTCCGGGAGGCGCACGCGTCGGACCGGGCGGCGAAGGACGCGATGCGCGCGGCGTTCCGGCGGTACTGGACGACGCTGCGCACCGAGCTCGACGCCGATGGCGACGGCGAGGTCAGCTTCGAGGAGTTCACCGCCTGCGTGCTGTCGCCGGAGCGGTTCGACGCGACCGTCGGGGTGTTCGCGGAGGCACTGGCCGCACTCGGCGACCCCGACGGCGACGGTCTGATCGAGCGCCCGCTGTTCATGGCGCTGATGACGGCCATCGGGTTCGAGCCCGCGAACATCGACGCGCTCTTCGACGCCTTCGAGCCGAACGACGGGGACCGGATCCGGGTGGAGACGTGGGTCGCCGGGATCAAGGACTACTACGCGCCGGGCAAGGCCGGCATCCCCGGCGACCACCTGGTCGTGGGGACCGCCGTCTGACCGGGCGCGCACGCATACGGCCGGCGTCGGTGGACGCTCTCCCGGGCGTCCACCGTCACGCCGTCCCCGGTGCGGTCCGCCCGGTCCGGCAGTTCCTCGGGCATCACCGGCTCCGCTCTGAGCGTCGGGCGTCGGGAGGCGGGCGGCGTACTGCGGGCGCGGGGTGATGGGCACGTGCCGGATGCGGTCCTGGTCCGTCGACCCGATCGGCGCGGTGCAGCCCATGCGGGCGCGAACGTCGATGATGATGCCCGTGGACGCCGCCTTCCGTCCCGCACTCCGGTGCCCGCAAGTCCATCGACCACCCCCAGGTGGGTGCGATCACCCTGGACTGCGACACCACGAACCCTCGTCGGACAAGGTCTTGCCCCGCACTTTCGCGCACGCGTAGCCCCCCGCCCCAACGGACGCCGCTGGAGCGGGGGCATGCCATGAGTGCGCGCTCGTCCTTGCGTGGGACGTCGACAGCCGAGGCGTCGTGAAGCAGTTTCGATCTCCATGTCCTCGAGCGCAGTTCAGGCGGGAAAGTCCGTGACACCGAGGGCGAAGTCCCAGCCGCCCACCCCGTGACGGGCGAGCCCCATCGTGAGCAGGCCCGCTCCTTCCAGCCAGTGCGCCATGTCCAGGCCTCCGACATCCATCGGGCGCAGCCCGAGGCTCTTGATGAACACCTCCACGTCGGCCTTGGCCTGCGCCTGGTCCCCGGCGATGAAGACATCGGGGCGGCCGTTCTCCAGGACGTGACGGAAAACCGTGTTGAACCCCTTCACCACGCCAGCACCGGCCGGGGCCACCTTGGCGACTTCCTGCGCGATGGAAGTGACCTCGCGGTGGGTCAGACCGTCTGCCGTGGCGTTGAAGGGGTTGCTGATGTCGACGATCACCTTGCCCGCGAGGGCGTCTCCGTAGTGAGTGACGGCCGGAACGACCCCGTCGGCCAGCAGAGCCACGATGACGATCTCCCCAGCCGGGACGGCACCCCACTCTCCCGCCGTGGCGCCTCCGCCGAGGGCCTTGGCCAGGTCAGAGGCCTTGGCCTGATCGCGGCCCATGACCTCGACGGTGTTGCCGCCCGCCAGCGCACGCGCGCCGATGGTACGGGCCATGTTCCCCGTGCCGATGATGCTGATGCTGCTGCTCATGAAATGTGCTCTCTTCCTGGTATGTCGAACTCACGCCGCTGAGCGCGCCGTTCGCGAGGGGCTTCTGGACGACACGTCGGTGTGCCCGTTCAGATCGCTGTGGTGCCGCCGTCGGTGGTCAGTTCAAGACCGTTCACATAGCTGGAGTCGTCCGAGGCGAGGAACAGCGCGACCGCCGCGATCTCCTCCGGGCTGCCCATCTCGCCCCGCGGGATCAGGGACTCGAACTGCCGCTTCGTCTCCTCGTCGAACAGCTCCTCCTGCTTGGCCGTGGCGACCTGGCCGGGGGTCAGGACGTTCACCCGGATCCGCCGGTCCCGCAGCTCGTTCAGCCACACACGGGCATAGGCCTGCTGCACGGCCTTGCTCCCCGCATACGCTCCACCCGGGGAAGCCCCTGAGCGAGGCGTTCGACCCGGTCATGAAGATCGAGCCACCGTCGTTGAAGAGCGGCAGCGCCTTCTGCACCGTGAACAGCGTGCCTCGCGCGTTCAGCGAGAACGTGGCATCGAACTGCTGCTCGGTGATCTCGCCGAGCCTGCCCTGCTCGCCCATGCCGGCACTCGCCCACAGCACGTCGATCGAGCCCTTTTCCCGCCTGACCGTCTCGTACAGGCGGTCCAGGTCCGCCAGGTCGGCCGCATCTCCCTGCACGGCGGTCACGTTCCGGCCGATCACCTTGACGGCGTCGTCCAGCGCCTCCTGCCGTCGGCCCGTGATGAAGACATGGGCCCCTTCCTCGACGAACAGCTTCGCGCCGGCCAGCGCCATACCGGTCGACCCACCCGTGATCACCGCGACCTTGCCATCGAGCTTTCCCACAACCGCTCCTTAAGTGAACCGTTCGGTTTACTTAACGTAGGGGACGGTCGGCGGGAACGCAAGCTAAGTACACCGATCAGTACCGCACTCGGTTACGATGGAGTCATGACGCAGCTGGAGAAGGGCCCCCAGGGCCAGCGCCGCGGCAGGGGAGCGCGCGAGCGCATCCTCAGCGCCTCACAGCAGCTGTTCCGCGCCCAGGGCATCAACAGCACCGGCATGGACCAGCTCTGCGCGCTGGCCCAGGTCTCGAAGCGGACGGCCTACCAGCACTTCCCCAGCAAGGACGACCTGGTCGCCGAATATTTGCGCCGATTCGATCCCGAGATCATGGCCTCGGTGTTCGACCGCACCGACCTCACGCCCCGCGAACGGCTCCTCGCCGTCTTCGAGGTCCCCACGTCCGGCACGGACGAGCTCACGCCCCTGTGTCCCTACATCGCGGCGAGCGTCGAGATCCACGACCCGCAGCACCCCGCGTCCCAGTACGCACGTGACTACAAGCTCGCCCTCGCCGCGCGGCTCGCCGCAACGGCCCGCGAAGCCGGCGTCACCCACCCCGAGCAGCTCGGCGAACAACTGGGGCTGCTCCTCGACGGCGCCTCGGCCCGCACCCGAGTCCTCAACGCCGAGTCCTTCCCCGCCGCCGCCGCCATCGCCGCCGTCCTCATCGACAACGCCCTCCCCGGGACAGCTCCAGGCCAAGGAAGCGAAAAGCCAACGGCCGGGTAAGTCGCGCGGCCCGCGTGATCGTGCGTGACACCAACGGAGCCCACGAGGCCACCCTGCTCACCCCTGGCCGGCGGGCCTGGCTGGGGAGCCTGGTACGCCGCCATGCCGACGTCTTCTGAGAACGGCCCCCAACTGCCGAGGAGCCTCACCGTGTACGACGTGGCAGGAAGAATTCTCGTCGAGCAGAAGCTCGCTACGAGGTGACAGCGGACGCATCGACCGCTGCCGGCGCCCGGAGGACCCCACCGGGGTGCCTGATTTGCGCACACGTTGCGGGGCGCACGATCCAGTTGTGAACAAATAGGCGCCTTTTGGGCTATTTGTTATCTATGAGTGATCTCGACTACGCGGACAGGTCCGACTTCGACGACGCCGAGCGGGGTTTCGTCGCCGCTCTCTCCCCGGCGGTGATCCGGACGGAGGACGGCCGGGTGATCTGGGACGGGGCCGCGTACGCCTTCCTGGACGAGGACTGCCCGCCCAGCGCGCACCCGAGCCTGTGGCGGCAGAGCGGGCTGTGCGCCAAACAGGGCCTGTTCGAGGTGACGACGGGGATCTACCAGGTCCGGAACCTGGATCTGTCGAACATGACGCTGGTCGAGGGCGACACCGGCGTCATCGTCATCGACCCGCTGATCTCGGCGGAGACCGCGGCCGCCGCCCTCGCGCTCTACCGCGAGCACCGCGGCGACCGCCCGGTCACCGGGCTGATCTACACCCACTCCCACGGCGACCATTTCGGCGGCTCCCGCGGGGTTCTGCCGCACGGCCACGCCCCCGTACCGGTAATCGCCCCGGCCGGGTTCCTGGAACACGCGGTGGCCGAGAACGTATACGCGGGCGGCGCGATGACCCGCCGTGCGGTCTACATGTACGGCGCCGAGCTGAAGAAGGGCCCCACCGGGCAGATCGGCGCCGGGCTGGGCATGACGACGTCCACGGGCACGATCACCCTGGTCCCGCCGACGCTGGACATCACCCGCACGGGCCAGGAGGAGACCGTCGACGGTGTGCGGATCGTGTTCCAGATGACGCCGGACACCGAGGCGCCCTCGGAGATGAACTTCTACTTCCCCGACCGGCGCGCTCTGTGCATGGCGGAGAACGCGACCCACAACATGCACAACATCCTGACCCTGCGCGGGGCGGTGGTCCGCGACACCCGTATCTGGGCGCACTACCTGGACGAGGCGATCACGCTGTTCGGCGACCGGGCCGAGGTCGCGTTCGCCTCCCACCACTGGCCCACCTGGGGCCGGGACCGCATCGTCGACCACCTGGCGGGCCAGCGCGACATGTGGGCGTACCTCCATGACCAGACCCTGCGCATGACCAACCAGGGACTGACCGGGCCGGAGATCGCCGAGCGGATCGAACTTCCGCCCGCGATCGCGAACCGGTGGGCGAACCGCGGCTACTACGGTTCCGTCAGCCACAACGCCAAGGCCATCTACCAGCGCTACATGGGCTGGTTCGACGGCAATCCGGCCCACCTGTGGGAGCACCCGCCCGTCGAGCAGGCCAAGCGGTTCGCCGCCGACTACGGCGGCGTGCCGGCGCTGATCGCCAAGGGTGAGGAGTACGCGGCCTCGGGGGATCTGCGGTTCGCCGCGACGCTGCTGGGGCACGCGGTCTTCGCCGCGCCCGACGACTCGCTCGCCAAGCAGGCGCTGGCGTCGGTGTACGAGAAGCTGGGCTTCGGGGCGGAGAACGCCACCTGGCGCAACTTCTACCTGATGGGTGCCCAGGAACTGCGCGGCACCATCGCGCACACCTCGCTGGAGACGACCAACCCCGAGATGGCGATGGCTCTGACCGTCGACATGCTCATCGACTCGCTCGCCATCCGCGTCGACGGCCCCCGGGCTTGGGACGAGAAGCTCACCATGACCTGGAACGTCACCGACGAGGGCCGCGCCTGGCACCTTCGGCTGTCCAACGGTGCCCTCACCTACCGCAGCACCGATGCGCCCGCCGGGACGGACGGGTCGGCGGCGGCCGCCGACCTGACCTTGACCCTGACCAAACCGCAACTGCTCGGTGTCCTCGCAGGCAAGGGACTCGATGGCGTGGGCGTCCAGGGCGACCCGCAGGTCTTCGCGACCCTCGCGGGCCTGCTCTGCACCCCCGACCCCGACTTCCCCATCGTCACGCCGTGACCATCGAGGCCTTGCACGATCCGGCCGCCGTGAATACGGCGCAGCTGGCGATCGGCGCCGTCGGTTTCGGGTCGTTCGATTTCACCGGTGGCGGCACGTTCATCAACCTGGTCGCGGCGACCACCAACGCTCTGAACGGGGCCCTGCTGGCCCGCCGTCCCGACCACTACAAGAACTTCACGGTGGTCGGCATCCTGCTCATGGCGCTGCTCGGCGGCATCGGCGGCGGCATCAGCCGCGACGTCATGGTCGGCCGCGTACCGGCCGCACTGACCAACTCCTCGTACGTCGTGCTGTGCCTGATCGCCGGATACATCGGCCACCGACTCGCCTACTCCCAGGGGCAGCTGTTCCGCGAGGGCCTCTTCCAGTTCGTCACGTCCTTCGCCCTGCCCTGGTACGCGATCGTCGGCGCGCAGACCGGGGTGGACGTCGGTCTGCCGGTCCTGGGCTCCCTCGTCCTGGCTGTCGTGGGACCCACGGCGGGGCGCTTCCTGATCGATGTCTCCTGCGGCGTGCCGCCCAAGCAGTTCGTCCGCGGCGAGTGGTTCGTGACCATCGCCGCGCTGACCGGCGCGGTGTGGATCGCCCTCGACCAGGCGGGGCTGCCCCGCGCCACGAGTGCTCCCCTCGCGTTCCTGGTCGGCTTCACCGTCCGTCTCGCCGCCCTGTACCGGGGCTGGGAGGAGCCCCTGGCCGCCGAACCGGCCGGCGTCTACCGTCACGACGACGGCCGCCCCCTCCTCGGCCGCAAGATCGCTGGGAAATCCACCCGTGAACTGCGCCTGCTCGGCCTGACCGTCGAACCCCACGAGCCCGGGTCACCTCCTGCCGGAACAACGCAGGGGGACCACGACAGCCAACCGTGAAGCACTCGGCGGCGAGCCCATCAGCTTCATCGATGACGTGTCCCGGTGTGGCTGTGTCCGCTCACAGGGCACGCTCCATGCAGATCAGGTGGTCCCCCGGCCCCGGAATTCCGGGTCCGTCCAGAGCCTCTTGATCTCCGACCGCCCGTCGTCAGGGGCGGTCACCACCAGACAGCCCACCGATCCGGACGGGCTGCCAGACCGCTACCGGGCGGAAATCTCGGACCCGCAGCTGGACATCACCTGCACCGGCCATGAGCCGGTCAGGGGGCGAGGCCTGAGATCGCGTCGCCGACGTACTTGGAGCCCAGGAGCACCAGGACCACGGTCATGATCGCTGCGTTGTGGGCGGCCATCCACTGCTTCCAGCTGCCCAGCACTGTCGCGGATCTGGAACCGCCGAAGAGGTAGACGGCCAGCGGAAGCAACGCGCAGAGGGAAGCGATGACGACCATGAGCACGGCCGCCAGGGTCTTGCCCCCCGAGTCCGTGGTGCTGGAAGCGATCGAGACGGCGCCGCCCACCGCGAGGACGAGGTTCTTGGGGTTGGCCACCGCGAGCGCGGCGGCCAGACCTGCGGCCTTGACGGGGGTGAAGCGATCGATGGCCTTCATCCAGCCGGGCGGCTGCGCCTCATGCCCCTCCCTGGGCCGGGAAGCCCACTGCTTGGCGCCCAACAGCAGGAACAGCACGCCCAGCGCGAGCTTCAGCCACAGCGTCCACGGTGCGGGCGAGTCACCGGATCCCTGAGCCGCACCGGCTCCCGAGCCTGCGAGAACCACCACCGTGACCAGCACGGCGAGCGAGACGATCCAGCCTGCCGTGAAGGCGATCCCGTTCTTGCGCCCCGCCGGCGTCGCCAGCATCAGGATCACCGCGATGAGCGGGAGCGGGCTGATGGCGATACCGACGGCCGAGGTGAGCATCTGGCCGATCGCGTCACCCATGACCGGCACCGTCGGCGACGGAGAGTGTCGGCATCGACCAGGTGCCGTCCAGGACCGACGGGTCCGCGCCGTAGACGCGGATGGCGATCGTGAAGGGACCTTCGGGTGCGGGCAGCCAGTTCGCCGCCTGCTTCGGGTCCGCCGGTGCGTCCTTCCGCACGTGGAGGGTCAGGCCGCCGTCCTCGTCGTACACGATGCCCGGCGTGCGGTCGCCGATCGAGTACCGGTCGATCGGGTTGGCGACGAGCAGGCGCTCGGGGAGGCGGTACATGGTCGCCGACCAGAAGAAGCGGGCCGGAGGGAGCGCACCGGGGGCGAAGCGGACCGTGTAGTTGCGCGTCGAGGCGTCCGGAGGCCGGTTGCCCCGGTCGTCCTGCACCCATCCCGCGTACCAGGCTTCGGCGGCCGGCAGGCGGTACAGGCCCTTGTCCACACCGACCGCACGAGTCAGATAGTCCTCGCCGTGCTCCGCGCGGGTGCCGAACCAGTGCGTGGAGTCGGCCGTGTTCTTCTCCGCCTCCGCCAGCCGGGCCCGCGCGTCAGCGATGCCCTGCTCCATCGCCCGCTTCACCTCCGGAGCCAGGGTTGCCGGTTCGAATTCGCCGTCCCCGCTGACCCCGAGGGTCGCGAGACGGGTGCGCAGGTCCGCGTCCTGCTGAAGCACGGGGAAGAATTGCAGCAGGAAGTCCAGGAGGGTGAAGAACTCGACGTTCCCCAGGTCCTCCTCGCGCCAGATCGGCCGGACAGGCTCCTCGGCCTGCTCGGGCGCCTTCTGGTCGAGGTAGGCGGAGAGGGGGCGCAGGGTGTACTGCTGCTGGATGGCGCGGAGGGCGGTCACGTCGTCGGGTCCGGCGAGGTAGGTGCGGCCCAGGCAGCCCACCAGGAAGGTGTCCGCGCGCAGGACGCCCCCGAGGCCGTCAGGGGGTGTGCCCTGCCAGCCGGGGCCCACGATCAGGTATGCACCGGGCCCCTGGCCCGTGGTGCGGGCGCCGACGTAGCCGACATACGACGTATCGAGGTCGTGGAAGGGCAGGACGTAATAGCGGTCCACCGCGGGGACGGAAACCACCCACGGTTCAGTACGCAGGTCCAGCCACGCCCAGGAGTACGGGGTGTCGTTGTTCGGTGTGACGATATCGGTGTTGGCCGGGGTGAACGGTTCCGAGTAGTGGCGGAAGAGGCCGAATCCTCCGACGTTGCGCGGGTCGTCGGCGTCGATGGCCTGCGGGTACATCGTCCGGTAATTCTCCAGGCCTTCGCTCGCTGGGAGGCGCTGGGCGCCCGCCGCCGACCGAGTACAGGACGGGTCGACGTCACCCCCGTCCATCCAGGCCGCCGTACAGCGAGCGGCCCAATCCGGGCACGGATCGGGCTGTCTGAGTAGAGTGACCATTTGATCGATCATCTATCATCCTTATGCTCGGAGGGCCGGACATGGCGGAACGGGGAGAGCGGCAGCGGGTGACGGTGGTCACCGGCGGCAGCCGGGGCATCGGCGCGGCGATCTGCCTGCGGCTGGCGACCGAGGGACACGACATCGCCATCGGCTACCGATCGGACACCGAGGCGGCCGAGGGCGTGGCCGAAGGGGTACGCGCGCTGGGCCGGGCAGCCGTCACGGTCGCGGTCGACACCGCCGACGCGGCAGACGTTGACCGGCTGTTCAACACCGCCGTCGCGCACCTGGGATCGGTCACCGGGCTGGTGAACAACGCCGGGGTGAGCGGGCCGGTCGGACCACTGGCCGGCGCGGACCCGGAAGGGATGCGGCAGGCCCTGGAGGTCAACATCCTGGGCTACCTGCTGTGCGCCCGCCGGGCCATCGGCGACATGACAGCGGGCGGGGCGATCGTGAACATCTCCTCCGCCGCCGCGACTCTCGGCAGCCCCGGTACCTACGTCCACTACGCGGCGGCGAAGGCCGCCGTGGACGCCATGACGGTCGGGTTGTCCAAGGAAGTCGCGGCCGACGGCATCCGGGTCAACTGCGTCGCCCCCGGCACGATCTGGACCGACTTCCACGCCGACCCGCAGCGCCCCGCCAAGATCGCGGCACTCGTCCCCATGGGCCGCGCCGGCCAGCCCGAGGAAATCGCCGGAGCGGTCGCCTGGCTGCTGTCGGACGACGCCTCCTACGCCACCGGCACGGTGATGAGGATCGCCGGCGGGATGTGAGCACACGCGGCCGCAGCCTGGTCCCGCTGCTCCGGGACAACCGACTTGGTACCGCGTTTACACAGGTGGGCGTGGTCACCGCGGGACGCGTACGCCTTGTCCCCGGCGACCGCGTCCGGCCGAGTGCCGGGGGGCGGCCGACGGGCCAGCGCAGCAATGCCCGGCCGGCCGCCCCAGCACGGTGGCGAGTTCGTTTTCGGCGACCCCGTCACCCGGGGATCGAGCAGGCCGTAAGGGCACCGGCACCCACCTCTACGGGCAGGCGACCGCGCGAGCGTGGGACCGGCTGCACCGGACCGCGCACGCGTGGGGCCGGCTGGAGCCCCCCGTACGCCGCCCCCAGGAGAAGCAGTCCGGCCAGCAGGGCGGGGGCGGGGTCCGATCCGATGGCGTACGCGATCAGCGCCAGGCCCGCGCACGCGGTGAGGGCGAGGATTCCGGTGGTGGGCCGTAGGGCGATCCGGTCCTCACCGCCGGGTTCACGCGCCACCCGCCCGCCGGGCTGGGCGAACACACTCCGCCTCCGCGCACGGTGCGGAAGTGCTCACACGGGCCCCGGCCGACCGTACGGGCGCCCCGCACGGCCTGAACGAACGCCCGGCCTCCCACGGGGGCCGGCTCCGGAGCGGGCCGCCCCCCGCCGGTCAGCCGGTCAGCAGATCGGGGTTGCCGGCCAGGGCGGCGAGACGGCCCTGCGGGTCCGGGACGAGCCGGCGTTCGGTCAGATCGAGAACGCCGGCCACTCCGGTGATCTCGGCGGCCACCGTGCCGTCCTCCTTGATGATGTGCTGCTCCATCGTGAACGTCTTGCCCGTGCCGTAGTCGAACCGACAGGTGACCCGTACGCGCTCGCCGCCGCGCAGCTCCCGGCGGTACTTGACCGTCACTTCCAGCTGCACCGGGCCGACCCCGTCGGCCAGCAGCTTCTCCTGGGGCAGCCCGGCGGCCCGAAGCAGCTCCCAGCGGGCGTGCTCCGCGTACTGGAGGTAGACGGCCTGGTTCATGTGGCCCTGGGTGTCGAGCTCATAGCCGCGCACGGTCACATCAACGGAGAAGGTCATGACCGTGCGAACGCCTGCACCAACCCTTCCATTCCGGTGAGACGGTGCTGTCGGATCCCTTTACGCACCTGTCATGCACCGGTAACTTCCACCCCGCAAGGAATTGCAGCAAGATTCCGGCGGAACTTGCCGTCGGGTCGCGTTCACCCGCCGAACCCCGAGGCGCGTCAGGGTTCTCCCCCTCCCCCTGGAGACACGCATGAGACGCACCCCTCGCCGGTTGCCGCGGCGCCCGCTCGCGGCGGCCGTGGCGGCAGCCGGGCTGCTGGGACTCCTCACCGCCACGCCACAAGCCGTTCCCGACCCGGCCACCGCACCCGTCGCGGCCTCGGCCTCCGCAGCGACCACGGCGACCGTCTTCTACTCCACGAAGACCCGGAACTGGTCGGCGTACTACCTGCATTACTCCACCGACGGCGGTTCCTGGACCGCCGCGCCCGGCACCCGGATGGAGGCCGCCTGCACCGACTGGGTCAAGCTGACGGTCCCCCTCGGGGGCGCGGGCGGACTGAAGGCGACCTTCACCGACGGCTCGGGCACCTGGGACAACAACGCGGGCAAGAACTACGACCTGGGCACCGGGAACATCACCGTCCAGGGCGGGGTCGTGGCGCACAGCGACCCGTGCGCGGACACGGGCCCCGAGGAGCCGGAGGAGCCCGAGGGGCCGAACTCGGCGTCGGTCTACTACGCGACCTCGACCGTCGGCTGGCCCACCGTCAATCTTCACTACCGACCGCACGGCGGAGCCTGGACGACCGTACCCGGCATCGGCATGGAAGCCGCCTGCACCGGCTGGGTGAAGCGCACGGTGGACCTGGGCAGCGCCACCGGCCTCCAGGCGACGTTCAACAACGGCAACGGGGTCTGGGACAACAACAACGGCAACGACTACACCCTGGCGACCGGGCTCACCACGGTGAAGGACCGCAAGGTGACCGCCGCGGCGAAGGACCCGTGCGCCGCCGAGGAACCGGACACCGAGGCGCCCACCGCGCCCACGGCGGTGAGGGCCGCCGCCGACGGGGTCGCGGTCGTGGTCACCTGGGAACCCGCCACGGACGACCGGGGAGTGACGAAGTATCAGGTCGTCCGGACCGGTGGCACGAAGGGCACGGTGGTCACCGACCCCACCTCGACCGTGTTCTCCGACACCGGTCTTGAGGCGAGGACCGTCTACCGCTACGGCGTCCGGGCCGTCGACGCCGCCGGGAACGTCTCGGCGGAATCCGCCCCCGCCTCCGCCACCACCGGCGACAGGCCAACCGCACCGCCGGCGGGCACACCGCTGGGCACTGATCCCCGCAAGGACCCGATCTACTTCGTGCTCACCGCCCGCTTCAACGACGGCGACAGCATGAACAACCGGGGCGGCAGCCAGCACGTGAAGTCCGGCAACGCCGCCAACGACGACCCCATGTTCCGGGGCGACTTCAAGGGGCTGGTGCAGAAGCTCGACTACGTCAAGGGGCTCGGCTTCTCCGCGATCTGGATCACCCCGGTCGTGCTCAACCGCTCGGACTACGACTACCACGGCTACCACGGCTACGACTTCTACAAGGTAGACCCGAGGCTGGAGTCCGCCGGGGCCTCGTACCAGGACCTCATCAACGCGGCGCACGCCAAGGGCATGAAGATCTACCAGGACGTGGTCCACAACCACTCCTCGCGCTGGGGCGCCAAGGGGCTGTTCACCCCGAAGGCCTACGGGGTGCGCGACGCCCAGTGGAGCTGGTACTACGACGAGAAGGACGACGCCTTCACGTACGACGGCCTCACCGTCGAGCCCAAGTCGGGGAAGTCGTACTACAACGGCGATCTGTGGTCCACGGCCGAACCGTCCGGCAACACCTGCCTCAACTGGGGCACCCCCACCGGACACACCTCGCCGGAGGGCTACCGGATCTACAACTGCCAGTGGCCGAGCCCCACTTCGGGCATGTTCCCGAAAGCCCTTTACCACAACTGCTGGATCGGCAACTGGGAGGGCGAGGACTCCCGCTCCTGCTGGCTGCACGACGACCTCGCCGACTTCAACACCGAGAACGCCCAGGTCCAGAACTATCTGATCGGCGCGTACAACAAGTACATCGACATGGGCGTCGACGGCTTCCGGCTCGACACGGCGGTGCATATCCCCCGCACCACCTGGAACCGCCGCTTCCTGCCCGCCATCCAGGAGCGCGTCACCGGGCAGTTCGGGGCCGAGGCGGCGAAGAACTTCTTCGTCTTCGGTGAGGTCGCCGCCTTCGTCAACGACAAGTGGAACCGAGGTTCGGTCAACCACTCGGCGCAGTTCTTCACCTGGAAGGAGCGCAAGGAGTACAGCGCGGACGACGAGAAGGCCGCCCTGGAGATGTACGACTACGAGCAGCAGCAGGGCACTGCGGCGCAGCCCGTCTCCGACAACGCCTTCCTCAAGGGCAACGCCTACCACACCCCCGACCGCAGCCGGTCCTCCGGGATGAACATCATCGACATGCGGATGCACATGAACTTCGGGGACGCGAACAACGCCTACCACAACGGCAAGGACTCCGACGACGCGACCAACGACGCCACGTACAACGTCGTCTACGTCGACAGCCACGACTACGGGCCCAACAAGAGCAGCGAGCGGTACGCCGGCGGCACGGACGCCTGGGCCGAGAACATGTCGCTGATGTGGACCTTCCGGGGCATCCCGACGCTCTACTACGGCTCCGAGATCGAGTTCCAGAAGGGGAAGAAGATCGACTGCGGGCCGACGTGCCCCCTGGCGACGACCGGGCGCGCCTACTTCGGGGACCACCTGGCCGGTGAGGTGACGGCCTCGGACTTCGGCAAGGTCTCGTCGGCCACCGGGAAGGTCGCGGACGCGCTGGCCGCACCGCTGGCACGGCATCTCCAGCGGCTCAACGAGATCCGGCGGGCGGTGCCCGCACTCCAGATGGGCCAGTACTCCACGGAGGGAATCAGCGGATCCATGGCGTACAAGCGGCGCTACACCGACGCGGCGAGCGGCACCGACAGCTTCGCCCTGGTGACGGTCTCCGGGAGCGCCACGTACACCGGCATTCCCAACGGCACGTACAAGGACGCCGTCACGGGTGACACGAAGGTCGTCACCGGAGGCACCCTCGCGGTCCCGGCCCCCGGGAAGGGCAACCTGCGCGTGTACGTCCTGGACCTCGGCGGGAAGAACGCCGCGCCGGGGAAGATCGGCGCGGCGGGCCCGTACCTCAAGTAGCGGGAGGGGTGCGGCCGGCGACCCGCCGCACCGTGCGGAGCAGGTACTCCTCGCGGTGCAGCGGGTCGTGGTCGGTGCGCGGGCGGTCCGGGGCCGGGCCGGTCACCGGGCGGTGGCCGGCGAAGGAGGACTCCAGCACGCCCTCGCCCCGGGTCGCCCCCGGAAGCAGCCGCTGGAGTTCATGGACGCGGGCCCGGGCGTGGGTGAAGCCAGCCGGGTCGTCGACGTACGCGCTCAGCAGTTCGTCGTCGTGCCGGGTGAGCAGGTCCGTGAGCGCACCGGTGAAGCCGGGATCGGCCCCGGTGAAGGGGATGCTCGTCGCGGACCGGGTGCCGAGCCCCCGGGCGGAGCCCATCGCGACGATGTCCGGGCAGAGCCGTTCGGTCATGCTCGCCAGCAGCGAGCCGTACCGTGCGCCGGGCCGGTCGGTCTTGTTGACGAACAGCAGGGTCGGGATGCGCAGTCGGCGCAGCGTGCGGAGCAGGACGCGGGTCTGCGCCTGGACGCCCTCCACCGAGGACACCACCAGGACGGCTCCGTCGAGCACGCCGAGGACCCGCTCCACCTCGGCGATGAAGTCCGGGTGGCCGGGGGTGTCGATCAGGTTGACCGTGGTGGCGCCGAGGGTGAAGGAGACGACGGCGGACTTGATGGTGATGCCGCGTCGGCGCTCCAGGGCGAGGGAGTCGGTCTGTGTGCTGCCGTCGTCGACGCTGCCGATGGTGTCGATGATTCCGGCGGTGTGGAGGAGCCGCTCGGTCAGGCTTGTCTTACCGGCGTCGACATGCGCCAGAATTCCCAGGTTCAACGTGTGCACGGAGCTTCATGTCCTTGAGAGAAAGGTCAGTTTCTGTCGGGAGGGACACGAAAGCTCGGCGCATGTCAGGGCTCCTGGGTCGTCGTACCGGCGGGCTGCCGGAGTAGATCAGGGGGCCGCCGGGGGCCGCAACCGGTTATCCGCGGCGCCGCAGGTGCGGGAAGCGCCACTCGGTGCGGCTGCGCAGGGTCTCACCGGGGCGCAGCACGGTGGTGGGGTGGCCGGGGCGGTTGGGCGAGTCCGGCAGGTGCTGGGTCTCCAGGCAGAGCGATCCGTGGCGGAGGTGGCGGCGGCCGGTGCCGTCGGTGAACGCGCCGTCGAGCTGGTTGGCGGTGTAGACCTGGAGGCCGGGTTCGGTGGTCCAGAGCTCCAGGGTGCGCCGGTCGCCGGGGGCGGTGAGGCGGGCGGCCCGGCGCAGGGTCCCGGGGGCGGCGGGGCGCAGGGCCCAGCAGTGGTCGAAGCCGCCGGCCAGGGCGAGTTGGGGGTGCGGCAGGGCGAGTTGTTCGCCCAGCCGCTGCGGGGCGGTGAGGTCGAAGGGGGTGCCGGCCACCGGGGCGGGCGGGCCTTCGGGGATGGAGCCGGGGTCGATGGGGAGATAGGCGTCGGCGTCGACCTGGAGGGTGTGGCCGAGGATGTCGTCGTCGCCGAGGTTGAGGTAGGAGTGGTTGGTGAGGTTGACGACGGTGGGCCGGTCGGTGACGGCCCGGTAGTCGACGGCGAGGGTCCCGGTGGTGTCCAGGGTGTAGGTGGCGGTGACGTCGAGCGCTCCGGGGAAGCCCATGTCGCCGTGGGGGCTGTGCAGGGTGAGCCGGAGGACGGCGGTGGTGTCGGTACGGTCCCCGGTGGCCTCCCAGACCTTGGTGTGGAAGCCGTCGGGGCCCCCGTGCAGGGCGTGGCCCCGGTCGTTGGCGGGGATGTGGTGCGTGGTCCCGTCGAGGGTGAAGCGGCCGTGGGCGATGCGGTTGGCGTACCGGCCGACGACGGCCCCGAAGTACGGGTTCTTGTCGGTGTAGTCGTCGAGCGCGGGCAGCGAGCGGACGACCGGGCCGGGGCTGCCCGCGGTGTCCGGCACGGTGAGGCTGTGCAGGACACCGCCGTAGGTGAGGATCTCGGCCCGGACGCCGGTTCCGGAGTCGAGGGTCCAGAGGTCGATCTCGCTCTGCCCGTGGGCGCGGCCGAACGGTTTGCGGTGCACGGTGGGCATGAGGAGTTCCTTGGGGGAAGCGCGGAAGGTGACCCCGCTGAGGTGTGTCGTCAACTTCCGCCTGTCGGGTGGCAGTTGACGACAGTCCCGAAGGGCCGCTAGCGGGGAGGCCCGGGAGCCTCGCGGGGCGTGGTGGATTCACGGACGACGAGCCGGTAGCCGGGGCGGGGCCGCCGGGGTTCGGCGACGGGGGTGCCCGCGAGGCGTTCGACGAGGCTGTCGACGGCGAGCCGGGCGATGGCCGCCTTGTCGGGCGCGATGGTGGTGAGGGTGGTGGCCCCGTACCTGCTCTCCTCGATGTCGTCGAAGCCGACGACGGCGATGTCGTCCGGGATGGCGAGGCCGCGCTCGGTGATGGTGCGCATGGCACCGGTCGCGATCATGTCGTTGTACGCGAACACGGCGTCGGGCCGCTGGCCCCGGTCGAGGAGGGAGGCCATCGCCGCCGCGCCGTCCTCGCGCCCGTAACCGTCGGTGACGACGACCAGGGACTCGTCGGGTTCGATGCCGGAGGCGGCCAGTTCCTCGCGCCAGCCGCGCAGCCGGAGGTGGGCGGGCTGGCGTTCCTGGCCGGTGCGGGAGCCGAGGAAGGCGATCCGGTGGTGGCCGAGGGCGACGAGGTGGGCGACGGCCTCGCGGGCGGCGGCCACGTTGTCGATGGCGATGTGGTCGTAGGGGGCCTCGTACTCGCGCTCGCCGAGCAGCACCAGCGGCGCGGTCTCGGTGCGGGCCATCAGGTCCTCGGTCTCCAGGTGGATGGGGCTGAGGATGAGGCCGTCGATGACGTGGGAGCGGAACCCCTGGCAGACCAGCAGCTCCTTCTCCCGCAGGCCCGCCGTGTGGTCGACCAGGACGGTGTAGTCGTGCCGGGCCGCCGCGTCGACGACCTCGCCGGCCAGCTCCGCGAAGTACGGGTTGCCGAATTCGGGGACGGCGAGGGCGATGATGCCGGTGCGGCCCTTGCGGAGGTGGCGGGCGGTGAGGTTCGGCCGGTAGCCGAGCTCGTCGATCGCCTGCTGGACCTTGGCCCGCATCTTCGGGGTGACGTGCTGGTAGTTGTTGACCACGTTCGACACGGTCTTGATGGACACGCCCGCCCGTTGAGCTACGTCCTTGAGGCTGACGCCCACGGCACTCCTTGTTGCTTGGTTCGACTCGGCCCGATCCGTACGGTTCAGGTGGTTCTCCGGCTGCGCGCGAGGTAACGCTGCGCCACCACGACAACGATAAGGAAGCCGCCGCTGACCACCGACTGGTACGAGGAGTTGAGCGAGCCGATCTGGTTGATGAGGTTCTGGATCACGGCGAGGAGCAGGACGCCCCAGAGGGTGCCGCTGATGGATCCCGCGCCGCCGATGAGGAGGGTGCCGCCGATGACGACGGCGGAGATCGCGTCGAGTTCCATGCCGACGCCGACGATGGTGACGCCGGAGGAGAGGCGGGCGGCGTTGAGCGCTCCGGCGAGTCCGGCGAGCAGTCCGCTGAGGGTGTAGACGAGGATCTTCGTCCGGGCGACGGGCAGGCCCATGAGGGTGGCCGCGTCGCTGCTGCCGCCGACGGCGAACAGGGTCTGTCCGAACGAGGTCCGTTGGAGCAGGAGTCCGCCCGCCCCGAAGAGAGCCAGGGCGATCAGGATCGGGTATCCAAAGCCCCAGACGCTGCCCTGGCCGAGCTCGGCGAAGGCGGAGTCCTTGGGCACCAGGTAGGTGGTGGCGCCCTCGTCGGTGAAGGCGAGCAGCATGCCGCGCGCCGCGAGGAGGGTGGCGAGCGTGACGATGAAGGGGGCCATGTTCGCGCGGGCGATGAGCAGCCCGTTGAGCAGCCCGATCGCGCCGCAGACCACCAGGGGTACGAGGAGGGCGGCGAAGAAGCCCCATTGCGAGGCCCAGGCGGCCAGCACGCCACCGAGGGCGAAGACGGAGCCGACGGAGAGGTCGATTCCGCCGGTGATGATGACCAGGGTCATGCCGAGCGCGACGATCGCGAGGAACGAGGCCTGGACGGTGACGCCCCGGGCGTTGTCGAGGCTCGCGAACGTCGGGTAGACGAACGAGGCGATGAGGATCACGGTCAGCAGGACCGCGAGGACGCCCTGGCGCTGGACGAGTTCGCCGATCCGGGAGCCGGTGGAGCGTCCGGGGCGGGGTTCGGGGCGCGAGGGGGCGCTCTTGAGCGGCGCCGGGGCCTCGGCCGCGGGCACGGTGGCCGGTGGGGTGTTGTTCATCGGGACCTACGCTCCCGGGCGACGTAGACGGCGGCGATGATGATGGCCGCCTGGGCGATCTGTGCGGTGGAGTCGGGCAGGTCGTGCTTGACGAGGGTCGCGCGCAGCAGCTGCATCAGCAGGGCGCCCGCGACGGTGCCGAGCACCCGGATGGAGCCGCCGTTCAGCGGGGTGCCGCCGACGACGACCGCCGTGATGGCGGACAGCTCCATGAGGGTGCCGAGCGAGGACGGGTCGCTGGCGGTGAGCCGGGCGGTGGCGAGGATGCCGGCGAGGGCGGCCGTCACCCCGCACAGGATGTAGACGCCGATCAGGACGCGCTTGACGGGCAGTCCGGAGAGCGCCGCGGCCGAGCGGTTGCCGCCGATGGCGACGATCTGGCGGCCGAAGGTGGTGCGCTGCACCAGGAAGGCGACGGCGAGCGCGAGGACGCCCGCGATGAGGACGACCGTCGGGATGCCGAGGAAGGAGCCGGTGCCCAGCGCGAGGATGTCGGGGTTGACGATCTGCTTGAGCTGGCCGTCCGCCATCACGAGGGCGAGCCCCCGGCCGCCGACGAACAGGGCGAGGGTCGCCACGATGGGTTGCAGCCCCACGAGCGAGACGAGCGTCCCGTTGACCGCGCCGACGACCGCTCCGGCGAGCAGCGCGATCAGCAGCGCGGGGACCAGCCCGTAGCCGAGGTAGAGCGGCAGCAGGGCGGCGGCGAGCGCCATGGTGGAGCCGACGGAGAGGTCGATGCCCTCGGTCCCGATGACCAGGGCCATACCGAGGGCGACGATCACGATGGGCGCGACCTGGACGAGCTGGGTGCGCAGGTTGTCGGCCGTCATGAAGTGCTCGGTGAACAGTGCGTTGAACAGCAGCACGACGGCGACGGCCGCGTACACCCCGTACTCCTGGTACCAGGCGGGGTCGCGCAGCCGGGCCAGTGGCTTCGCGGCGGGGCGTGGCAGGGTGGCCTGGGTGGTCATCGGGGGTCCTCCTGGGCGGCCGGGGCCTTCCCGCCGGAATCGGGCGTGTGGTCGGCGAGCACTGCGAGCAGGCGGCTCTCGTCCACCTCGTCGCCGGCGAGTTCACCGGCGACCGCGCCGCCGCGCAGGACGACGATGCGGTCGGCGCCCTCGATCAGCTCCTCGATGTCGGAGGAGATCAGCAGTACGGCGAGTCCCTCGCGGGCGAGTTCGTCGATGAGGGACTGCACCTCGGCCTTGGCGCCGACGTCGATGCCCCGGGTGGGCTCGTCGAGCAGCAGCACTTTGGGCTCCAGGCAGAGCCAGCGGGCGAGCAGCACCTTCTGCTGGTTGCCGCCGGAGAGTTCGCCGACCTTCTGCTCGGGGCTGGAGGCCTTGATCCGCAGCCGTTTCATGAAGATGTCGACGACGCGGTCCTGTCTGGCGCGGGAGACGATGCCGCCCCTGGAGAGCCGGGGCATGGCGGCGAGCACGATGTTCTCGCGGACGGAGAGGCCGGGGACGATGCCCTCGGCCTTGCGGTCCTCGGGGAGCATGCTGATGCCCGCGCGGATGGCCGCGGCCGGGGTGGGGCGGCCGAGGCGCTTGCCGTCGACGGTGATCTCCCCGCCGTCCAGGGGCAGCGCACCGGTCAGCGCCTTCGCGGTCTCGCTGCGCCCGGAGCCCAGCAGTCCGCCGAGTCCCAGCACCTCACCGGCGTACAACTCCACGGATATGTCGTGCAGTTGGTGGCGGCGGTCGAGGCCCTTGGCGGTGAGGACGGGGGTGCGGGCCGCGTCGTGTCCTTCGGCGGCGAAGCCGGTGAGGCCGTCGCGCCGGACCTCGGCCATGTCGCGGCCGAGCATCATCGACACCAGCTGCATGCGTTCCAGCGGGGCCAGTTCGCCGGTGTGGATGTGGCGGCCGTCGCGCAGGACGGTGACCCGGTCGCAGATGCGGTAGAGCTCGTCCATGCGGTGGCTGACGTAGAGGACGGCGATGCCCTGGCCGCGCAGGTTCTCGATGACCCGGAAGAGGGTCTCGACCTCGCGGGGCTCCAGCGACGAGGTGGGTTCGTCCATGATGACGACCTGGGCCCGTACGGAGACGGCGCGGGCGAGCGCGACCATCTGCTGGGTTCCGATGCCGAGCGTGTGCAGGGGCCGCTTGGGGTCGACGCGGACGCCGAAGCCGTCGAGGAGTTCGGTGGTCTCACGGTTCATCCGGGCGAAGTCGATGAGCCCGAGGCGGTTCTTCGGCTCCCGGCCCAGGAAGATGTTGCGCGCCACGCTCATCAGCGGGACGAGGTTCACCTCCTGGTAGATGGTGGAGATCCCGGCCTGCTGCGCCTCGAACGGGCGGGCGAAGCGGACCGGTTCGCCGCTGACGCGCACCTCGCCCTCGTCGCTCCGGTAGACGCCGGTGAGCACCTTGATGAGGGTGGACTTGCCGGCCCCGTTCTCGCCGACGAGCGCGTGGACCTCGCCCGCGCGCAGGGCGAAGGAGACGTCGTCCAGGGCGACGACGCCCGGGAACCGCTTGCTCACCGAGCGGGCTTCGAGGACGGGGTCCGCCACGGCGGCGGCACCGGCCCCGGGGGGCTCCGGGTGCTGGGGTGTCGCTGGGGTTGGTGCCATGAATCCTGGCCTTCCGGTGTTACGGGAATGAGACCGGGCCGCCGGGCGCCCGGGCCCTGATCGGCAAGACACCCCCCAGGGGTGCCGGGCGTCGCGGCGGCCGACGGCCGTCCGACGGGGTCAGTACGCTCCGCCGAGCGATTCCTTGGCGTTGGCCTCGTCGTACTCGCGGTCGGTGATGATCACGTTCTCGGGGATCTCCTCACCGGCGTAGAACTTCTGCGCGGTGGCGAAGGCGAGCGGGCCGAAGCGCGGGTTGGACTCGATGACGGCGTTGTACTCGCCGTTGACGAGGGCCTGGACGGCGTTGCGGGTGCCGTCGACGGAGACGATCTTGACGTCCTTGCCGGGCTTCTTGCCGGCGGCCTTCAGCGCGGTGACGGCTCCGAGGCCCATCTCGTCGTTCTCGGCGTAGACGGCGGTGATGTCGGGCTTGGACTGGATGAGCTGCTCCATGACCTGCTGGCCCTTGTCGCGGGCGAACTCGCCGGTCTGCTGGGCGACGATCTCCAGGCCGGGGGCCTCGGCCTTCACCTGGTCGACGAAGCCCTTGGTGCGGTCGGTGGTGACGTTGTTGCCGGACGCGCCGAGCAGGATGGCGACCTTGCCCTTGCCGCCGGTGACCTTGATCATCGCGTCGGCGGCGCGCTTGCCCTGCTCGACGAAGTCGGAGCCGAGGAAGGCCACGTAGTCCTTGCAGGCGGTGGAGTTGACCTTGCGGTCGATGGTGAGGACGGGGACCTTCTTGGCGGCCGCGGCCTTCAACGCGGGTTCCAGACCGTCGGAGTTGAGCGGGGCGACGATGAGGAACTGGGCGCCCTGGGACAGCATGTCCTGGATGTCGCTGATCTGCTTGGACAGCTGGGACTGGGCGTTGGTGGTGAGCAGCTTCTTGACGCCGATCTTCTTCGCCTCGTCCTTGATGGACTGGGTCTCGGCGATCCGGAAGGGGTTGGCCTCCTTCTCCGACTGGGAGAAGCCGACCACGGCGTCCTTGAGGTCCAGTTTCGGCGCGCCGTAGGTGGTCAGCTTGCAGCCCGAACCAGAGGTGGAATCGGGGGTCTTGGCCTCCTGCGCTCCCTGACTGCTGTCGCCGCCCGCGTTGCTGGAGGTCTCCGACTTGGCGCAGCCGGCGGCGGCCAGCGTGGTGGCGGCGAGGACGCAGGCCACGGCGAGGGTACGGGATCGACGCTGGATCATCATGCGCGGAACGCTCCTTGGCGGGTTGACGGCACGCTGATCGGCGTGCGGTCGGGCATGCGGGACGAGGCATCGGCTGCTCTGCGGCCGCTGCCGCCGCATTCCTCACACCCCTGCTCCGTCCTGCGGAAACAGTGGTCGTGAGAGCCTGCGCGGCCTGTCGGCGGCTCGGTTTACAACGTTATATATGCGGTGCGGCACGGGCGGCAAGAGCGTTGTCGATGCGTTCTCAAAATGTGTCGGCGCTCTGCCGGAGCCCGCCCCCGGCTCACAGCCCACCCGTCGGCAAAGGCTCTGCGCGAGACCTGGACACTCGCCCGACGCCGTGCTGTCATACCGCCGGACGCTCGATTTTCAACGTTGCAAGAACGGTTGCCGTCCAACCGCCCCGCCGCGCGACGGCGGCCTTCGGCGTGCGCCCGGCCGCCGCTGCCCCGCGCCCCGGTCCGTCCGGGCCCCACCACACGCCCGGCAGCGGCCTGTTCCCCGCTCCGCCGCACGTCAGCCGCACAGCGCACCGCCCAGCCCCGCCCCGCACGGCCACGGCGCCGTGCGGCCACCCCCACCGAGCCGGCCGCGGCACAGACGGCCGGGCCCGAGAGCAGGAGCCGCACCGATGCCCCTGAACCGCAGGCAGCTCATCACCTCCGCGGTGGCCACCGCCATCACCACCGGCGCGACGAGCCGGTGGGCGACCGCCGCGACCCCCGACCGCCACCGGGCCCCGGCCGCCCGGGGCGGCCACTACTCCCCCAACGCCGCCCCACTGCACCCCACCGCGTTCCTGAAGCTGCCGCCCGGCAGAGTGACCGCGCGCGGCTGGCTGGCCGGGCAGCTGAAGCTCCAACTGGAGGGGCTGTGCGGCCGGTACGAGGAGCTCTCGCACTTCCTCGACTTCACGGCCACCGGCTGGGTGCGCCCGGACCGGGGCGGCTGGGAGGAAGTCCCCTACTGGCTGCGCGGATACGCCGATCTCGCGATCGTCACCGGAGACGCGACCGCGCTGGCCACCACCCGCCGCTGGCTGGACGCGATCCTCGCCACCGGGCAGTCCGACGGCTTCTTCGGCCCGAAGGCGCTGCGCACCTCACTGAACGGTGGCCCCGACTTCTGGCCGTTCCTCCCGCTGATCCAGGCCCTGCGCTCCTGGCAGGAGTACAGCGGCGACACCCGGATCATCCCGTTCCTCAGCCGCTTCTTCCGTTACATGAACGCCCAGGGCCCGGGGGCCTTCGACACCAGCTGGATCGCGCTGCGCTGGGGCGACGGCCTGGACAGCGTCATGTGGCTCTACAACCGCACCGGCGACGCGTTCCTCCTGGACCTCGTCGACAAGATCCACCGGTACGGTGCCGACTGGGGCGACAACCTGGTCAATCCGCACAACGTCAACATCGCGCAGGGCTTCCGGGAGCCCGCCCAGTTCGCGCTGCGCAGCGGCTCGGCCACCGACACCCGTGACACCTACGGCACATACGCGAAGGCCATGGACGCGTACGGCCAGTTCCCCGGCGGCGGCTTCGCCGGCGACGAGAACGCCCGGCCGGGCCACGGCGACCCCCGCCAGGGCTTCGAAACCTGCGGCATCGTCGAGTTCATGGCCAGCCACCAGCTGCTCACCCGGATCACCGGGGACCCGTTGTGGGCGGACCGCTGCGAGGAGCTGGCGTTCAACTCGCTTCCGGCGTCGCTCGATCCGTCGGGCCGGGCGGTGCACTACATCACCTGCGCCAACAGCGTGGACCTGGACGACGCGCCCAAGCGGGACCGCCAGTTCCAGAACGGCTTCGCGATGCTGGCGTATCTGCCGGGCGTCGACCAGTACCGCTGCTGCCCGCACAACTACGGCATGGGCTGGCCGTACTTCACCGAGGAGCTGTGGCTCGCCACCCCGGACGGCGGGCTCGCGGCGGCGATGTACGCGCCGAGCGAGGTGACGGCGAAGGTCGCGGACGGCACCGAGGTGACGTTCACCGAGAAGACCGGCTACCCCTTCACCGACACGGTCACGCTCTCCCTCACCTCACCGAAGCCGCTGCGCTTCCCGCTGGTCCTGCGCGTCCCGGCCTGGTGCGCGGACCCGGACATCCGGGTCAACGGGCAGCGCGTCACCGCCCCCGCCGGGCCTGCCTTCACCCGGATCGAGCGGACCTGGTCGAACGGTGACGAGGTCACCCTGCGGCTGCCGCAGCGGACCGCCGTACGCACCTGGGCGGACAACCGCGGCTCGGTCAGCGTGGACCACGGGCCGCTCACGTACTCCCTGCGAATCGGGGAACGGTACGAACGGATCGGCGGCAGCGACACGTTCCCGGAGTACGCGGTCCACGCCACGACCCCCTGGAACTACGGCCTCGTCCTGGACACCGCCCACCCCGCCGCTTCCCTGCGCCACCACTCCACGGACCGGGCGCCCGGCGACAACCCGTTCACCCTGGAGGGCACCCCGCTCACCCTGACCGCCCGCGCCCGCCGCATCCCGGAGTGGACGGCGGACGACGAGCGGGTGGTCGCTCCGCTCCAGGCGAGTCCGGCGCGCTCGGCCGAGCCGGTCGAGGAGGTCACCCTGGTGCCGATGGGTGCGGCCAGGCTGCGGATCACGTCCTTCCCGACGGCCGCCCCGGACGCGGAACCGTGGCTGGCGGACCGCTGGTACCGGATCGCGAACCGGCACTCCGGCAAGGTGCTCGGCGTGGACGGCATGTCGACCGCGAACAGCGCCCACGTCGTGCAGTTCGGGGACACGGGGACGGCCGACCACCTCTGGCGGCTGGTGGCCAACGGGGACGGCTGGTACCGGATCCGCAACCGGCACTCCGGCAAGGTGCTGGGCGTCGACCTGATGTCCACCGCGAACAGCGCGCACGTCGTGCAGTTCGACGACAACGACACCGCCGACCACCTCTGGCAGCTCGTCCCGGACGGCGACGGCTGGTACCGCGTCCGCAACCGGAACTCCGCGAAGGTGCTGGGCGTGGACGGGATGTCCACGGCCGACAGCGCCCATGTCGTCCAGTACGACGACAACGGAACGGCCGACCACCTGTGGCGGCTCCTCTGACAGCCCTCCCTTCCCCGCACCGCTCCCCGCACCGCTCCGGCGCGGGGAGTCGTCCCCGTACGACCGTAGAAAGGGATGTTTCCGCATGCGACCAGCACCCGCACCCCGCCATCGCACCTGGTGGCGGAGGTTAACGGCCACCACCGGCCTCCTCGCCCTGGTGGCCACCGCCCTCGTGGGGACCGGCACCTCCCCTGCCGCCGCCGCGCCCGCCGCCGCCTGGGAGCCGAAGCCGGCGCCCATGACGACGCCGTGGACGAACCAGGTCCCGGTGGACAAGCCACTGCCGGAGTACCCGCGCCCGCAGCTGACCCGGCCGGACTGGACGAACCTCAACGGCATCTGGGACTTCGCGGTCACCGGCCGTGACGCCGGGCAGCCGGCCACGTTCCCGGAGCAGATCCGGGTCCCGTTCGTCGCCGAATCGGCGCTCTCCGGCATCCAGCGCCGGATCACCGAGAACGACAAGCTCTGGTACAAGCGGACCTTCACCGTTCCCGCGAACTGGGACGGCCGCCGGGTCAAGCTGCACTTCGGCGCCTCCGACTGGCAGACGACGGTCTGGGTCAACGGCACCCAGGTCGGCGCGCACAAGGGCGGCTTCGACTCGTTCGCGTACGACATCACCCCGCAGCTGAACGGGGGTACGAACACCGTCGTGGTCTCCGTGTACGACCCGAGCCAGACCGGCGGCCAGGCGGTCGGCAAGCAGCGGATCAACGACGTGAAGCCGCACCCGGGCGGCGGGATCTTCTACACCGCGGCCTCCGGCATCTGGCAGACGGTCTGGCTGGAACCGGTGGCCGCCGCCCACATCACCCGCCTCGACATGACGCCGAACCTGGGGAACAGCACCCTGAGGGTGAAGGTCCAGACGGCGGGTGCGGCGGGCAGGAGCGCCCGGATCACCGTCTCCAGCGGCGGTACGGCGGTGGGCACGGCGACCGGCACGGTGGGCGGGGAGATCTCCGTACCCGTTCCGAATCCGCGGCTGTGGACCCCCGAGGATCCGTTCCTGTACGACGTGAGGGCGGACCTGCTCGACGGGTCGGCCGTCACCGACACCGTGGGCAGCTACACCGGCATGCGGTCCGTGGGGATCGCGAAGGTCGACAACATCCTGCGGCCGGTGCTCAACGGGAAGTTCGTGTTCCAGACCGGCACCCTGGACCAGGGGTACTGGCCGGACGGCATCTACACCGCGCCGAGCGACGAGGCGCTGAAGTACGACCTCCAGGCGCACAAGGACCTCGGCTTCAACATGGTCCGCAAGCACATCAAGGTGGAGCCGCAGCGGTGGTTCTACTGGGCGGACAAGCTGGGTCTGCTGGTGTGGCAGGACATGCCGTCGATGGACACCGGCAAGGTGCCGGACGGGCCCGCGCGCACCCAGTGGGAGGCGGAGTACCGCACCATCATCGACCAGCACCGCAGCTCACCTTCGGTGGTGATGTGGGTCAACCAGAACGAGGGCTGGGGGCAGTACGACCAGGCCCGGATCGCCGACGAGGTCAAGGCCCAGGACCCCTCGCGCCTGGTCAACAACATGAGCGGGGTCAACTGCTGCGGCTCGGTCGACGGCGGCAACGGCGACGTGGTCGACAACCACATCTACGTCGGCCCCGGCAACACCGCGCCGAGCGCCACCCGGGCCGCCGTGCTGGGCGAGTTCGGCGGGCTCGGCTACAAGGTGCCCGGTCACGAGTGGTATCCGGGCGGCGGCTTCAGCTACGAGGACCAGCCGAGCATCGCGGCTCTCAACAACCGCTTCGTGGGCCTCCTCGACGCCATCCGCGTCGGCCAACTGCCCGCCGGGCTCTCCGCGTCGGTCTACACGGAGATCACGGACGTCGAGAACGAGGCGAACGGACTGCTGACCTACGACCGCCAGGTGGTCAAGGTCGACACCGCCCGGGTCAAGGCCGCCAACCAGGCCCTGATCCAGGCGTCCCGGAACCCCGCTCCCCCGGTGAACCTCCCCACCGGGCAGAACAGGTCGCTGCGGGTCACCACGCCCGGGCACACGACGAAGCACCTGCGGCACTACGACGGGCTGGCCTTCACCGAGGTGGTGAACAGCGGGAGTCCGGCCGTGCTGAAGGCGGACGCCACCTGGAAGATCGTCCCCGGGCTCGCCAACGGCAACTGCTACTCCTTCGAGTCCCGGAACTACCCCGGCGAGTTCCTCCGCCACCGGGAGTTCCGGGTGCGGCGCGACGCCAACGACAACTCCGCGCTGTTCAAGGCGGATGCCACCTGGTGCGCGGTCGCGGGCAACGGCGGGGTGCGGTTCACCAGCGCCAATCTGCCCGGCAGCTATCTGCGCCACATCGACTCCGAGGTGTGGCTCGCCACTCCCGGCGGCGGGCGGGCCTTCGACAGTCCGGCCTCCTTCGCCGAGGACACCACCTGGGCGGTGGACGCGCCCTGGGCCCCGTGATCCCCGGGGGCCGATGGCGATGAGCGGATGAACGACCGGCCGGCCCGGCCGCGACGGAGAGAGTCTTCCGTCGCGGCCGGGCCGACTGTGTGCGGGTGGAGGGAGAGAGCCGGCTGTGTGCGGGGGGAGAAAGATGTGCGCCCGGAGTCAGAAGCGGTCAGGGGCGCGGTCCGGGAGCGGAGACCCGGGGAGCGCGTCTTCCTTCCGGTTCTGCCGCGCCCGCTCGTTCGACTCGGCGGTCGCCCGGCAGGTCACGTCCTTGGCCGGGAGACTGCCCGTGAGCAGGTAGCGGTTGACCGCACCGTCCGCGCACGCGTTGCCGCTGGGATAGACGCCGTGGCCCTCGCCGCCGAGGACGGTGACCATCTTCGACCCGCGCATCTGTGCGTGCAGGGCCTGGCCGCTGGGCAGCGGCGTCTGCGAGTCCCTTGATCGTGGCGCACCGGAACTCGGCGGGCGCGGCGGCCTCGCACCGCTTCCAGCGCGGCTTCTGCTTCGCGTAACGGTCCAGCGCGCCCTTGCCGGCGGACGGGGACGCGCTGGACGGGAAGGACGCCGCCGGGGAGGCGGCCGGAGCGGCGGTGGCCGTGGAGGTGACCAGCGCGGGGGCAAGCGTTGCCGTGATGCTTACCGCTAACAGGGGCACGAGACGTCGGCTGGTGCGTACGATATCGATCCTTCCGGTCACATGTTCGGACAGGGAGGATCATTCAGGATCCGTCCGTACGTGCGGATCCCCCGTCGGGCTGCACCTCACCTCCACCCTGGGAGTGACGCAACCGGCGTGCATGGTCCGCGAGTTGTAGAAGCGGAGGACGGGGCAGGGGCCCGCTCCCCCGCGCCGGGAGGTTCGGCGCGAGGAAGGCGGACCCGTGGTCCTTCCCGCGTTACGGCTGCTGACGGCCGTGGAGTGCGGACACCTCCTCGGCGGTCAGGGCCTTGTCGTACACCCCGACCTGATCGACGGATCCGTTCCAGAAGTCACCCCTGGCGCCGTCGTACTGGGCCCGCCCGACGGAGAGCGGGCCGGTGCTCACATCGGCCGGCCCGGCCTCGGTGGTGGCGGCGGGCTTCCCGTCGATATACAGCGTGATCGTGTCGCCCTCGCGGACCCCGACCAGGTGGTACCACTTACCGGTCTCCGGGGTGATCTCCAGGCGGGCGCGCTTGCCGCCCGGGGTGGAGAAGGCGAACGCGCCCTGCCCGTACTGGAGGTAGAAGGGGTTCTCGGTGCGGCGGCCGTCCTGGCTGACGACGGTGGCGTAATTGCCCGGTACCGCGTCCAGCGAGGCCCACGCGGAGACCGTGTAGTCCTTCGTGGTGTCCACGACCGGGCCGGCGCTCTGCGCGTACTGCCCCTCACCGTCGAACTTCAGCGCCGAGCCCGTGACGCCCGGCGCCCAGGACGTGCCGCCCTCCAGGGCGAGATGGGCCTTGTTGGGGCCGCTGTCGCGGGCGGTCGTGCCCTTGTTCTCGTCGAGCGACCAGGAGCCGCCGCCCTTCAGCTCGTCGCGCTCACCGGCGTTGGCCCCGGCGGCGATGACCTGGCGGTTGATCTCCCGGACCTTCCTCGGGTCGACCTTGATCTCCCGACGGTCGTACGTCCACAGACCGTTCAGCTCGTTCTCCAGGTCGCTGACCTGGGTGTAGACGGAACCGGACAGCTCGGCGCCGGCGGCGGCGAGGTAGTACGTACGGGTGTTGTCGACATACTTCGCGGTGAGGGCGGCCTTGTCCGCGACCCCGCTGTAGATGTTGGCGGGCGCACCGGGCCACATGTGCCCCGGCGTCCGGAGCGTGAAGCCGCCGTGCTCGCCGTCCATCGCGGCGCGCCGGTCGTCCGGGAAGGCGGGGTCGTTGTTCACGTAGTCGTGGTGGTCGATGATCTCGCCCTTGCCGGAATCACCCTTGGAGGCGCAGCAGTTGACGCCGCTGTGCGCGTTGACGACGCGGGACGGGTCCAGCGCCTTGACGTCCTCGGCGATCTTGCCGGTTTCGGTGCGGTCCCACTCGCCCCAGCCCTCGTTGAAGACGATCCAGCCGCTGATCGAGGGGTAGTTGTGGAACTGCTTCATCATCTCCTTCCCCTGGGTGAGGAAGGCGTTCTTGCCGGTGTCGTTGTCGATGTCGGCGTTGACGAAGTCCTGCCATACGAGCAGTCCGAGCCGGTCGGCGTGGTAGTACCAGCGCGGCGACTCCACCTTGATGTGCTTGCGTACGGCGTTGAAGCCGAGGTCCTTCTGGGCCTTCAGGTCGAAGGTGAGGGCGGCGTCGCTGGGCTGGGTGTACAGCCCGTCGGGCCAGAAGCCCTGGTCGAGCATGGCGAGGGAGAAGAAGGGCTTCCCGTTGAGGACGAGTTTCTGGTAGCCGCCAACCTTGTCGATCTTCAGCTGGCGCATCCCGAAGTAGCTCTCGACGCTGTCCTTGGAGCGGCCGTCGGTGAGGGAGACGTCGAGGTCGTAGAGGTAGGGGTCGTCCGGCGACCAGAGGTGCTGGCTCTTGAGCTTCAGGCTCAGCTCGCGGTTGGCCGGTCCGGTGACCGTACCGACGACTTTGCCCTTGCGGTCGCGGGCGACGGCGGTGATCCGGGCGTCGGCGGAGGCCTTCGCGGAGTTGACGGTGACCGCGAGGCGGCCGGTGTCGATGTCCGGGGTGGTGGTCAGGGAGTCGATGGCGGCGGGTGCCACCGGCTCCATCCACACGGTCTGCCAGATGCCGGAGGTCGGGGTGTAGACGATGCCGCCGGGGTTGGTGGACTGCTTGCCCTTGGGCTGGTTGGGACCGGTCTTGTCGGTGACGGCGACGACGATCTCCTGTGGGCCGCTGCCCAGAAGCGCGTCGGTGATGTCGGCGGTGAACCCGGTGTAGCCGCCGGTGTGTTCGGCGACCTTGGTGCCGTTGACCCACACGGTGGACTTGTAGTCGACGGCGTCGAAGTTGAGCTTCAGGCGCTTGTCCTTGCCGTTCCTGTCTTTGCCGACCGACCAGTTCTTCGGCACGGTGACGAGCTTCCGGTAGAACATGTGGTCCTCGTCGCGCTCCAGGCCGGAGAGCTGGGACTCGACCGGGAACGGCACGATGATCTTCTCGTCGAGCTTCTTGCCGAAGACCGGCTGCTCGCCCTCGGTGGCCCCGGCGAACTCCCAGGGACCGTTGAGGTTCTTCCACTGGTCGCGGACCTGCTGCGGCCGGGGGTACTCCGGCAGCGGGTGGTTCTTGTCCAGCTTGTCGCCCCAGGTGGTGGTGAGGCGGTGCGTGGAGAGGTTCTTGGCGGTGCGGCCGATCTCCGGGACGGTCTCGGTCCCCGACTTCAGACCGCCCTGGCCGTCGTAGACGACCTTGACGCGCTGGTCCTTCTGGACCGGTGCGGCGAGATCGATGATCAGCGCCCTCGGATCGTCCGAGGCCCGGTTCACCGACTTCACCGGCATCGGGGAGGTGTCGACCTCGATCTTGAGGTGCTCCTTCACCTTCCGGTAGTCCGAGACGCGGTCCCTGAAGGTGGCCTGGAGGCGCTTGCCGTTCTCGGCGACGCTCAGGGCGACCGGGTAGACCTCGAAGTCGGCGGGCGGGGTGAAGGCCGACTCTGGCACGATCTGCTTCTTGAGGGTGTCGCTCCCCCAGCGCAGGAACATGCTGGCGCCGCCGATGTCCTGGAACATCTCCAGCTTGAAGTCGTGCTTCTCCCCGGCCTTCAGGGCGATCGGAGCGCTGTGCTGCTCCTTGTCCCAGTCCGGCTCCCAGTGGTCGATGACAACGTTGCCGTCGAGGAAGAGCCGGAAGCCGTTGTCGCCGATGGCGGAGAAGGTGTACTCCCCGGTCTCGGGGGCTTCGATCTGCCCCGTCCAACGGGCCGTCGTGTGCTCGGTCTTGCCGGTGGCCGACTCGAACGTCCCGGTGAGGCCGGGGAAGTTGATCTCGGGGTCCAGGGAGGTGGCGCCGAGTTCGGCGAAGTCACGGGCGCCCGGGGCGGACATGCTGAAGTACTCGCCCTTCAGCCCGTGGACATCGGTGACCGGGTCGTCGGCCGTGAAGGCCTTCGCGGTGGCTTCGGCCGGTACGGCGGGTGCGGCGGCCGCCGTCGGGACCAGGGTGGCACCGACCGGTATGAGCAGCGCCGCAGCGCAGGTCAGGGCCCTGAACAGGGCGCGGGGGCGCGGGTGTTGTCGTCTCAAGGCGTCGTCCTCGTCGAAGAGCCGGGGTGCCTCGAACCAGCGAGGCACTGCACATAGTCGAACATTGAGCCACAACACCAAACACTGCACAACGGTCGTGCACGCAGAATTTTCAACGATAGAAATCTGGTCGCCGCCGGCGCGGCCACGGCACCCCCCACGGGCCGGCCGGGGTCCCCGGTCCGCGGAGCGCACCCCGACAGGGCCCCCGGCCGCGCGACGGCCCGCCGCGCACGCTTCGCACGCTTCAGGCGGTTCGCGTGGTTCACGTGGTTCACGTGGTTCACGTGGTTCACGTGGTTCACGTGGTTCACGTGGTTCACGTGGTTCACGTGATTCATCCCGGCGGTTTTCCATGGAATGCCGTTTCGCGGGTACCCGGACTTCAGCCAGGAAGCTCACGTGACGGGGTGGAAACCATGAACGACCGCATTCTGATGACGTTTTCACCGGACGGCGAGACCCGGACCGACTTCGTCTGCCGACCGGAGAAGGCCGCCGACGCGCGGGACGCGGTCAGCGCCTTCGTCGCACGGCTGCACCCGGCGCCGACCTCGCACACGGTCCAGAACCTTCTGATCCTCGTGTCGGAGCTGGTCACCAACGCCGTCCTGCACGCGGGGGCCGTCACCGCGCTGTGGCTGACCGCGGACCGCAGGGGCGTCCACGTCCGCGTCACCGACCCGAGCCCGGCACACCCGCAGGACCGGACGCCCGATCTGACCGGCCTGACCGGCGGATTCGGCTGGCCGATGGTCCAGCGGCTGGCTCAGGAGGTACGGGTCCGCGACGCGGCGAACGGCGGGAAGGTCATCCTCGCCACCGTTGCGCGCTGAGCCCCTCGCCTCCGGGTGACCCGGGTGACCCGGAGGCGGCACCGGACGGCGGGCGCTGATCCGGGGCACCACCGAACGGTGGGCGCCGATTGCCCCGTATCGGTAGAATTCAGGCATGGGAGAGCGGCCTGCAGCGCCGACTGCGCCCGAACTCGTTCTGGAGACCGATCTGGGCTCCACGGTGATGAGTCCGAGCCGGGACTACCATGTCGGGCGCGACCCGGAGAGCGACGTGGTCATCGACGACATCCGGGTCTCCTGGCACCACGCGATCCTGCACCCCGAGGCCGGTCACTGGACGATCGAGGACGAGGACAGCACCAACGGCACGTACACCGGCGGCCGGCGCATCCGTGCCACGGACGTCGGCGCGGGCAGCGAGATCCGCTTCGGCAATCCGAGCGACGGACCGCGCGCCGTCCTCCTGGGCCGTGAACCTCCCGTGCCCACCGCCGCACCCTCCCTCTCCGCCGCCGTCGACCGGCCGTCGGCCGTGTCGATGCCCGCGGAGACCGGCACGTTCCGGCAGCCGACGACGGTGCGGCCGCTGCCCGCGAAGACCGTGCGGATCGGCCGCGACGCCGGCAACGACCTCGTCATCGACGACCTGGTGGTCTCCCGCCACCACGCCGAACTGCGGGCGCAGGCCGACGGCGCCTACGAGATCGTCGACCTCGGCAGCCACAACGGCACCTTCCTCAACGGTCAGCCGGTCACCCGCGGACCCGTCGGCCCCGGTGACATCGTCGGCATCGGCCACTCGGCGTTCTGCCTGGTCGGCGACGCCCTCCAGGAGTTCGTGGACACCGGTGAGGTCTCGCTGGACGTCCAGGACCTGGAGGTGACGGTCGGCCGGGCGGGCAAGGGCGGCAAGACCCTGCTGGACCGGGTCTCCTTCCCGGTCGGCGAGAAGTGCCTGCTCGGTGTGGTGGGTCCCAGCGGCGCGGGGAAGTCCACCCTGCTCAACGCGCTCACCGGCCAGCGCCCGGCCGACAGCGGCACGGTGCTCTACGACGGCCGTGACCTGTACCGGGACTTCGCCGAGCTGCGCCAGCGCATCGGCCTCGTCCCACAGGACGACATCCTGCATGCGCAGCTGACCGTGCGTAAGGCCCTCGGTTACGCCGCCGAGCTGCGCTTCCCGCAGGACACCGCGAAGGCCGAGCGGCAGGAGCGGGTCGCCGAGGTGATCCGGGAACTCGGCCTCGAAGAACGCGCCGACCAGCCGATCCACTCGCTCTCGGGCGGCCAGCGCAAGCGGGTGAGCGTGGCCCTGGAGCTGCTGACCAAGCCTTCGCTGCTCTTCCTGGACGAGCCGACCTCGGGGCTCGACCCCGGTATGGACCGCTCGGTCATGCACATGCTCCGCGGGCTGGCCGACGACGGCCGTACCGTCATCGTCGTCACGCACAGTGTGCTGAGTCTGGAGGTCTGCGACCGGTTGCTCGTCCTCGCACCCGGTGGGCGCATCGCCTATTACGGTCCCCCGGAGGACGCCCTCGCGTTCTTCGGGTTCGAGGAGTGGCCGGAGGCGTTCGAGGCGTTCGAGAACGACCGCGATCGCGACTGGGCGGCCACGTACGCCGGCTCGCCCTTCCACCAGCGGTACATCGTCAATGCCACGGCGCAGCCGCAGCTGCCGCCCGCCGCGCCCGGAGCGCTGGTCGCGCCGCCGCCGAAGACCCGTAACTGGGGTGCGCAACTGCACACGCTGGTGCGCCGGTACGCCTCCGCGCTGAGCGCGGACCGGACGTTCCTGATCATCATGATCGCGCTGCCCTTCGTCATGGGAGCCATGGCCCGCGCGCTGGCCGGCAGCCGGCTCACCCAGGAGACGGCGATGAACGCGCTGCTGATCCTGTGCGTGGGCGGCGTGCTGACCGGAGCGGCCAACGCGGTACGGGAGTTGGTCAAGGAACGGGTGATCTACCAGCGGGAGAGAGCCGTCGGGCTGTCCAGATCCGCGTATCTGATGTCGAAGATCGTGGTGCTGGGGACCGTCACCGTCCTCCAGGCCGTGGTGCTGGCCCTGGTGGGTCTGGTGGGCGTCGACCTCAACGCGCCGGGCGGCGAAGGGGTGTTCCTGCCACCGCTGGTGGAGATCACGCTGGCCGTGGCCCTGTTGTCCTTCACCGCGATGATGCTCGGCCTCCTGGTCTCCGCGCTGGTGCGCAAGGAGGAGGTGACGATGCCGTTGCTGGTCCTCCTCGCCATCGTCCAGGTCGTCTTCTGCGGCGCACTGCTCAAACTGAACGGGGTGCCCGGGGTGGAGCAGCTGGCGTGGCTGGTGCCGTCGCGGTGGGCGCTCGGGGCGATGGCCGGAACGATCGATCTGGCGCGGATCGTGCCGGGCGAGCTGACCTCCGATCCGCTCTTCGGACACTCGGCGGGGGTATGGCTGCTCAACATGGGCATGATGGTCGTCCTCTCACTCGTCTTCGGATACGTGGTCGCGAAACTGCTGAGGCGGCACGAGCCCGCGGTCATGCGGAAGTGAGGCGGTTCCATGGCGACCCCGGAGTTCCGCCCCACGCACGTCGTCCCGCCCGACGGGCTGCCTGCCTGGGAGGCTCCTGACGTCGCCCGTCCCACGGACCCGCTGGACGCCCTGCTGCCGGTGGAGATGCGGGACCGGCGCGGGGACTGGGCGTACGTCGCCTGCTCCAACGGCTGGTCGGCCTGGGTCGACGGGCGGCTCCTCGTCTCCGTACCGCAGCCCCCGCCGGCCGCCGGGCAGCCGCTCGCACGCGTCGCGGATCCGCGACCGCTGCTGGCGAGGGCGGAGGAGTCGCTGACCCGGTACCGCCGTGCGGCCCAGGACCTGGCCGAGGGCCGCAGCGACGGAGAGGGCTTCCGGCAACGGACGCGGGGGCTGCGGGTGGGGATGGTGGTGGACGGGGAGTCGGTGTGGCTGTACGACGCCGAGCACGAGCGGTGGGTCTTCTGCGACGGGACGCGGCTGAGCACGTACGCGGCTCAGGCGGGCCCGGGAGCGGCGGGGCCGTCGTCCGGGGAGGCCCAGGCGCCGGCTCCGGTCCGGGCCCAGGCTGCGACTCCGGTCCAGGCCCGGGCTCCGGCTCCGGAGCCCCCGCGGATCGTGGCCGGTGAGGAACCGGAACCCACCCGTGTGGTCGCGCCGGACGGCCCCGAGCCGACCCGCGTGGTCACGGCCGACGAAGGCGAACCGACCCGCGTGGTCCGCCCGGACGCCCCCGAACCCACCCGCGTCGTGACCCCGGACGCCCCCGAACCCACCCGCGTGGTCGGCCCGGACGAAGCAGAGCCCACCCGGGCGATCACCGTCGCCGGGCCCGACGAACCGCCCGGCGGCGGGGCGTCGGGGGACGCGGGGCGGTGACGGCCGATGGCGCCGCCGCCTCCTCCGTCGCACGACGCCGGGCTGCCCACCGGGCGCGAGGACGATCTCGTCGGCAAGCGGATCGCGAGCTACCTGGTGGAGGCCGAGATCGGCCGCGGCGGCATGGCGGTCGTCTACCGCGCCAAGGACCTGCGTCTTGACCGGATCGTCGCGCTGAAACTGCTCGCCCCCGAGCTGGCCCGGAACGACACCTTCCGGCAGCGGTTCACGCACGAGTCACGCGTGGCGGCCGCGATCGACCACCCCCACATCGTGCCGGTGTTCGAGGCGGGCGAGACGGAGGGGCTGCTCTACATCGCCATGCGCTTCGTCGCGGGCGCCGATCTGCGGGTCCTCATCGACCGACGCGGACCGCTGGACCTGACGGCCGCGGTCCGGATCGCCGCGCAGGTCGCCTCCGCGCTCGACGCGGCCCACGACCACGACCTGGTGCACCGGGACGTGAAGCCCGGCAACATCCTGGTGGCGGCGGGCACCGACAGCGACCATCCGGAGCACGTGTACCTCACGGACTTCGGGCTGACGAAGAAGTCGCTGTCGCTGACCGGGTTCACCACGGTCGGCCAGTTCGTCGGCACCCTCGACTACGTGGCGCCGGAACAGATCTCCGGACGGCCCGTGGACGGGCGGTGCGACGTGTACAGCCTCGCCTGCGTGGTTCAGGAGACCCTGACCGGTGCGCCTCCCTTCCAGCGGGACGACGACATGGCACTGCTGTGGGCCCACCAGTACGACCCGCCCGCCCCGCCCAGTGCGCTGCGACCCGGCCTTCCCGACGCCGTCGACGGCGTACTGGCGAAGGCGCTCGCCAAGTCCCCGGAGGACCGTTACGAGACCTGCCTGCGGTTCGTGGCCGCGCTGCGGGCCGCGGCGGCGGGCCTCCGGCCCGGCGAACACGCGCCGACCCGGGTGGACGCGCCGGCCGGTTCCTGGTCGGCCGCGCCCGAACCGCCGCCCGCGCCGCCCCGCTGGGCCGCACCGATGTTCCCGGACACCGGCTGAGCGCGGGAGCGGCGGCCGTTCAGGCGCCGGGTTCCGCATCCCGGACCTCGCCGCGCCGGTGCACCCGGGAGGCCGCGAGGCTGCCGAGGAAGCCGGTGACCAGGCCCCACAGCACCGCGAGCCCGAGCGCCGTCCACAGCTTCGGGCGCAGCGACACCTCCCCGCCGAGTCCGCCGCCCAAGTCCCCCAGGCCCAGGAGGGACAGTCCGTAATGGGCGGAGATCCGGGCGGTGAGGCAGATGAACAGCACGGTCAGGACGAGCGCCACCGCCATGTGCACCGCGTGCTGCCACAGCCGTGTCCGGGCGGGCGACCGCGCCGCCATGAGGAAGGCCGCGGCGAGCACCAGCACGGCGACGACGACCACCAGCCAGCGGACGCGCCCGTCCTGTTCGGCGAGGGTGCTCAGATTCAGGGTGGAGAGGTCGGGGGTGCGCAGGACGGAGTCGAGCACCTGGGGCATGGGCAGCCCGAAGGGGCCGTCCACCTTGCCCTCCCAGGACGCACCGAGGCCGAGGGTGAGCGCGAGCCAGACCAGGTTGGGGAGTCCGAGGAGGAGCACCGCGGCGGTCTCGGCGGGGTGCCCGCGCGTGATCATCACGACGAGTCCGGCGACGACGCCGAGCGCGACGCAGGCGAGGAGCAGCGCCACCATGGCGTACGCCGCCGGACGCACCGCTTCCTGGAAGCGCAGCAGCCGGGCCGGGAGCGGGGCCCGGTGCGAGACGAGCAGGGCCAGCACGAGGACACCGGCCAGCCACAGCAGCCCGAAGACCAGGGTGAGCGGGATCTCCGCCCGGAATCCGACCTTCGGGGCGTCGCCGAGGAGGTCCCCGGCGCCGCTGTCGGTGAGGTCGTCGACCGAGAGGGTGAAGGTGTGCCGGGCGATCAGCGAGAGCACGATCAGCGCGACGATCCACAGGGCCGCGACGCGGCCCGCCCAGCCGGCCAGTTCGCGGCCCCCGGCGACGGCCCGGTGGCGCAGCGGACGGAGGAAGCCCCGGGCGACGAGGAGCGCGCCCACGAGGGTGACCGAGAGCGGCAGGACCGAGAGGTCGGCCTGCGTCCCCACGAGGGAACCGGCGTCCCCGGAGAGCCCGACCGAGCCGCCCGCCGCCATCACCACCACCGCGGCGACGACGGCCGGGAAGGCGCCACCGGGGAGGCCGGCCGCCCCGGCCGCCCACAGGCCCAGCGCCGCGGTCGCCACCATGGCCAGGACACCGGTGAGGACCGCCAGGAGCGCGTCGCGCCATCCGTGGGGGGAGCGTGCACTGTTCTCGTCGTTACTCGCCCGGACGTTCACGCCCCCACGCTAAGCAGCAACCGAACGCTCCGCTCCCCGGAGAACCGGTTCCTCCCTCCGCTTGCGGGGACCGCCGGGGCGGGACAGACAATGAGGCGAAATGCCCTGGATTTTTCACTGATGTGCCCCCTACGGAAACGGGACCGGGCAGGGACGTCCGGGGCGGGTACCGACATCGGGGAGCAGAGCCCGTGAGTGTCCAACCGCCGCCATCCGGCCGCCCCACAGGACCGCCGTCCGGCCCGCTCTCGGGCCCCTCGGACACCGGCCCCACACCGCCCCCTCCCACCGTGTCGGGCCCGCCGCCCGGCCCGCCCAGTGGCGGCGACCGCGGCGGACCGCACGGTCCGGGGGGCTCGGGCGGCGGCGGTGATTCGGGGGGTTCCGGGGGCGGCCCCGGCGACCCGGGCAGCGGCTCGGGCGCCGCCCCCGGACCCGGGCCGGACCGCCCCTGGTGGCGTTCGGCCCCCCGGATCGCGGCGATCGTGACGGCCGTGGTCGCCGCGGTGGTGCTGGTCGTCGTCCTGACCCGGCCCGACGGCGGCGGGTCGAAGGCGGGCGGCGAGGTGTTCCTCCAGGCGGCGGGCGAATCCGGGCCGGACCCGTTCACGGAGTCCACGGCCCGCGAGAGCGAGCCCGAACCCGGCACCGCCAGCCCGTCCGTCGCACCGAGCCCGTCGAGGACCGGAGCGCAGGTGACGCGTGGCGTGGACGGCGCGGCCCCGGGTCTGTACGGGGGCACCCGCAGGATCGCCAGCTGCGATGTGGAGCAGCAGATCAAGGTGTTGCAGGCGGCTCCGGACAAGAACCGGGCGTTCGCCTCGGTCCAGGACATCGAGCCGTCCGCCGTCCCCGGCTATCTGCGGGGGCTCACCCCCGTGACGCTGCGCATGGACACCCGCGTCACCAACCACGGCTACCAGGACGGCGAGGCCAACGCCTACCAGGCGGTGCTCCAGTCGGGTACCGCGGTCCTCGTCGACGACCGGGGCGTGCCCCGGGCGCGCTGCGCCTGCGGGAACCCGCTACTGCCGCCCGTCGCCCAGGAGGACCCGCGGCAGACGGGCAAGGCGTGGCCGGGCTACCGGGCCTCCGAAGTGGTCGTGGTGGAGCCGTCGAAGAAGCCGGTCAAGAAGTTCGTGATGGTCGATCCGGAGAACGGCGACTGGTTCGAGCGGCCGGCCGGCGACACGGGCGACGGCGACAAGAAGACGGATCCGCCGAAGGACGCGTCCGCCTCCCCCTGTCCGCCCGGATCGGGTGACGACGGCGACCGTCCCTGCCCGGCGTCGTCCGGGGCCACTCCGTCGGAGTCCTCGCCCGAGGACCCGGCGTCGCGGCCCGGTGACGATCCGGCGACCTCCGAACCGCCGCCGGAGGACCCGGCGACCTCGGAGCCCCCGCCCGACGACCCGGCGACCGAGCCCGCACCCGAGACCCCGCCGGGCTCGCAGTCGGCCCCTCAGCCGCCCGGACCCGACTCCCCGGAGCCGCAGGACCCGGCTCCGGGGACGGTATCGCAGGGGGCTCCCTCGTTCAGCTGAGGAGGCCGGGGTCCGCGGGGCGCGGATCGGCTTCGCGGGCCCGGCCTCGGCCCACGGCGTCGGGGCGGCTCTCCGACGGGGTGCTCTTCCCCCGCGCGCCCGTGCGCACTCCGGCGGCCGAGGCCGCCGAGTGGAGGGAGCGCAGGGCGACCAGCAGGAAGCCGATGTCGTCCAGGTAGACGGGGTCGGGCAGCAGGTCGACCGGTGACACGGTGTAGATGACGGCCGCCCAGACGAGCGCCTTGCTGCGCAGCGGGATCCCGGCGTCGACCAACAGCTTCCTGGCCTTGAAGACGCGCACCAGAAGCACGACGGCCGAGGCCAGCATGATCAGCACGGCCACGGCGCCGAGAACGAGCCAAACGGTGGTGGTGTCCATGGCTCATCGTGTACCCACTCGTTCCCGGATGACGAACCCGTGGCGGTGGTGTCACCGTTCGGGGCCGGGGAGTACCGCGGTACGGGTCAGGCCGTACCGCGCCCCCGGGCCTCCGCCCGCCTGCGGCTGCGGCGCTTCAGGGCGCGCCGCTCGTCCTCGGAGAGGCCGCCCCAGATGCCGGAGTCCTGCTTGTTCTCCAGGGCCCACTCCAGGCAGGCGGCCTGTACCGGACACGTCCGGCAGACGGCCTTGGCCTCCTCGGTCTGGACGACGGCGGGGCCCGTGCTCCCGATGGGGAAGAACAGGTCCGGGTCCTCCTCGCGGCAGGCGGCGTGCAGGCGCCAGTTCTCGATGCTGCTCAACTCCGCTCACTCCCGATGTCGATACGTCGTACGTCGCTCGGCGTACGTGTGTGTCTTCCGTGCGGGTGACCGATGTTCGGCGCCTCAAACCCGTACCGGGCGGGCCGTGTGGGGCGCCGCGAAGGGGGCGGCCGTTACGTGTACGGCCGGACCCGGGGGCGGTGCAGGGCGAGGAGCGCCTGATCGTCCTGGATCCGGCCGCCGGTGTGGTGCCCCACGTCCTCGATCAGCAGGTGGAGGATCTGCGCTGGGGTGGCCGGGTCGCCGATCAGTGCGCGGTGGTGGACGAGGAAGGGCAGCCGGACGGCCGCGTCGTAGAAGACGCCGGCCTCGTCGCGGGCCTCGGTGACCCCGTCCGTGTAGCAGATGAGGGTGGCGCCGGGCGGGAACGGGAAGGTGTCGACCGGGCACGACCAGGTCCCCAGGGCGCTCATGCCGAGCGGGGGCGCCTCCTCGGAGGGTCCGAGGACGGTGGCCCGGCCCTCGGCGTCCAGCAGCACCGGCGGTGGATGCCCCCGGTTGACGACGCGTACGGCGTCGAGGTCTTCGGCGAACTCGGCGATCAGCGCGGTGGTGAACCCCTCGTCCTGCTCCTGGCCACCGCGTCGGCCGCCCTCGCGCAGGAGCGCCCGCTCCAGCGCGGTCACGAGGCCGGGCAGGTCCTCCGCCTCGTCCGCCGCGTACCGGAAGGCCCCCAGGTCCGCGCAGACCGCGCTGACCGCGCCCAGGCCCTTCCCGCGGACGTCCCCGACCATCACGCGCACCCCGTGCGGAGTGTCCTGGACGACGTAGAGGTCACCGCCGATCATGGCCTCGTTCTCGGCGGGCACGTACCGGGCGGCGATCCTGAGCTCGCCGAGGCGCGAGGGGGGCCTGGGCAGGACGGCGCTCTGGGCCACGGCGGCGATATGGCGCGCGCGGCGGGTCCGGGCGTCCCGGCCCTCCAGGGCACGGTTGATGAAGACGGCCAGCACGGTTACGGCCAGAAGGGTGAGCTGGTTGGCGACGCCCCGCTGCCAGCCGAAGGTGCCGTCGTACCAGGCGAGGCCCGCGTGGACCGCCATCGCGAGGGCGCCGGTCGCGATGATGCCGCGCAGGCTCAGGAGCGGGGCCGCGGCGACCGGGGCGGCCATCAGCAGGGGCGCGGAGGTGACGTCCGTCGGGGTCACCAGGTCCAGCACGACGGCCAGCACGACGACCCCCAACGGGATCCACTTGGCCCTGCGCAGCTGCACCACTCCCCCACGCTGTACGGCGCCGGAGCCCGCCGCATCCCGGGCGGCGGCCGGGGCCCGGGTCACTCCGGCAGCGGGGTCCCGGGGCCGGGTGCGGCGGCGCACGCCGCGTCCAGCCGGATGCGGTGGGCCATCACGGCCTCGGGATCGTCGATGACGTCGACCCGGACACCCGGGGTCTCCAGCACCGCCTGGTCCCCGATCTCGGGAGCGGGCACCCGGAGGATGTGCAGGGGCGGTACGCCGGTCAGGGGGTGCGGCGGGTGGTCCATGGGCACCACCTGGACGGTGACGTGCTGTTCCCTCATCGCCTCGGCCAGCGCGGCCCGCTGCCCGTCCATGGTCTCCCGGTCGCCGACCCGCGTGTGGAGGGCCACTGCCGGGAACAGGGCCCACAGGGCGGCCCCGCGCTCGCACATGCGGCGGCGGCGCTCCCGCAGCAGCTCGACACGGCGCTCCCGGCGCCCGGGGGTGTCCTCGGGGTACTGCGTACGGTAGAGCGCGGCGGCGTACGCGGGAGTGCGCAGCAGTTCGGGCACCAGCGCCGGGTGCCAGGTCCGTACGAGGCTCGCCGAGGACTCCACGCCGATGACGTCCTGCTGCCAGCCGTCCATCGCGTCCCGCCACCGGTGCCACCAGCCGGGCAGGTTCGCGGCTCCGAGCCCGGCCATGATGGGCTCGGCCACGGCGGGCGGAACGCCGTAGCAGCGGAGCAGTTCGCCGACCTGCCGGGCGTCGAGTCCGGTCTCGGCGCGTTCGATGCGCCGGACGGTGGCAGGGTGGGCGTCCAGTGCGTCGGCCGCGGCCCGAAGGCTGATTCCCGCGCGTTCCCGCAGCATGCGGAGGCGGACCGCGAGAACGCGGTGCTCCACGGTGGGACCTGAACGGGCTCGCATGCGCAGAACCTTCCTCGTCGAGCCCCGGGGCGGAGCATTACACACTCTGTCGCTTGCAAAGTATGCGTTTTGCGTCGAGAGTGCATACATGTCGGAAATAGTCAGTTGCGCGGAGCGTGCTCCCGATGACGGAGGTGTCCGAGGTGCCGGAGGTGGCCGAGGTGCACACAGCTGGTGGGTTCCCCGATTGCCCGGGGGTGTTCCGGAGGCCAGGCACCGGGTCCAGGAGGCCATGCGGGCCTGGGGCGAACCGGCCGAACGGACCGAGGCGGCGGCCCTGATAGTGACCGAGCTGGTCACCAACGCCGTCCAGCACACCAGCACCCGGCGGATCCGCTGTCGGCTCCTGCGCTCCGCGGACGGCGTGCGTATCTGTGTGTGGAACCGCGGCCGGGCCCGGATCCCGGCACCGGCCTCCCCGGGCGACTCGGCGGGCCTTCCCGTCACCGGCTCCCCGGCGACGGGCGGCCACGCGGACGACGACATGCTCGACCACCTGGCGGAGGACGGCAGGGGCCTCCTGCTCGTCGACGCGCTGGCGGCCCGCTGGGGCACCCGCGCCGCACTGGCGGGCCGCCTCGTCTGGGCCGACGTCTGAGCCTCCCCCCAACGCGCCCACGACATCTCCACGACGCCTGCGCGACCGACCGGACCGCCCTCCGGGCTTTCCCTCCCGACGCCCTCGCGTGATCAGGCGGGAGCGGTACGGCACTCCGGGTGACCCCAGCCGTTCGGGTTCTTCGCGATCGGCTCCTTGGCCGCGTACGGCTTTCCGCAGTGGCATCGGCCCGCGAAGCGCGCCGCGATCGTGCCGGTGGACCGCCCGCCCCGGGACGCGCCCGCCGCACTCCGCCCCTTCGCGCCGCCCGACGCCCCGGTCGCCTCCGATCGCCCCTTCGTGGACCGCGCGGGCGCGGGCACCGGCAGAGCCGTGGCACCGTGCGCCGTACCGGCCGGGCTCTGGGCCACAGCCGCCTCACTGGCGGCCTGGTCGGCGATCGCGTTGAGCGGGTCGCCGTCCACCTGGTGCGCGGGCACATAGCGGAACGTCACCGAGCGGTCGGCGAGCAGGGCGTCGATGCGGGTGACCAGCTCACGGTTGGCGACGGGCTTGCCACCGGAGGTCTTCCAGCCGTTGCGCTTCCACCCCGGAAGCCACTTCGTCACGGCGTTCATGGCGTACTGCGAGTCCATCCGCACCTCGACGCGCGCCGCCGGGCCGGTGGACTCCAGCAGCTCCGCCAGCGCCGTGAGCTCGGCGACGTTGTTCGTCGCGGTCCCGAGCGGACCGGCCTCCCAGCGCACGGGGTTCCCCTGTGCGTCGGCGACGACCCACGCCCAGGCGGCCGGGCCCGGATTTCCCTTCGACGCCCCGTCACACGCGGCGATCATGCACTCGTTCATCCCCTGATCATGCCAGCCCCGCATGACCGTTCCGACCGTGCGCGCGATCGCCCGACCGGGGCGTGCTCCGACGCCTCCGCTCCGCCATCCTTGACCTCAACCAAACCTGAGGTCCTAACGTTCCGAATGAACCCGGGGCCGCACGGCCCACGGGATCCGCAGGCCGTCGGGGGAAACCGGGGGCCACCACACTTCGGAGCGCCCCATGGACATGGAAGTCACCGCGTGGCATTCGCTGCACAGTGCGATGAACGCCCAGCAGGACCGCCGGCCCTTCTCCCGGACGGCGTTGCGCCGCATCATGGTCTTCGCCCGGCCCCATCGGCGGCGGATCTACCGCTTCCTGGTGCTGAGCGTCCTGACGGCGCTGCTCGCGGTGGCCACTCCGCTGCTGGCCGGGAAAGTCGTCGACGCGATCGTGAACGGCGCGGAGACCGGGACCGTCACCCGGTTCGCCCTGCTCATCGCGCTCATCGCCGTCGCCGAGGCCGGTCTCGGCCTGCTCACCCGCTGGCTGTCGTCGACCCTGGGCGAGAGCCTGATCCTGGACCTGCGCACCGCCGTCTTCGACCATGTGCAGAAGATGCCGGTCGCCTTCTTCACCCGGACCCGGACCGGCGCGCTGGTCAGCCGGCTCAACAACGATGTGATCGGCGCGCAGCGGGCGTTCAGCAATACGCTCTCCGGCGTCGTCTCCAACGTCGTCACGCTGCTGCTGACGCTCGCCGTGATGCTCACGATCTCCTGGCAGATCACGCTGCTCTCGCTGGTCCTGCTCCCGGTGTTCGTCGTGCCGGCCCGCCGGATGGGGGCCCGGATGGCGGGACTCCAGCGGGAGGCCGCCGACCACAACGCCGCGATGGGCACCCAGATGACCGAGCGGTTCTCCGCCCCCGGCGCGACGCTGGTCAAGCTCTTCGGGCGCCCTTCCGACGAGTCGGCCGAGTTCGCCGCCCGCGCCGACCGGGTGCGTGACATCGGTATCCGTACGGCGATGGCCCAGTCGGCTTTCATCACCGCCCTCACCCTGGTCTCCGCCCTGGCACTGGCCCTGGTCTACGGGCTCGGCGGCTACTACGCCCTGCGCGGCAGCCTGGAGCCGGGTGCCGTCGTGGCGCTGGCGCTGCTGCTGACCCGGCTGTACGCGCCGCTCACCGCACTGGCCGGGGCCCGGGTCGAAGTGATGAGCGCGCTCGTCAGCTTCGAGCGGGTCTTCGAGATCCTGGACCTGAAGCCGCTGATCGAACAGAAGCCGGACGCCCGCCGGGTGCCGGAGGGCCCGGTCTCCGTGGAGTTCGACAAGGTGTCCTTCGGCTACCCCTCCGCCGAGAAGGTCTCCCTCGCCTCGCTGGAGGAGGTCGCCACGCTCGACGACCGGGGCGGCGCAACGGTCCTGCACGACGTCTCCTTCCGCGCCGAACCCGGCCAGATGATCGCCCTGGTGGGCTCCTCCGGAGCGGGCAAGTCGACGATCGCGCAGCTGCTGCCCCGGCTGTACGACACGGACACCGGTTCCGTGCGGCTGAACGGTGTCGACGTACGCGATCTGAGCGCGGACTCGATCCGGGACACGCTCGGCATGGTCACCCAGGACGGGCACCTCTTCCACGAGTCGGTGCGTTCCAACCTGCTGATCGCCCGGCCCGACGCCTCCGAGGACGACGTCTGGGACGCCCTGCGCCGCTCCCGGCTCGACGGTCTGATCGCCTCGCTGCCGGACGGGCTCGACACGGTGGTGGGCGAGCGCGGCTACCGGCTCTCCGGCGGGGAGCGCCAGCGTCTCACCATCGCCCGGCTGCTGCTGGCCCGTCAGCGGGTCGTGATCCTCGACGAGGCGACCGCGCACCTCGACTCCACGTCGGAGGCGGCCGTCCAGGAGGCGCTGGCCGAAGCGCTGGCCGGCCGGACCGCCCTGGTGATCGCCCACCGGCTCTCGACCGTACGGGCCGCCGACCGGATCCTGGTGGTGGAGGCGGGCCGGGTCGTCGAGAACGGCACGCACACCGAGCTGCTGGCGGCCGGCGGGAGGTACGCGGAGCTGTACCGCACCCAGTTCGAGCGGCCGTCGTCGGAGGGGAAGAGGCCGGTCCAGCCGGTCCGCTGACCCGGTGCCCGTCCCCACGCCGTCCGGCCGGACCTCACCGGCCGGACGGCGTCAGCGCATGCCACCGGGGGCGAGGGGCACCCGGTCGGCGGTCCGCAGCCGCCGCAGCGCGTGGCCGCCGCACCGGCGCCACTCCTTGGGCGACACCCGCGGACGGTGGCCGCCACTGGTGACGAGCGCGTTCACCGACGTCATCGGGTCCGCCGCCATGGTCTTGGCCAGCAGGGCGCCGACCACGAGCGGGAGCAGCGTGACGGCCAGGGCGGAGCCGGCGGTGGTGACGTGCTGGATACGGGGGCGGCGCGGCGCTTCGGAGGTCATGCGCTCATCGAACAGCGGCCCGGGAACCGGAACATCGGGGAACGTACTCAGGGGTGCGGGACCGGCATACTCAGGCGCTCCCGGGGGGACGCTCACAGCGGCCGGGTACGCGGATCCCGGCCGGCCGCCGACCACGGAAGGATCGCCTCGATGGGTGAGCGCCAGGGACTCGGTGACAGCGGGGAACCCCGTGGCGGCCAGGGGCTGCCGGACGGGGACGTCGGCCGCGGACATCCGGCCGCAACGGTGTTCGACGCGCTGGGAGCGGAGTACGAACGGGCCTTCGCCGCTTCGGCCGCCCACCGCGAGTCGCTGGAGCGGCTGCTGGCGGACCTGGCCCCGGGGAGCCGGGTACTGGACGTGGGCAGCGGGACGGGCCGGCCCACGGCACAAACCCTGGCGGACGCGGGGCACCGGGTGCTGGGCGTCGATGTGTCGCCGGTGATGACCGCGCTCGCGGCCCGGCAGGTGCCGGAGGCGGAGTTCCGGTGTGCCGACGTCCGCGATCTCCCCCTGCCCGAGGGCGAGTTCGACGCGGTCTGCGTCTACTTCTCGCTGCTGCAACTGGAGCGGGGAGAGCAGCGCGAGCTGCTGGAGCGGCTCGTGCGGTCGCTGCGGCCCGGCGGGCTGCTGGTCGCCGCGACGGTGCCGGTGGACGCCGCGGGCGTCGACGCGGTGTTCATGGGGCAGCCGGTCCGGGTCTCCAGCTTCGGCGCCGAGGAGTTCACCGCCCTGATCACCCGGGCGGGCATCGCCGTGGAGTGGGAGCACAGCGCGCTGTTCACCCCGGACCATCCGGCCGGCGCACCCGAGCCGCACCTCTTTCTGCACGGCCGCCGCACCTGACGGCGCCGCCTTCCCCCGCGGCACTCGCCACCCATTGGCTATCACAAAGAACAAGCCGAATGAATGACATGGGTGGCGCATTTGTGTTCCTTCACGAGAAGGTAATGCGATAGCAAAGTTCTGGTCGTTATGCTCTGCTGCAGTCGTATCCGCAAGGAGCGATCGGACTGGGCTTCACCGCGACCGCCATCCGGCAAACCGCAAGGTGGGGCACCCTCACCATTCCGAACATTCATCCGGTTATAAGCAGCGCATTCGTCAATATGACCCGACCACACCGCTCCCCGGCACCGCCGGATGCAGGAGGCAGGCCACCATGCAGTCCCTCGTAGAACACGCCCGGACATTCACCGAGCACGTCGCCGCGAACGCAAAGCAATTCGAACATCTAGCGGACGGCCAGACCCCCGAAGCACTCTTCGTCACGTGCTCGGATTCCCGTGTCGTCCCCTCACTGATCACCGGCGCCCGCCCGGGTCAGCTCTTCGAACTCCGCACCGCGGGCAACATCGTTCCGCCCTATCCGGCGCAGGACCGGCCCACGGGCGAGGCCGCGACCATCGAGTACGCGCTGAGCGCGCTCCAGGTGCGGGACATCATCGTGTGCGGGCACTCCCATTGCGGCGCCGTGGGCGCCGTGTTCCGCGGCGACGACCTCTCCGCCATGCCCGCCGTCCGCCACTGGCTGGAGCACTCCACGGACGGCAGGGACCCGGCGGCCGACCCCGACGACCTCCCTCTCGCGATCCAGGCCCACGCCCTCGCCCAGCTCAACACCCTGCGGGGCTACCCCGCCGTGCGCGAGCGGCTCGCCGAAGGCACCCTCGGCCTGCACGCCTGGTACTACGAAGTGCACACCGGCTCCGTCAGCGTTCACCGACCGGAGCGCGGGACCGAGTTCGCCCGCCTTTGACGGTTTTCCCTCCCCCACGCTCGCGCGCTCGGCCCCCCGGCCGGGCGCGACCGTACCCACAAGGGAAACCCATCGTGATTTCCGCGAAGGAACTCAAGAACCCCCACGTCGTACGGCGTGACCTGCTGGCGTCACTCGTCGTCTTCCTGGTCGCGCTGCCGATGTGCGTCGGCGTCGCCGTCGCCTCCGGAGTGCCCGCCGAACTGGGCCTGGTCACCGGCATCGTCGGCGGGCTCGTCGTCGGCTTCCTGCCGGGCAGCAAGCTCCAGGTCAGCGGACCGACCGCCGGACTCACCGTGCTGGTCTACGAGACGGTCAAGGAATTCGGCCTCAGCACGCTCGGCCCGATCGTGCTGGCCGCCGGACTGCTCCAGGTGGTGCTCGGCCTGGCACGCTTCGGCCGCTGGTTCCGTGCCATCTCCGTCTCCGTGGTACAGGGCATGCTCGGCGGCATCGGCCTGATCATCGTGCTCGGCCAGGTGTACGCCATGGCCGACACCGAACAGCCGGGCAGCGGTCTCGCCACGCTGGCCGGACTCCCGGGTCTCGCCGTCGAGATCATCACGAACCAGGAGGCCCTCACCGCCTTCGGCCTCGGCGCCGGAACCGTCGCCGTGCTGCTGCTGTGGCCGAAGCTCCCGGCGACCGTACGCCTCCTCCCGGCGCCCCTCGCCGCGGTCGCCCTGGCCACGGCCGTCGCCTCGCTGGCAGGGCTGCGGCCGGCTGTGGCCGATGTGAACGGACTGCTGCAGGCCATCGATCCGCCCGGCGGGGCGGAGTTCGCCCGGCTCGCCGATGTGGCGATCATCGGCACCGTCCTGGCCATCGCCCTCATCGCCTCGGCCGAGAGCCTGTTCAGCGCGGCGGCCGTCGACCGGATGCAGGACGGGCCCCGCACCGACTACGACAAGGAGTTGGTGGCCCAGGGCGTCGGCAACACCATCTGCGGGGCGCTCGGCGCGCTCCCGATGGCCGCGGTCATCGTCCGCAGCACCACCAACGTCCAGGCCGGGGCGACCACCGCGCTCTCCCGGATCGCCCACGGCCTGTGGCTGCTGCTCCTGGCCGCGCTGCTGCCCGCCGCCGTCGGGATCATCCCGCTGGCCGCGCTGGCCGGGATCCTCGTCCACGCCGGGTGCAAGCTGGTGCCCGTCAAGGAGTTCGGCCCGCTGTGGCGCGAACACCGCGGGGAGGCCGTGCTGCTGGCGATCACCGCGATCGCGATCGTCGTGACCAACCTGTTCGAGGGGGTCGTGATCGGCCTGCTGCTGGCGGTGGTCAAGTCGGCCTGGGAAACCTCGCACGTCCAGCTCACCACCCGTCGGCTCACCGGCGGCCGGGTCGTGGTGACCCTCACCGGGAACGCCACCTTCCTGCGACTGCCCCGCATCCTGGAGCAGTTGGAGAAGCTCCCGCAGGACCAGCCCATAGAGCTGGACCTGACCGGTCTGCGCCACCTCGACCACGCCTGCCGGGTCGCCCTCGAGAACTGGGCGCGCCGGCACAACAACGCGGAGATCGAACCGGTGACGATCCGCCGGTAGCCGGGACTCGGGGCAGCGGGCCCGGACAGCGGCCCGAACAGCGGCAGGGCGTCGGGCGCTTCACGTGAAGCGCCCGACGTCCCCACGGGCGTCCAGCCGTTACGGCTTGCGGGCGACGAGCCCCCACTGGTCGACCGGCACCGCGTCGTCCTCCTCGGGCCGCCAGCGGTCGATCGAGACGAATCCCGGCTCGACCAGCTCCAGGCCCTTGGCGCAGTCGGTGATCTCCTCAGGCTTCCGGACGAGGTAGGGCGGGTTGTCGCCCGACGCGTACGCCTCCTGGGCGGCCAGCGTCTGAGGCGTCGTCACCGTGTCGCAGAGCACCAGGTAGCTTCCCGCCGGCATCCGGGCCAGGTACCGCTGGACGACCTCGATGCCCTCGGCCGGAACGAGGTGCCCCAGGGTCGAGAGCAGGAGAACGGCCACGGGTTCGGACAGGTCGAGCGTCTTGGACGCCTCGTCCACGACCGCGTCCGCATCGGACAGATCGGCGTCCACGTAGGCCGTGCGGCCCTGCGGGGCGCTGGTCAGGAGCGCCTCGGCGTGGGCCAGGACGATCGGGTCGTTGTCCACGTAGACGATCCGCGACTCGGGTGCGATGCTCTGCGCCACCTCGTGCGTGCTGTTCGCCACCGGAAGCCCGGTCCCGACGTCCAGGAACTGGCGTACCCCCGCCGAGGCGAGGTGGTGGATCGCCCGGATCTGGAAGGCGCGTGAGGCACGGGCGATGTCGACCATCTGCGGGTAGGCCGCGCTCACCACGTCGGCCAGCTCCCGGTCCACCGGGTAGTGGTCCTTGCCGCCCAGCCATGCGTTCCACACGCGCGCGGAGTGGGGAATGTCGGACCGGATCCGGCGGCGGAAATCGTCGTTTTCGACGCTCATGTCTCTCCTCTACTCACTGTCCGTACAAGGCCGTTGACCGAATACCCGCTGGCCGGGGCCCTGAGGGTGACCGTACCCCGCCGTCCGGCGGCACGCAGCGGGGGCGCCCCGCCCCGCTCGTCCGCCCGACCCGCCGGCCGCGGCGCGGAGCCTGCCGCGGGCAGAGATCCGGAGATCATGATGCTCCCGATTTCTGCCATGGAGCGTCTGTTCACCGGTCTGCGGTGCGTCGGCGGCACGCACACCTGTCAGGTGCGGACGCGCGACTGGGACAGCGACCACTCATCGGCCACGACGCGTGGAGCCAGGAGGTCACGCTCGGCTGCTGAGCCCGGCCGTGGGCGCCACCGGCTCGTTGAGCTTCCCGAACGGCACGTGGACGCTCGGGGTGGTCCGCGAGGTGCTCTCCAGGTGGCCCTGCTGGTCGTCGAAGAAGATGTGCGGCTTGAGGATCTTCATGATCCGGCCCTTGTCGATGCCGCCGAGGAAGAACGCGTCGTTGACGGTCACGCCCCACCCCTTGAGGCTCTGCACCGCGCGCTCGTGCGCCGGTGCGTTGCGCGCCGTGACGATGGAGACGTGCAGGCGGATCCGGTAGTCGGGGTTCTTCCGGCGCTCCTGCTCCTCCCGCTGCTGGATCCGGTTCACGTTCGCCAGGAAGTCCCTCAGCGGCCCGGCGTCGTGCGGAATCCCGGCGTTGGTGACCTCGTGGGCGCGGAACTTCTCTATCCCGCCCTCCTGGAACACCTGCTCCGACGCGTCCGTGGCCAGGACCCCGTCGAAGTCGAAGGAGATCCGCAGGTCGTGGTCGTCGACGTCGTCCTCGTAGGGGGCTCCCAGGACGTGCCCGGCGGGCAGCCCGGCGGCGACCGCCTCCCGGACGTCCGTCTCGTTCGCCGACAGGAACAGGGACATGTTGAGGGCGGGCATGAACCGGTGGGGCGAGCGGCCCTGCATGAAGATGGCCCTGCTGATGGGCAGACCGTGGCTCTCTATGGAGCGCATGACCCGCAGGCCGGTGTCGGGGTCGTTCCGGGACAGGACGATGACCTCGACCAACGGGTCGTCCACCTCGCCCAGGTCGTTCAGCGAGAGCAGGCGCCTGATGAAGGGGAACGCGCTCCCGGGGCGGAGCCGGTCGCCGACGCGCTGCTCCTGGTGGGCGCGGTAGCTCTCCTCGCCCTGTTCCCGGAAGACGGCGTCCGACTCGGTCAGGTCGAAGAGCGCGCTGGACGCGATCCCGATGACCAGTCGGTCGGCGAGTTCGTAGTACACGGCGCCCCCTCCGGTCGGCCCCTTACCGACGCGCCCCCACTATCGCACCGCCGTCACCCTGTTCCCGCACGGGCCGGAGCGGTCAGCTCAGCAGCAGGGCGCTGTCCCAGGACGTGGTCGGCACGTTCCCGGTGGCGTACGTGTGCAGGGCGAGGGCGATGCCCGCGGCTCCCTCCAGGAAGCCGGGGCGGTCGAGTTCGCGCGCCGCGAGCGTATGGGAGTAGCGGTAGCCGAACGGGGCCTCGGGGTCGAACCCGCCCAGCACCCGCGCCGCCAGCCCGTCGGCGGCGGCGTGGAGGTCCGGGTCGGCGGTGTCGTGGGCGGTGCGCAGCACGATCTGGAGGTGGCCGGCCCAGCCGTGGCAGAGCGCGGAGTCGCGGATCAGGTCGTCGTCGGCCGCCGTCAGGGCGCCGAGAAGTGCGGCGTGCGCGTCGGCGTGCCAGTCCGGCCGGTCCAGCGCGGTGCCGGCGAGATGGACGGCGCGGGCCGCGCCGAGAGCGCCGTAGCACCAGGAGTCCCGTCCGCGTTCCGGCGCTGCTCGGTTCTCGATGCGCTCGCGGGTCATCAGGTGCGGCCAGCGCGGGCCCGCCTCGTCGGTGGTGCGCAGGCGGGTCAGCAGCTCCATGATCCGCTCGATGGCCTCGTCCTGACGGTCCACCCGAAGCCCTGCCCGCCAGGCGACGGAGAGGAGCGCGAGCGGCCCGGGGACACCGTGGGCGAGGCCGAGGTTGACGTGTTCGGCGAGCCCGTGGTCGAGGCCTTCGGTGATCCACCAGGAGGGCAGCCGGGAGCCGTGCCGCGTGAGGTCCTCGGCGGTGGCGACGGCCACGAGGGAGGTGAGCACCTCGGTCAGCGCGACGCCCGCCGCCTCGCGCTCCTCCCGCCCGTCCGCCGCCCGGTGACGGGCCAGCAGATAACGGCCGATCCCGGCGGTGCCGCCGAGGACGTCGTAGCGGCTCCACGCTCCGGCCGGCTCCCCGGCGTCGGCCCGCTCCAGGTCGGCCCGTGCACGGGCGCGGGCCTGGTCGACGATGTGCCGGTCCAGTCCGGTGAGCATCGTGGTGTAGCCGCCGGAGCCGACGGCCGCCGTGTGCCCGGCGTACGCGAGGGCCACCATGCCGCCGAACAGCGACTGGGGGCGCAGCCGGATCCCGGCGGCGAGCGCGGCGGAGAGGTGCGCATGGGCCCGCTCGCGCGCTTCGGCGTCCTCGGCCGCCAACTCGGCGTGGAGCAGGGCGACTCCGGGGTGGCCGTCGGAGAGCAGCAGCGGGTCCCACACCGGTTGGGGGTCGCCCGGGTAGTGCATCAGGTTGTCCGGCACGCCCGCGATCCGGGCCACGCGCTCCGGGTCGGCCAGCCGGTCCGCGATCTCCGCGACGACCCGGGCGGCGGCCTGCCGGTGGGCGGGTCCGCGGACGGCGGGCCCGGGCGTCCCATCGGTGGGCGTTCGGTCAGTGGGTGTTCGGTCAGTGGGTGTTCGGTCAGTGGGTGTCGACGCGGGTGACGGCACGGAAGCTCTCCAGTTCCTGCAGCAGGCGGCGGACGTCCGCGCGCCGGGCCTCGGGCAGGTCACCGACCCGCACCGTCTCACCGGCGTCCAGCAGGCGCAGCACCGCGAGGGCTTCGGCGCCGGTCGCGCCGGAGGTGACATGGCCGTTGGCGGCCCAGCCGTGCGGGCCATCGCCGGGAGCGGGCAGCAGCGGGGCGCAGCCACGTACGGGGGTGTCGTCGTCCAGGGGGCGCGGGGCGGCGGGCGGCTCGGTCGGCCAGAAGCCGCCCGCCGTCCTGACGCGCAGCGCGAGCGCGGTGGCCCGGCCGGCGAACCGCTCCTCGTCCAGGTGTTCCGCGAAGGCGCCCACGGCGTCGGCCAGGGCCCTGGGCAGTTCCCCGGCCAGCCGGCCGCCCGGACCGGCGTCCGGGGTGAACAGCGGGGCGGAGCTCTTCGGCCGGGTGCCCCGGAACAGGTCCTTGATCTCGTAGTACGGCCGGTGCTCGCGGCGCGGAATGCCCACGTTGACGCTGGTCGCCGGGGCGTCCGAGGCGCTCTCCCCCACGTGGTAGTAGCGCGCGGGCCAGTACAGCAGGTCTCCCGGTTCGACCTCGGCGACGAACGAGGACGCCAGGTACGGCTGATAGTCCAGCACCGTGTGCACCGGGTCCGACCACGGCCGCTCGGCCCAGAACCGCATCCGCTTGGTGCCGCGTACGCAGAACATGAAGGTGGCGAAGCGGTCCTGGTGCACGCCGACCGGGCTGTGCTCGTAGGAGCCGTGGAACATCGTGGAACCGGCGGTGTGCGTGGGCTGTCCGACCCGCTCCCACAGCCCGGCGTAGAACCGCTGCGCGCGGTCCCACAGCGGGTGGGAGAAGGAGTGGAAGCGGTGGACGACGAGGGCGTAGCGCTGCCCGTCCAGCCGGTCGGCCATGCGCCGCTCGTAGCCGTCGAGCGAGCCGTCGCGCGACTGGGGCAGATAGTCGTGGGGCCGGGTCTGCTGCCGCCGCCGCACAAGGAACTGGACATTGCCCGGCACGGCGAGCGGATGGGGCGGGCGGCTGCCGAGCACGGCGGCCCCGAACACCTCGCGCTCGTCGAACGGCGCCGTGTCGAGGCCCTTGTACAGGACGGGCGCCCGGTCCCAGAAGCGGTCGGCGAAGGTGTCCCAGTCGAAGGACTTCTCGACCGTCAGCGTCATCGTGCCCTCTCCTCGGCCAGCTCGATGCCGCGCAGCCGGTACAGCCTGTCGAGCAGCGCGAGCACCGTCGGATCGTTCCTGTCGTCGTCGCCCGCGGCGAGGGCGCGGCAGACGTCGTCGGCGCCGGTCTCCTCGCCGTCGCCGAGGGCGGCGTACACCCGGTCGCCGGCGGTACTCGGCAGGGTGAAGACGTTCCCGTCGACGGCCCAGACCTCGTGCGCGGGCCCGTCGGCCATCCGGACGATCTCGCCGGTGCGGCGGAAGCGGGTGTCCCGGGTGATGGTGACGCGCTCGCGGGGCACCGGAATCGGTTCGAGCCCGGCGGCCGAGCGCAGCGCGGCCCAGCGGATCCGCAGCGTCCTGCGCAGCCGTTCGCCGTCCACGGCTCTGCGCAGTTCGTCGCCGAGCGCGGTCAGGCGGGGCAGCACACCGTCCCGGTCGTCGATACGGGTTCCGGGGCCGAACGGGAAGTAGGGCACGGTCTCGTCGTTGTCCTGGCCCGCGTGCACCAGGTCGGCGAGCAGGTCGCGCAGCGCGGTGAACGGCAGCCCCCGGTCGACCGGGATCCGCAGGCGGAGGGCGACGCACCGTTCGCGGTAGGTGTCCACGTGCCGCTGGTCGCCGGGCCAGTACAGCAGTTCCCCGGCCTCGGCGCCGAGGGTGCGCGCACCGGGCACGTCCCGGTCCGGGTCGGCGATGTCCGCCGGTGGGGGCCCGCCGCGCTCGTCCCACAGCGTCACGTCCATGCGCCCGCGCAGCACCCAGGTCAGCGCCGCGTGCGTCGGGGCCTCGGCCGCGCCGGCGTGCTGGGTGAACCGGTCGCCGGTGAGCACCTCGGCGGTGAGGGGGAGGTTGGGCCAGCCGACGTGTCGCCAGAGCCCGCTGACCGTGTCCCGTACGGCGGACCACAGGGCGTGGTCCAGGAGGAGCGGCTGTCGCACGGTCAGCAGGTAGCCCTGTCCGGGGACCTCGGCGTCCAGCCGGTCGAGGTAGTCGTCCAGGGTCCGGTCCGTGGTGTCCGGCAGCAGGGTTCCGGGGGCGCGCAGCCAGCCGTCGCCGAGGAGGAACCGGACGTCGGGCATCACCCAGAAGCGGGTGCCCGCGCGGAACGGTGCGCAGGAGGCGACGTTCAGGGGGTGGACCTCGTCGAGGCCGAACGGCGGGCGGGCGCGCAGCCGGACGGGCCGCCGGTCCCAGTAGCGCTGCCCGAACAGCTCCCAGTCGACGCCGTCCGGCGTCCACCGCGCCTCGGGGGCCAGCGTGCTCATGATGCTTCCCTTCCGGTCAGGGGGAACCGCCGCCGGATCCGGTCCGTGTGGTCGGCGAGCGGTTCCATGCCGAGAGCGGCCCGGCGGTGGTCCACGTCTTCCGGGTCCTCTACCGGCCAGGGGACCAGCACTCCGCCGACGGGCTCGAACTTCGTTCCGTACACCTGCGGGAGACCGTCGGTCACCCGCAACTCGTCGGTCAGATAGGCGATTTCCCGCCACGGCAGATCGCCGCGCTCCGCGGCGTCCCGCATCAGCTCCAGGCAGTGGCGGCGGAAGTCCAGGTGCTCCCGGGCGTGTTGGACGAGGCGGCTCGCGGCGGCGGCCGCCTCCGCGCCGACCAGGGCGTGCCCGGGCCAGCCGTGGTCGGCCACGACCGTGGTGAGCCAGGTGATGCCGGCGTCGGTCAGGTCCCGCAGGCGGCGCTCGGCGGTCGCGTCGCTCATACCGCCGTCGGCCCACGGCGCCCGGACGGCGCCGTCGAGCCAATCGAGCCGCAGCAGCCTGCGCCGGATCTCCCCGGCGGGCGCGGGCTCGACCGGGGCTTCGGGCGCGTCGATCGGGTCGATGCGCAGCCATACCTTCCGCCGGTCCCAGAGGTAGGTGATCCGTCGGCCGGCCTCCGGCCAGTCGAAGGCGACCCGGCCCTCGGCGGGGCTCTGGAGGTGGAGTCGGACACCCAGCTGGGCATCCGTGACGACGTGGTCCGTCACATCGTCGAACACGTGCTCCACGGCGTCCCGGAGGGCCACGCCGAGACCGGCGAGGGTGAGGTTCTCGCCCTCCAGCAGCTCCCGCAGTGGGGGCCAGCCGCCCTCGGGTGCGGGCCGGGCGGCGACCCGGGCCGTCCCGAACGGCACGGGCGGCGGTTCGACGCTCAGCACCGGCCCGCCCGCCAGGGAGCGGACGAAGTAGGGCACGTCCAGACGTCGCAGCTGGTCACGTTCGGCCCGGTCGAAGTGGACGTCCGGGTCGGTGGGGTGGGGCGCCGCACCGCCGCCGGACAGCCAGCGGGGCATGAGCGCGTCGAAGTACCGGAACGTGGGCTGCCGCAGGACGCGTACGTGGTGGCCGGCGGTGGCGGTCGACAGGAACTCACCGATGGCGGGCCGCTGTCGGCACATCAGGGTCCAGGCGTCGAACATGCCGCGCAGCATGGCCGGGAGGTAGGGCCCGTAACCGGTCCGCCCGTCGGTGTCGGCGACGACGTTCCTGGTCTCTTCCCGGGTGAGGGACACGCGGCGGCGGTGGAGGCGCAGTTCCCCCGTCGGCCGCTCGGTCCAGCACACCGGCGGGCCCTCGGCGTCACACCAGCGAGCGGTGCGCTCCAGGCCGACGTGGTGCTGGTCGATCTCGGCGGTCGCGTCGTGCAGGAGGCCCGTGTCGTAGAGGCGCGGGACCCGGCAGAAGTAGATCTCCAGGTCGATCGGGTAGAGCAGGGGCTCGTGGTCGCCGGGCCGGCTGCCGGTGACCACGTTGCCGCCGATCATGTCGGTGATCCCGAAGGCGAACATCGCGGCGGTCAGCGAGCCTGTGCGGTGCCAGAACCGCGCCGACTCCCCCGGGGTGAGCCGGGTTCCGGTCAGCTCCCACGGTCCGGAGACCCGGATCGGTCCCCATTGTGCGGGTGGCTCGATCCACTCCTGCCACAGGTAGCCGGGCTCGGCTCCGGGCCAGCAGGACAGCACGGGCAGCCGGACCTCGCCGGATGCCGTGGGCGCGTGGTTGAGCAGATCGAACAGCGAGGCGGGTGAGGCGGGCGACGCGGATGCGGCGGATCCAGCGGACGCGGCGGACGCGGTGAACAGCAGCTCGCCGGAGGCCGGCCGCGGTTTGTAGGCGACCCGGCCGCCGCCGGCGCAGTCGAGGCGCAGGACGCGCTGGCGTCCGTTGTGGGTTTCCTCGCCGTGGGCCCACAGTCCGACGACCGGCCCCCGGAACGCGGGTTCATCGGGCCAGCAGGCGTTCATGTCCCGGAGCAATCGGTCGAGGAACAGCGTCAGGAATTCCTCGCAGCGCACCGCCCACTCGGCCACCCGGGCACGGGCGTAGTGCGGTCTTCCGGCAGCGCAGGCCACGAATGCCTCGGATACCACGGGGCCAAAGATATCGGCGTTGGTGATATCCAGTATTCCGGCGGAAACCACGGCCGAATAGCGTGGTCCGGAGAATACGCACCAGGCGTCCAGCCGGTCCCACAGGTCCAGCAGCGGAGCGAACCGCCGGTCGCGGAGAGCGTGTTCGATCATCCGTGCGTCCGCCTCGCCGCCGAGCAGCCGGTCGATCGCGACCGTCCCTTCGGGGCCGGCCGTGACGACGGGCGGGAACAGCCCGCCGGCCTCGCCCTTCCGGACGGCGTCGAGCACCCGTCGCGCGACCGGGGAGAGTTGGGGCGATCCGTCCCGTTCGGCACCCTGGCCGGACTTCGGGGCGGGCCCTCGCCCGGTGCCGCCGCCGGGATCTCCGCCGAGGTTTCCACGGTTTCCACCGAGATCTCGGCCGGGGTCGCCCATCTCCCAGAGGGGCTCGACGTCCATGGGTGAATCCGGCACAGCAGCCCTTCGGCTCGTCACGGGGAGGGGAGGGGCGGCGCACCCGGGTGGCGCCGACGTGGCGACACCACCCGGCGCGCGTCAACAGCAGTAGATGCTCGCGCACGAACCACAGGCCGTGCCGCTGCCCGAGTTCGTCGGTGAAGCGAGCGGCGGAATTTCTTGTTCCAGATCGCCGATCACCAGATCGAATACATCATCGGCGTTCCGGTCCGTTCCGCCCTGGACCTTTTCTTCGACTGCCTGCATGAATATCCTCCTCCCGTACTGGCCAATTGATCCGTCACTCAGTAGAACAATGCGGCATGCCCATGTCAACGAGCAGGCACGGACGCACGGCTTTACTGGCCGGTAGGCATCTATGCGACGCAGGTCACACTCCTCTACGGTCGGGGCACTGCCCCGGCCCCTCCACATCGGCGAGCCGCCGACCGGGCCCGGGCATCCCCGTCTCCCGCCCCAGGAGGTTCCATGCCACCCCCCACCGCCCGCCGCTCCCGGCGCAGGCTCCCCGTCGCGGTACTCGCCGCCGTCCTCGGCACGGTCACCCTCGGCGCCCCCTCCCCCGCGTCGGCGTCGAACACCGCCGGCGGAGGGGACTACCTCGTCGGGCGAGGCATCTCCGACGTCACGGGCGAGGCCGCCGAAACCGGGATGATGGGCTACTCCAGCTTCGACCAGAAGACGTCGGGCATCCATCAGCGGCAGCGGTCGCGCGCCTTCGTCGTCGTCGACCGGTCGAGCGGCAAGCGCGTGGTGTACGTCAACGCCGACCTCGCGATGATCTTCCAGTCCGTCCAGCAGGGGGTCATCGCCCGTCTGAAGGAGCGTTACGGAGACCTGTACGACGAGGAGAACGTCCTGCTGTCGGCCACCCACACCCACTCGGGGCCCGGCGGCTACTCCCACCACGTCGCCTACAACCTCTCCGTCCTCGGCTTCCAGAAGGAGACCTACAGGGCGATCGTCGACGGCATATCGGACTCCGTCGCCAAGGCCCACGACGACCTGAAGCCCGGCGCGATGAGCCTGGGCACGGGAACCCTCACCGACGCCAGCGTCAACCGCTCCCGCGAGGCCTTCGACCGCAACCCGGCGGCCGACCGGGCGGCGTTCCCGGACGCGATCGACCCGGCGATGACCGTCCTGCGCTTCAAGCAGGGCGACAGGGACGCGGGCGCGATCAGCTGGTTCGCCACCCACAACACCTCGATCACCAACAAGAACACGCTCATCAGCCCCGACAACAAGGGCTACGCCGCCTACGCCTGGGAGCACGACCACGAGGGCGTGCGCTACCTCGACGACACCCCCGGGTTCGTCGCGGCCTTCCCCAACACCAACGCCGGCGACATGTCGCCGAACCTCAACCTGAAGCCGGGATCCGGGCCCACCGAGGACGAGTTCGAGAACACGCGCGTCATCGGCGAGCGCCAGCTCGACAAGGCCCGCGAGATCTACGACGACACACGGCCCGTCTCCGGAGGGGTCGACTCCCGGCTCGCCTACGTCGACATGGAGAACGTCACCGTACGCCCGGAGTACACCCCGGACGGCGAGGAGCACCGCACCTGCCCCGCCGTCGTGGGCGCGTCCACGCTCGCGGGCAGCGTCGAGGACGGTCCCGCGATCCCCGGCTTCGAGGAGGGCACCCGCACCCCGGTCGCGGGCATCATCGACGCGTTGCGCATCGACACCCCGTCCTGGCTCGCGACCTGCCAGTACCCCAAGGCGAGCCTGATCCCCACCGGGCTGCTGAGCAACGTCCACCCGGTCACCCCGAAGCGCCTCCCGCTCCAGATCATGAAGATCGGCGAGCTGCACCTGGTGGCCGCCCCGGGCGAGTTCACGATCACCTCCGGCCTCCGCGTACGCCGTACGGTGGCCGAGCGGCTGGGCGTCCCGCTGGACCGCGTCCTGCTCCAGGGGTACGCCAACGCCTACAGCCAGTACGTGACGACGCCGGAGGAGTACGACACCCAGAACTACGAGGGCGGCTCCACGCTGTACGGCCGCTACACCCTGCCCGCCTACCAGCAGGAGTACGCCCGGATCGCGGACTCCCTGCGCGAGGGCACCACCCTGGAGCGGGGCGCGACGCCTCCTGACGAGTCGGGCCGGCAGTTCACCTTCCAGACGGGGGTCGTGTACGACAACCCGCCCGCCGGCAAGGCGTTCGGTGGCGTCCTCAAGGCCCCGGAGACCTCGTATGCGCGCGGCTCCACCGCGACCGTCGAGTTCGCCACCGGACACCCGAAGAACAACGTCCGCCGGGGCTCCACCTTCCTTGAGGTGCAGCGGCTGGAGAACGGCACATGGCAGCGCGTGCTGGACGACGGCGACTGGGAGACCACCTACCGCTGGACGCGGCTGAACGGTCTGACCGGCACCTCGAAGGCCACGATCACCTGGGACATCGCGGCGGACACGGCACCCGGCACGTACCGGATCGTCCACCACGGGGACGCCAGGAGCCTGCTCGGGAAGATCACGCCGTTCAGCGGGGCGACGGGGTCCTTCACGGTGAACTAGAAGGTTACGGAGTGCGCGGGGTGGGCTGGAACCAGGCGGGGCCCTCGGTGAGGGCCTGCTTGATCCGGAACAGGGCGAACTCGCCGAGCGGCGGGAGCCCGTCCAGCGGGAACCAGCCCACCTCCAGCGACTCGTCGTCGTTGACCCGCGCCTCACCGCCGGTCGCCCGGCAGCGGAAGGTGACGTCGAGGTACTGGCAGATGTCACCGTTCGCGTACTGCACGGGATCCAGCGCCTGCGTGAGCACCACCCGCTCGGCCACACAGTGCACGCCGGTCTCCTCCAGCACCTCGCGCTCCGCCGTCGCCGCCGGCTCCTCGCCCGGTTCGCAGATCCCGCCGATGACCGACCACTTACCGGTGTCCGCGCGCCGCCCGAGCAGCACACGGTCCTCGTCGTCGAGGACGATGGCTGTCACCCCGGGCAGCAGGAGCAGCTGGTGCCCGGCGGTGGCGCGGATGTCACGGATGAAGTCGGGAGTAGCCATGGATCCGAGCCTACGTGGCCGGGTCAGGTGCTACTTCCCGGCCCCCGGCTCCGGCGGGCCCGGAACGCCGAGACGCTCACCCAGCCCAGGCCCGCCAGGGCCAGCAGCGCGATGACACCCTCGGGCAGGGGGCCCATCCGGGTGGCGGGGGTGAGCGAGGAGCGCAGCGGGACCTCGTCGACGAGGGCGTCGGGGGTGAACATCCCGCTCTTCTCGACGATCGTGCCGTCCGGGCGGATCACCGCGCTGACCCCGCTGGTGACGGGGACGACGACGGCCCGACCGTGCTCGACGGCCCGCACCTGGGACATGGCCAGCTGCTGGTAGGTCATCTCGCTGCGGCCGAACGTCGCGTTGTTGCTCGGCACGGCGATCATCTGGCCGCCGTGGGTGACCGTGTCGCGTACGGCGTCGTCGAAGGCTGCCTCGTAACAGGTCACGAGCCCCACCTTCGTCCCCGCGAGGTCGAAGACGCCGACCTCGGTGCCGGGGACGAACTCGCGCTGCACCCGGTCGACGTCCTCACTGAAGAAGCGGGCGACGGTGCGCATCGGCATGTACTCACCGAACGGCTGGATGTGCCGCTTGTCGTACGTGTCGACGGGGCCCTGTTCCGGGTCCCACTCGATCAGGGTGTTGCGGAGGCTGTCGGAGCCCTTCTCGACCACCGAGCCGACGACCGTGGGGGCGCCGATCGCCTTGACGGCGTCGTCGATGACCTGGCGGGCGTCCGCGTTGAGGTAGGGGTCGAGGTCGGAGGAGTTCTCCGGCCACAGCACGAAGTCGGGCTGCTTCTCCTTGCCCGCCTTCACGTCCTCGGCCAGCTGCGCGGTGCGCCGGGCGTGGTTGTCGAGGACAGCGCGGCGCTGGGAGTTGAAGTCGAGGCCCAGGCGCGGCACGTTGCCCTGGATCGCGGCGACGGTGGCCGTGCCGTTCTCCGCCGAGTCGTCGACCAGGGGCAGCGCGGCGAGGGCTCCGGCGACCGGCACGAGGACGCTCACGGCGGCGCCGACGACGGCGGCACGCGGGACCCTTCCCGTCCTGCGGTACGCGACGAGCTGTCGCACGGCCTCGTAGAGCCCGAAGCCGCACAGGACGACGGCGAAGGAGAGCAGCGGGGTGCCGCCGAGCGCGGCGAGCGGCAGGAAGACGCTCTCGGACTGGCCGAAGGCGATCTTGCCCCAGGGGAAGCCGTTGAACGGGATCCGGGCGCGGACCGCCTCGTCCAGCGTCCAGACCGCGGCCGCCCACACGGGCCAGTACGCGAGCCGGGTGACCGCGGCGATGCCGAGGCACCCCACCGCGATGAAGAGCGCCTCCGCGGCGGCCAGGGCCAGCCACGGCACCGGGCCGACGTCCTCACCGGTCCAGCGCAGCAGCGGAAGCATGAAACCGAGGCCCGAGAGGAGACCGAGGCCGAAGGCGGACCTGAGTCGGCGCCCGTGCAGCACCCATCCCAGCAGGGCGAATCCGGGCAGTACGAGCCACCACAGGGGCCGGGGCGGGAAGCTCGCGTAGAGCAGCAGCCCGGAGAGCACGGCGGCGGCCGGGCGGAGGAGCCGCGGCAGCAGTCCGGCGGCCGGAGAGGCTGTGGCGGGCGGCGGGTCGTCGACGGGAGTCATGGTGGCGCTCACCCGGCGGAGTCTACGGTGGGCGGCTGTGAGCGGCGGCGTTGACCTGCGTGGGGCCGGGACGCGGGCGGCTCCGAAGTGCCTCTCGGCCGGCGGTGGGCGGCCCGGTCGGTCACCGGGACGGCGGCCGGCGCGGCCCGGTCGCTCCCCGGGACGGTGGCCGGCGCGGCTCGGCCGGTGGTCCGGTCAGTCGCCCGGTCGGTTTCCGGAGGCCGGCAGGTGCAGGCGTTGCCGGATGAACCGTACGGCCGCCTCCGCGTCGTCGACCGTGACGGTGAAGGTGCGGCCGTCGCCGAGACGCAGGGCCATGCCCTCGCCCTTGCGGACCACGACCGCGGTGCCCTGCTCGGGGCGCCAGCGGTAGCCCCAGCCGCCCCAGTGGCGCGGGTTGATCCGGGGGACGAATTCCGCGCCCGTCACATGGCTGAGCAGGATCCGGCGGCGCGGCAGGCCTGCGTGGCCGCAGCGCACCTCCAGGCTGTCCCCGTCGACCTTGACGGACACGTGGACGAAGGCGAGCGTTCCGAAGAGGATCAGCAGTCCGGCGGCGAGGCAGCCGACCACCGACATGAGCAGCGGGGCGATGCCCGAGGTCCAGGCGCCGTCGACGGCCAGCTCGATGCCGAGGGCCACACAGCCCGCGCCCGCGAGGGCCAGCAGCCACTGGATACGGTTGGTGGCGCGGCCGTTCCACTCCGTGGGCGGCGCCTGGCTCGACCCGTGCGTCGCACTCTCGGGGAGGTCCGTCATATTCAGCAGCGTAGCCGCGTTCCGGGTTCCCGGCCGGGGCCGCGGGGGCCGATCGGGCTACCCGGTCCCGCCGGTCCCGATCCGGCGGCGGCTCCCCGGCGGATCGGTCAGCGGGCGGGCACCGCTGCGGCCAGCATCCGGCCCTCGGCGTAGGTCAGGGCGGCCTGCGGGAGGGCGGCGGGGCGGCCGGCCTGGAGCACGGTGAGCTTGGCGGAGGGCTCGGCCGCCGGGGCGGGGTCCGCTCCGATCCGGCGCAGTGCCTGGGCGGCGACCGCTCCGGCGGACCCGTGCAGGGCGAGCGGCGGGCGGCCGGGCCGCTGCACGGCGTCGCGGATCCGGGCCGCGACCAGCTCGTAGTGGGTGCAGCCGAGGACGACGGCCCGGACGTCGGGCGGGGTGAGGGCGGCGGCGGCCGCTACGGCCCGGTCGATCGCGGCCTCGTCGCCGTGCTCCAAGGCGTCGGCGAGCCCGGGGCACGGGACCTCGGTGACTGCCGCGGTCCCGCCGAAGTCACCGATCAGCCCGCGCTGATAGGGGCTGCCGGTGGTGGCCGGGGTGGCCCAGATGGCGACGGAGCCGCCGCCCGCCGCGGCCGGCTTGATCGCGGGGACCGTGCCGATGACCGGCAGCGCGGGCTCCAGTTCGGCGCGGAGCGCCGGCAGGGCGTGGACGGAGGCGGTGTTGCAGGCGACGATCAGCGCGTCCGGCCGGTGGGCCGCGGCGGCGCGGGCGACGTCCAGGGCGAGCGCGGTGATGTCCTCGGGGGTGCGGGGGCCCCAGGGCATGGAGCCGGGGTCCGAGGAGAGGACGAGTTCGGCGTCGGGCCGCAGGCGGCGCACTGCGGCCGCTGCCGCCAGCAGGCCGATTCCGGAGTCCATGAGCGCGATCTTCACCCGGTCACCCTAGCCGACAGCCCTTGCGGACCGGGCTCAGTGGGGCAGACTTCGGCGGATGAGCGCCGTTGCCTGGATCGCCGTGGGTTCGCTGATCGCGTGGGTGTGGCTGCTGCTGGGGCAGGGCTTCTACTGGCGGACGGACCAGCGGCTCCCCCGGCGCACCGACCCGGCGCGCTGGCCGTCGGTGGCGGTGGTGGTGCCGGCCCGCGACGAGGCGGAGATGCTGCCGGTGAGCCTGCCGTCGCTACTGGTCCAGGACTATCCGGGGGACGTCCGGATCACCCTCGTCGACGACTGCAGCAGCGACGGCACCGGGCGGGTGGCCCGGGAGCTGGCCGCCCGGTACGGCGGGTTCCCGCTGACCGTCGTGACGCCCGGGGAGCCGGAGCAGGGCTGGACGGGCAAGCTCTGGGCCCTGCGGCACGGGATCGCGGTGGCCCGGCGGGACAAGCCGGACTTCCTGCTGCTGACCGACGCGGACATCGCGCACGAGCCGGACAGTCTGCGCGATCTGGTGGCCGCGGCCGGCCCCGGGGGCGAGGGTGGCTTCGACCTGGTGTCGCAGATGGCGCGGCTGCGGGTGGAGAGCGTCTGGGAACGTCTGGTGGTGCCGGCGTTCGTCTACTTCTTCGGGCAGCTCTACCCGTTCCGCCGGGTGAACCGGGCCCGGTCACGGACGGCGGCGGCCGCGGGGGGCTGCGTCCTGCTGCGCACCGAGGCCGCCGAGCGGGCGCGGATTCCGGACTCGATCCGGCAGGCGGTGATCGACGACGTGTCGCTGGCGCGGGAGGTGCGGCGCAGCGGCGGCCGGATCTGGCTGGGGCTCGCGGACCGGGTGGACAGCGTGCGGCCGTATCCGCGGCTGGCGGATCTGTGGCGGATGGTCGCGCGCAGCGCGTACGCCCAGCTGCGGCACAGTCCGCTGCTGCTGGCGGGGACGGTCCCGGGGCTGCTGCTCGTCTATGTGGCGCCGCCCGTGACGCTGGCGGTGGGGCTGCTGACGGGTGACGGGGCGGCGGCCTGGGCGGGCGGCGCGGCGTGGGCGGTGATGACGGCGACGTATCTGCCGATGCTGGCCTACTACCGTCAGTCGCTGTGGCTGGGGCCGCTGCTGCCGCTGACGGCGGTGCTGTATCTGCTGATGACGGTGGACTCGGCGGTCCAGCACTACCGGGGGCGGGGCGCGGCCTGGAAGGGCCGCACCTACGCGCGCCCGGAGGCCGCGCCCGACCGGTGACGCCGCGGAGGGGGGTGCGGCCGGTCCGGGCGGGCGCGGCGGGTCACTTGCGGCCGGGCGTCCAGTTCATGCCCCAGCCGTAGGCGGCGTCGATGGTGCGCTGCGGGCTCATACCCCGGTCCGGGACCAGGTAGCGGGCCTCGCGCTGCACGGTGAGGTCGCCGCCGTTGTTGGTGATCAGTGCCAGGGCGCAGACGGTGGAGGGGACGGTGCACTCGTCGAGGGAGAAGTCGATGGCCGCGCCGTTCTGCGGCTGGAGGGTGACCGTGGCGTGGAGATCGGCGAAGCTCCGGGCGCCTTCGTAGATGGTGACGAAGATCAGTACGCGCCGCAGCAGGTCCTTGTGGTCGAGGTTGATGGTCATGTTCTCGCCGCTGGAGAGGGCGCCGGTGCGGTCGTCGCCGTCGAGATGGATGAAGGGCGGCCTGTTCAGTGAGCCGAACGCGTTCCCGAGCGACTGCACGACCCCCTTCCGGCCGTCGGCGAGTTCGTACAGTGCGCAGAGGTCGAGATCGAGATCGGCGTGCATGGCGACGGCCCGGCCGAGCTTGGCTCCCCAGCTCTTGAACTGTTTGCGCACTTCCCAGTTGAGGTTGACGCGCAGCGCGCCGGAGGTGCCGCCCTGTTTGGCGAGCGAGACGGACGGCGCGCTCTTCGTCAGCGTGACCTTCGTCAGCCGTACGGGCGTCGCGGCCGGCGGGGCGGCGGGCGCGGGGGGCGCCGGCGGGACGGGGGCCGCGGGCGGTGCGACCGGGGCGGGGGCCGGGACGGGGGCCGGGGCGGGGGCCGGGGCGGGGGCCGGGACGGCGGGGCGAGGTTGCGACGGGGTGACGGGGGCCGACGGGGTCTGCTGGACGGGCGGGGCGGGCGGGGCGGCCTGTTGCGGTTCGTCCACGGAGATGCCGAAGTCCGTCGCCAGGCCTTCGAGGCCGGTGCTGTAGCCCTGTCCGACCGCGCGGAACTTCCAGGCGCCCTGTCGCAGGTACAGCTCGCCGAGGATGAAGGCGGTCTCGACCGTGGCGTCCGTACTGTCGAAGCGGGCCAGCTCCGCGCCGCTCGCCGCGTCGGTGACCCGCACATACAGTCCGCTCACCCGGCCGAAGGTCCCGCCGTCCGCCGAGGCGGCGACGACGATCCGGTCGATCGCGGGCTCGACCTTGCCGAAGTCGACGACGAGGGTGTCGGTGACGTGGTCGGGAGCGGCCCGCTTGCCCTCGTGCCGGACCGCGCCGGACGCGTGGGCCGGCTGGTTGTAGAAGACGAAGTCCGCGTCGCTGCGGACCTTGCCCGCCACCAGCAGGAGAGCGGAGGCGTCGACGTCCGGGGTGCCCGCTGCGGCGTGCCGGCCCAGTTCGACGCGCACGGTGCCGGCCGGCACCGCGACGTTGCTTCCCTTTTGCATGGTCATGCTCGCCCCCATCACGAATCCGGCTGCCCGCAGGCTTTCCCCCCACAACCTAACGGCCTGTGGCGGGAAAGCCTCCGGGCGCCGGGACCGTGGCGGACGAGAGCGTGTCCGGCGGACCCGGTCGAGGTCCGCCGGACACGCCCGTGGGTCCCGGCGGTCCGCGCTAGGTGCGCGGAGGGCCTTCACCGTCCGGAGCGGCGCCCGCGAGGGCGGCCTCGCGCGGTGTGTCGTCCGTCGTCGCTTCGGGGCCCTGGACGGCGCCGCTGTGCGTGGTCCACGCCTCCAGGGCGGTGCGGCAGGCGTGGTCCAGGTGGCGGAGCCGCGAGAGGTCGAGCTCCACCGGCCGGTCCTTCGGCAGGGCCTCCAGGGTGTCGAGGATCAGCGGCAGGCGCAGGAAGGTGGCACTGCCGCTGAGGGAGACCGTGGTGCGGTCGTCCTGCTCGTCGATGTCGAGGCGGACGGCGGAGGTCTCCCAGGCCGTCTTGATCACGGCCAGTCCGATGCCGAGCAGCACGCCCATGAACATGTCCGTGAGAACGATCGCCAGCGCGGTCACCACCAGGACCACGGCCTCGCCCCGGTGTTCACGCCAGAGCGGTCGGAAGGTCGCGACGGGGATGAGCTTCGCGCCCGCGTGGACGAGGATCCCGGCGAGGGCGGCCACGGGGATCAGACCGAGTACGGCGGGGAACAGGGCCGCGAACAGCAGCAGCCACGCTCCGTGCATGATCCGGGAGGCCTTGGTGAGCGCACCTGCCTGCACGTTGGCTGCACTGCGCACGATGACGGCGGTCATGGGCAGCGCGCCGACGAGGCCGCAGATGGTGTTGCCCGTCCCCTGGGCGATGAGTTCCTTGTTGTACTGCGTGCGCGGGCCGTCGTGCATCCGGTCCACGGCGGCGGCGCTGAAGAGGGATTCGGCCGAGGCGATGAGCGTGAAGGCGAGGATGACGCCCAGGAGACTGACGTCGGCCAGGAGGCCGAAGTCGTCCAGGCTCGTCAGCCGCAGTGAGTCGATCAGCCCCTGCACCTTGATGGGAGCGACGGGCAGGTCGAACACCGCCACCGCCGCGGTGGCCAGCCCCACGGCCACCAGCGGCCCGGGGAGCACCTGGGGCAGGCGTCCGGGAAGCCGCTTCCAGAGGATCAGTACGACGATGGTGCCGGCGCCGATCGCGGTGGAGGAGATCGCCGCGGCTCCCGTGATCTGCGTGAACAGTTCCGGCAGTCCGGCCAGGTTGTCGAGACCGTTCCCCGGGGCGTCGGCCCCGGCCATGGCGTAGAGCTGGCTGCCGATCAGGACGAGGCCGATGCCGGCGAGCATGCCGTGGACGACGGCGGTCGATATGGCGCGGAACCACCGGCCGAAGCCGACGAGGCCGAGTCCGACCTGGAGGAGCCCCGTGGACAGGACGAGGAGGCCGAGCGCCGCGATGCCGTGGGTGGTGACGGCCTCGTACACCAGGACGGTGAGCCCGGCGGCCGGGCCGCTGACCTGGAGCGAGCTGCCCGGCATCGCGCCGGCGATCAGCCCGCCGACGATGCCGGTGACCAGGCCCAGTTCGGCGGGGACACCGGAGGCGACCGCGATGCCGACGCACAGGGGCACGGCGACGAGGAACACCACGATCGAGGCGAGGAAGTCGCGGGACAGTGCGTCCGGGCGTAACCGGAGTTGTGGAGACGACATGAGAGCTTCAGCTCCTAGAGGAGTGGGGGGAGACAGCAGGTGGCGGCGGGAGCGGCCCGCGTGTTCACCGGTGGGTCGCTGTCACAGGGAGGAGAAGGTTCCGGTGGAGGGCCGGTGGGCCTGCACGGCGCCGGTGTGGACCTCGTAGTACCAGGCGTGCAGCCCGAGCCGGCCCTCGCGCACGGCGCGGCTCACGCACGGGTAGTCGCGCAACGCGTCCAGTTGCGCCACCGCATGGCGCTGTACGGGCTGTTCGCAGTCGGGGCCGAACCCGTCGGGGTCCTGAGGACCGGCCGTCGGGGCACATCTGCCGAGCCAGCCGCGTACCGCCGGCAGGGTCCGCAGATCGTCGCCCCTGGCCAGGGCTCCGACGGCGCCGCAGTGGGAGTGCCCGCAGAGGATGATGTCGGACACCTCCAGCACGCAGACGGCGTACTCGATCGTCGCCATCTCGCTGGTGGGCGCGTCCGGATCGTAGGGCGGGACGATGTTTCCGGCCGTGCGCATCTCGAAGAGCTCGCCGGGGCCGGAGTCGGTCAGCAGGGTGGGGACCACCCGGGAGTCGGAGCAGGTGATGAACATGGCGGAGGGCTTCTGGCCGCCCTCGAAGCTCTGGAGATCACGGCCCGCTCCACCGCAGCGCGAGCGGAAAGTGCGGGCGTGGTCGATGAGTTGTCGCACAGGAGTGTCCTCCATACGGAAGTGGCGTGTGGCTCTTCACGCGGGGCGGGCTCTCACCCCGCCCACAACCGGGCCTTCGTGGCACACGGGTGGCCCGGGTACCACGGGGGATCAGGTGCGGGTGCTCGCGTCGCAGGGCAGGCGGGGGGTTCGCCTCCGTGTCTGCTGCTCCGGTGTGGCGGCGGCGCCCTGTTCCCGGGCGGGGCCGCGGCGACCGTCTGCGCCGCTCACGGGCCTCGCGTCACCGATGACCCGTAACGAGGAGTCTCGGGGCGGGCGATGAGGTGGCGGTGAGACAGCGGTGAGACTGTTCTCATGGGTCCGGCGGGGTGCGGGGGTGCGTCCGCCGCCGGGCGAAGGCCGCCCGCCCCGGTGGTCAGGCCCGGAGCCGGTAGCCGACGCCCCGCACGGTCTGGACCCGGTCGGCGCCGATCTTGCGCCGCAGATAGCGGATGTAGACGTCGACGATGTTCGAACCGGGGTCGTAGTCGAACCCCCATACCTGGCTGAGAAGTTGCTCCCGGGACAGCACCTGGTCGGGGTTGCGCATGAGGATCTCGGCGAGGGCGAACTCACGGGCGGACAGGTCGGAGACGCGCTCGCCCACCTGGGCCCGACGGGTGCGGAGATCGAGGATCAGATCGCCCACCCGCAGCAGAAAGTTCTCCGCCGGCTCCTCTCGGCGCAGGCGCAGTCGTACGCGGGCCAGTAACTCGTCGAAGGCGAAGGGTTTGACCATGTAGTCGTCGGCGCCGCTCTCCAGTCCTGCCACGATGTCGCTCACGCTGTCGCGCGCGGTGAGGATGACGACGGGCAGGGAGATGCGCGCCTTCCGCAGCTTGCGCAGCACCGTCAGCCCGTCGTCGCCGGGCAGTCCGAGGTCGAGGATCAGCAGGTCGAAGTCCCGGCCGCGGGCGTGCTCGTAGGCGGAGACGCCGTCGGTGACGACGCGGGTGACGTACCCGCTACGGCGCAGGCCTTTTTCGACGAAGGCGGCGATTCTTGCCTCGTCCTCGGCTATCAAGATCCTGCTCACCATGGGTTCCTTCCGTCGTGGGCTGCAGTGCGGGAAGGTCGATGACGAATCTCGCGCCGCCCCCGGGCGCCTCCTCGACGTGGGCGACACCGTCGTGTGCCTGGGCTATCTCGCGGACCAGCGCGAGACCGAGTCCGATGCCGGGGGCGGCCCGGGCTGGAGCTGCGGTGCCCCCCTGATGGAAGCGCTGGAAGATCCGTTCGCGGTCCTCCGGGGCCACTCCGGGCCCGGTGTCCGCGACCCACAGCAGTACCCTGCCGCGCCAGAGGCGTGAGCCGATCTCGATGGCGTCCCCTTCCCCGGTGTGGCTGACCGCGTTGGCTGCGAGCTGCATCAGGGCCTGGGTGACCCGCTGCTCGTCCAGGTGCACGCTGACGTCGGCGACCTCGGCCACCGTCCAGTGCCTGGGCCCCAGCGCCTGGGCCTTGGCTGCCGTGTCGACCACCAGGTCGGTCAGACTGGTCTGGCCGAGGGTGAGGAAGTCGGGGCGCTCGGCCCGGGCCAGGAGCAGCAGGTCCTCCACGATCCGCCGCATCCGGTCGAGTTCGTCGAAGAGCAGGGAACGGGTCTGGCCGCGCCGGCTGTCGGGGTCCTCGTCCATCAGCTCCAGATGTCCGCGCAGGACCGTGATGGGGGTCCGCAGTTCGTGCGCCACCTCGTCCAGGAACTGGCGTTGCGCGGTGAAGGCGCCCGACAGCCGGTCGAGCATGTGGTTGAACGTCTCGGCCAGTTCCGCCACGTCGTCGTTGCCCCGCACCGGTAGCCGCTGGGTCAGGTCTGTCTCGCTGATCCGCTCGGCGGTCTGCCTGACCAGCCGGATCGGAGCCAGCACCCGGCCCGCGACCAGCCAGCTGGCCAGTCCGGCGACCACCAGGGCGAAGCTTCCCGATGCCAGCAGCAGCCGTGCCATGTGGCGTTCCTGCCGCAGTTCCCGGTCCCGGAAGGTGACCAGGACGAGCCGGGTGTCGATGTGGTCGCCCGCCATCTGTACCGGGACGACACCGTAGCGAACCGTGCCGGCCGGGGAGTCGAGCGACCGGATACGGGTGTCTGCCGTCCGCGCCATCAGGGCCACGACCTCCGGGTCCCGGTCCAGACGGACCGGAACGGGGCCGGGGCTGCGCCGGTCGGCCCGTCCGTTCACGACGCTGAAGAAGGCTGCGTTGTGCTCGGGCCGGTGGACCGCCATGAACGCCGTCAGCAGCGAGGCACCCGTGGTGAAGCGCTCACCGCTGTACGGGTCGCGCGAGGTGCGGGCGAACGCGCGTAGCTTGTCGGCCTCGGACAGGAGTTGCGCGTCGACCTGCCGGTCGAGCTCCGCCTGCCAGACGATCGTGATCCCGAAGGTGGGCACGGCCAGGGCCGCGCTGAGAAGCATGAGCATCCAGCCGACGATCCGGGACCGGGCGCTGGTCGAGCGCCTGAGCATCAGTCGTCCCACTCGTCGTCCGCATCCCCCCGATTGCCGTGTGACGCTTCCTCGTTCCCGTCGTCGGGCTCGTCCTCTTCGTCCTTCTCGTCGCCCACAGCGTCTGTGTCGCCCACGTCGCCCCCGTCGCCCCTGGGAACACGCGAGGCCTTCTCGTCGTCACCGGTGGTCCGTGACGCCCCCTCCACCCCGCCTCCTCCGGGGAGCTCAGGGGAGTCGGTGCTCTTGTCGTCGGACTGGGGCGGCGGCGGGGGCGATACGGGCCGGCCGCCCGGGCAGGTGCCGGACGGGGCGGGGGACGGTGTCGGCGACACGGCGGGACGGCCGGGGCCGGTCGGTGCGGTGACCGGAGGGGTCGGGCCGTCCAGGAAGGGCACGACGACCACGGGCCCCATGGAGGGCGGCACATTCTGCCCGGGCCATATCCATACGACCAGTAACACCAGTGCCCCTGCTCCACATCCTGCCAATACCGACCCCGCCCCACGCCACAGCATCGGGCCAGTCTGCCTTCGCGGGGCCCCGGGGACGGACATGAGGAAAACATTCTCATCTTCGGTGGCCGTTGCCCCGTCCGTCACCGCGTCGGCGTCCCCCGAGCCAAGCCGGGCGACCCGCTTCCATCAGGCGCTCTGCGGATGATGCGGCCGGGTTCGCGAGCCGCGAGCCGAGCCGGCGCCAACGCGACACCCACAGAGCGGAATCACGCCAAACCGGTCCTGAATGGGACTGCTTCCCCATGGCTCGACATTGCCATTCATTGACAGTTGCTCAACCACGCTTTTACATTCAGCGGGCAGGCCGAGGAGAAATCCATTCACCGGCGGCCCGGCTCAGGGAGTACCTTCCGCACTATCATCGGAGGACCTCATGGAACACCTGATCAAGAAGATGGCCCAGGACAACGTCTGGCAGAATTGGCTCGCCGCCAACTCGGCCCAGCAGGCCGCGAAGAACGGGTGCATCAGCGCCGCACCGAAGGCCGGCTGTATCTCCTGATCGAACGGGGACGCCCGGGATCAGCTCTGTGAGAGATTTCTCCCCCACCACAGCATGTTCCCGGGCGTCCCGACTCCGTCTCCCTCATAGCCCATATTTTCTTCAGCTATGCGAAACATGAGAAGGAATTAATGAAGGGCCAGCCGACCAGCGATGTCATCGAGCATATTCGCGACATACCGATCTATCAGGAGTCCCTGGCGAAGGGCCACTTCCCGCTGCTCGACAAGCCGGAGATCGCCCGCGGGTTCCCCGACAACTGGATGACGCCGCGGCTGGCGGCGGCGCTGGAGACCGGCGAGGCGGAGTTCGTCCTGTCCACGGGCACCAACCACGCCCGGATGCAGATCATCCGGCCTCCGTACTTCCTGCTCCGCTCCTACTACGAGTTGTGGCAAAGCCACCCCGACATCGGCGAGACGTGGGAGTCGGGCTGCCGCCGGGTCTCCCTCACCACGGTGCTCGCGACGGAACACGTGGCGCGGGTCAACGCCGCCCGACGCGGCGTGGAGCACAAGGGAGTACCGATCCTGGCCGACCGCTGGCTCGATGAGCGCACCTGCTACCTCAACCTGCGGCTGGATCCGGCGCAGTGGGTCCGCAAGGACGTACTGCGGATGCTCCGCGAGATCGACCTGGCACGGAGCACACACCCACAGGGCCGGTACCACCTCGACTGCTCCGGCTACCACTTGGCGCACCTGGTGCGAAAGGCGGAGGCCTGGGGCCTGCTGGACGCGTTCCCCGCGCCGGCCAGCGTCATCACCGCCTACGAGTACACCCCGGTGAACGTACGGCGGTTCCTGCACCAGCACTTCGCCTGCCCGGTCATCGACCTGTTCGGCAGTACGGAGTTGGGCTACCTCTACTACAGCGACCGGACGGGCCGGTACTGGCCCCACCTGGCCGGGATGAGCGTCGAGCTCCTACCGGTGGCCGCCGGAAGCGCGATCCACCAGCTCATCGTCACCAGTGTGCGCAATCCCTACATGCCGCTCGTCCGCTACCGGTCGGGCGATTGTGTGCGCACCCTGGACGGCTCGCCGGACCCCGCGGCGATCACCCAATTCTGCGGCCGTCAGAAGGAATTGCTGAGCACACCGAACGGCCCGGTCGCCCAGGGCGACCTCGACCGGCATATCGCGGATGCCTCCCCCCGGATCTTCCTGCATCAACTGCACCTCCAAGGCGACGCCGACGCCACCCTGTCGTACACGACGTTCACCGACGAACCCCTCAGGGCCACGGAGGCCGCCGCGTTGCGGCAGGGCGTCGTCGAACTGACCGGACGGAACTGCCGGATCGAACACCGCACCCATATTCCCATCGGGCGCTCCGGCAAGTACGCCTGGCTCGTCAGCGCCGGCACCTGACGCAGCGCCACCTCCCCCCTCAGAAAACGGAGTGCCATGACCAGCGGACAGACACTCTCCGCCGACGACCTGAAGCGTCTTCTCGGGGACGCGCTGCACACCGAGGTAACACGGTATTTCTGCGACAAGGCGCCGGACACACCCCAGGACTTCGTGGAACGTCAGGTCACCGAATGTCTGCGGTACCTCTACCTCGTCTCCCGGCACCGGGACCGGCTCGCCGGGCTTTTCCTGCCCGTCGAACAGGACATCGACGAGATATGGCACTACCTCATCCTGCAGACCCGTGAATATCGCGCGCTGTGCGAAGAACGGCTCCCCGGGCGGTTTTTCATCAACCACCGCAGCATCGCCTACGAGGACTACCAGGAAGAGCCGGGACGCGAACAGGCATTGGAGGAGGCATTGCGCTGGATCCCCCTCTACTGCCAGGAATTCGGTCCGTTCGACGAAGGCGCGCTGCCGCACTGGACCATGGTCCGGTTCCTCCACGAGCGGCTGGGCATTTCCCTCACGGACATCGCGGAGCTGAAACCGATGGCCGTTGCCTGAGTGAAAATCTCCTCGCCCGCATGACGATCGGGAGCTCTCCCTTGTCGACTCGCAGCAGACATCCGGTTGCCACGGGTGAGATTCCGGAACAGCGGCGCATTCTGGCCGTGCTGGTACTGGCCCAGATCATGAGTGGTGCCGGTCTCACCGCGGGGATAACCGTCGGGGCCCTGCTCGCCGAGGAGATGCTCGGCTCCACCGGCCTCGCGGGAGTACCGAGCGCGCTCTTCACCGCGGGGGCCGCACTCGGCGCGCTCGGCATCGGCCGGCTCTGCACCCGCTGGGGCCGGCGCCCCGGACTGGCGCTGGGCTACGCGACCGGGGCGCTCGGCAGCGTCGGTGTCGTGGTGGCCGCCGCCACCGGCAGCGTGGCGCTGCTCTTCCCGGCCCTCGTGGTGTACGGGATGGGTACGGCGACCGGCCTCATGGCGCGCTACGCCGGCGCGGACCTGGCCTCCCCCGCCCGCCGCGGCCGGGCCGTGAGCGCGGTGCTCTTCGCCACCACCCTGGGCGCGGTGACCGGGCCCATGCTGGTGACGCCGGCGGGTGAGGTCGCGCACGCCTGGGGCGTGCCGCGTCTCGCCGGGCCCTTCCTGCTGGCGGCCGCGGCGTTCGCCGCCACCGCGGTCGTCCTCGCCTGCCTGCTGCGGCCCGATCCGCTCCGGCTCGCCCAGGAGCTGGCCGTCCGGGCGGCGGGCGGCCCGGACGAGGGCGCGGACGCCGGCGAGGAGGGTGACGCGGGTACGGACGGGCCCCGCGCCGGGGCCGCGGCGCCCGCCGGGCGTCACGACATCGCCGTCGGCACCACCGTGATGGTCCTGGCCCAGGTCGTGATGATCGGGATCATGACGATGACGCCGGTGCACATGCTGGCGCACGGTCATAGCGCCCAGGCCGCGGGGCTCGTGATCTCCCTGCACGTCGGAGCGATGTTCCTGCCCTCCCCGCTCACCGGGCTGCTCGTCGATCGGATCGGCAGACGATGGGTGGCCCGCGCGTCCGGACCGCTGCTGCTGGCGGCAGGGGCACTGGCCGCCCTGTCACCCGCGGGCTCGACGCCCGCGCTCGGCGCCGCTCTCGTACTCCTCGGCCTGGGCTGGAACTTCGGGCTGATCAGCGGCACCGCGATCGTCACGGACGCCCTGCCCCCGGACCGGCGCGCCACGACCCAGGGGCTGGTGGACGTGGGGCTCGCGGCCGCCGGAGCGGCCGGAAGCCTGGCGTCCGGCCTGGTCGTCGCGTGGGACGACTACCCGGCACTGGCCCTGATGGGTGGGCTGGCAGCCCTGGTGGTGCTGCCGGTGGCCGGCCGGTCCCCTCGCCGCGCACCGCGCACGGCCGGTACCACCGGGCCGGGCGGGTGGGGGCAGTGCCAAAAGCCTTACGAGGGCTGAGGGAAGGCAGGGCCTTTCGGGCCGGCGGACGATCTCCGTGACGTCGAACCGTGCGCATCGCGCTTTGGCCAAACGCTATTCGCTTGCCTCCCGGATGCTTCGACGCCGTTCCCCTTCACGGTCGGGAGCGCGGGGCCGAAGCCCTCGCCCACCAGCGGAAAGGTCCCTCCTGTTAACGAAATCTTTAACGATGCTTTGGCGGGCCGGCCGCACAGAACCAGCGTAAAACGGATAACCCAAAGATTGGGGCTCCCCATACAGCACATCGTGGGCTTAACTTAGGTGGCATGACGTCCCCCCGCTCCACCTTCGGCGGCGGCTACTACGCCGCGTCGTTCCCCGACACTCCGATCTACGACTCCTTGGTCGCGGAGCGGGGAACCCCTCAGATCGCCCCCATCCGGGTTCCGGCCGCCTATGACACCGGCAACAGCTACCTGCCGGCCCTGCCGTCGGCGCTGCCCGCCCTGCCCGCGGCCCCGTCGCAGCAGACCGGTTACGGCTACCCGCAGCAGCAGCCGATGCCGCAGTACCAGCAGGCTCCGGCGCAGCACGCGCCGATGCAGCCCGCCCAGCTGCAGCACGCGCCCGCGCCGTACATCCCGCAGCAGCCCTCGGCGGTCCGCGGTTATCCGCAGCAGCCTCAGCAGCCTCGGCCCGCCCCCGCCACCGGGTACGAGTCGATGCGCCCGGCCTCGCCGCGGCCCGCGCCGGCGCAGTCGCCGTACGAGGACCCGTACAACCGTCCGTACCAGAGCCGGGGGTACTGAACCCGCGACTCCGTGCGACGAGGTGCGCCGGGGGACGCACCGGGTAGCAGCCGCATCCAAGGCATTTGGGTGTCAGTTGGTGCCCGAGAATCCACGCGTACGGGGTCAGAGGTTGCTGGCAGGATGGGCGCATGAGCTTTCCCGTGCTCCGTTCGGCCCACGTCTATCCGGTGAAGTCGCTTGCCGCCCGCGCCTGCGACCTGGTCGCCGTCGAGCCATGGGGACTCGACGGCGACCGCCGCTGGATGCTGGTCGACAAGGCGGCCAGGGCCGTCACACAGCGTCAGCAGCCGTCCATGGCACGGATCTCGGCCGCGCCGCTGCCGGGCGGCGGCGTGCTCCTGTCCGCGCCGGGCTTTCCGCCCCAGCGCGTCGAGGGGCCGGACCCCGGACGCATGATCACCGTGGAGCTGCACCGGGACACCGTGGTGGTGGAGGAGGCGCCGGGCGACGCCCATGACTGGCTGAGCGCGGTCCTCGGCACGGAGGTCCGGCGGATCGCCATCGGCGAGGTCGCCTTCACGGTGGCCAAGCCCTGCGGCCGCTGTGTGACCACGACGACCGACCAGCGCACCGCCGAGCGGGGCAGGGAACCGCTGCTCACGCTGGCCCGCCACCGGCGGTTCGGCAGGCAGTTGGTCTTCGGCCAGAATCTGGTTCCCGAGGGGACGGGAGTGATCAGGGTCGGGGACCCCGTCCGGATCCTCGACCTCCACGACGGATAGACGGACAGATCGACCCGATCGACAGAAGGGGCAGGGGGGACGGGCGTGTGGGTGCTGTGGGCACTGCTGCGCGGGCGGGGCAGTCCGCTGCGCCGTGCCACCGACCGCCGCGAGGCCTGGGTGGCGCTCGGGGCGCTGCTGCTCCTCGTGGTCGGCGCCCCGGCCGCGGGCTGGGCGGGCGGGACGGTGGCCGACGCCGCCCTCCAGCGGTCGGTGCGGGCCCAGCACGAGGAGCGTCACCCGGTCGACGCGGTCGTGGTGGGCCCGGCGGGGCGGGAACGGTTCACCGGTGATCCCGAGGGCGGCGTCGAACGGGCCGCGCGCACCTGGGTGGTGGCGTCCTGGGAGGCCCCGGACGGCAGTCCGCGCACCGGAAAGGTGGCCACCGAGTCACGGCCGGGCGGCCCGGGGTCCCCGGTGCGGATCTGGACGGACGCAGCGGGCCACCCGGTGCCGCCGCCGATGGACGGGCGCACCGCCCGGACCCACGCGGTGCTGGGCGGCATCGGCACGTTCCTGCTCGCCGCCGCGTGCGTCGAGGCGGGCCGCCGGCTGACCGTGCGACGCATGGTGCGGCGGCGGTACGCACGGCTGGACCGGGAGTGGGCCGCGGCCGGTCCGGACTGGGGCAGGGCCGGAAAGGGCGGCTGACCACGGCCTCCCCCGGCCGGGAGCGGACGGGGGGAGACATCGCTCCGCGGGGCGGACTCGTCAACTCCCGCCCCTCACGCGCGCTACGGTGGTCCGACCCCGTCCGCCTCCCCGGCGACGGACGGACCCGAGGCATCGCACAGCACGAGGTGGGGGCAGAGCAACGCCATGGCACAGGGCACGGTCCAGGTGACGCACACCGGCACATCGCGATGGCGCCGCCGCACGGGCGAGTACGCCTCCCTCTCCGCGGCCCTGGAGGCGGCAGCCGACGGCGACGTCCTCACCGTCGCGCCCGGGACCTATCGGGAGAACCTCGTCGTCCATCGCGCGGTGACGCTGCGCGGCCCCGAGGGTTCGGTCGGTTCCGTGCGGATCGCGCCGGTCGACGGCGTACCGCTGACCGTGCGCGCCTCCGCGGTCATCCAGGACCTCCATATCGAGGGCCAGGACTCGGCGGCCCCGGCGCTGCTGGTCGAGGACGGCACGGCGGAGCTGACGGACCTGCGGATCGTGACGCGGTCCGCCGCGGGCATCGAGGTGCGCGGCGCGGCCCGGCCCACCGTGCGACGCTGCACGGTCGACAATCCGGCCGGGGTCGGCATCGCCGTGCTGGACGGTGCGGGCGGCGTGTTCGAGGAGTGCGAGATCGTCTCCGCGGGCCAGTCCGGGGTCTCGGTCCGCGACGGGGGGCATCCGCGCCTGGACCGCTGCCGGATCCACCACGCGTCCGGGGCGGGGATCGGCGTCACCGGCGAGGGCAGCGGCCTGGAGGCGTTCGGCTGCGAGGTGTACGAGATCAAGGGCAGCGGCATCCAGGTCACCGCCCGTGCCTCGGCCCACCTGACCGACTGCACCGTGCACCGCACCTCCGCGGACGGCGTCACGCTGGACACGGACGCGGTGCTCACCCTCGCCGACTGCGACATCCACGACATCCCGGAGAACGCCGTCGACCTGCGGTCGCGTTCGGTGCTCACGCTGACCCGCTCCACCGTCCGCCGCTTCGGCCGCAACGGGCTCTCGGTCTGGGACCCGGGGACCCGGGTCGACGCCAACCAGTGCGAGATCCACGACAGTACGGGCGACTACCCGGCGGTCTGGGTCAGCGACGGCGCGACGGTGATACTGGACGCCTGCCGGGTGCACGACGTGCCCGACGCCCTCTTCGTCCTCGACCGGGGGTCGCGCGCCGATGTCGTGGACAGCGACCTCACCCAGATCCGCAACACCGCCGTCTCCGTGAGCGACGGGGCGACCGCCCAGCTGGACGACTGCCGGATCCGGGAGGCGTCCACGGGCGCCTGGTTCCGCGACCACGGCAGCGGCGGCACGCTGAACAACTGCACCATCGACGCGGCGCAGACCGGGGTCATCGTCACCAAGGGCGCGGACCCCACCATCGAGCGCTGCACGGTCACCTCGCCGGCCGAGGCCGGGTTCTACGTGTCGGCCGAGGGCCGGGGCACCTTCGACAGCTGCCGGGTGACGGGCAGCGAGGGCTACGGCTTCCACATCATGGACGGCTGCCGCACCACGCTCACCCGCTGCCGCACCGAGCGATGCGCCCGGGGCGGTTACGAATTCCCCGAGGGCGACAACGGCGCCGCGACCGGGCCGGTGGCCGAGAACTGCACGAGCGACGAGAGCGGTCTGCGTACGGCGTCGGCCCCGCCGCCCGCGGTGCTGACGGCCACCCAGGCGACCCCCGGTCTGCTGGGCGCACTGCCGGGGCAGCGCGCCGTCGAGCCCGCTCCGGAGCCGGTCGCCCCGGCCGAGCCGGCTCGGGACTCCTCGGCGGTCCTCGGTGAGCTGGACGCGCTGGTGGGCCTGGACAGCGTCAAGCGCGAGGTGCGGGCGCTGACCGACATGATCGAGGTGGGCCGCCGCCGCCAGGAGGCCGGGCTCAAGGCCGCGTCCGTCCGCCGGCACCTCGTCTTCACCGGCTCCCCCGGTACGGGCAAGACCACGGTCGCGCGGCTGTACGGGGAGATCCTGGCCTCGCTCGGGGTGCTGGAGCGCGGTCATCTGGTCGAGGTGTCCCGGGTGGACCTGGTCGGGGAGCACATCGGCTCGACGGCGATCCGGACCCAGGAGGCGTTCGACCGGGCGCGCGGCGGCGTGCTGTTCGTCGACGAGGCGTACGCCCTCTCCCCCGAGGACTCCGGCCGGGACTTCGGGCGTGAGGCCATCGACACGCTGGTGAAGCTGATGGAGGACCACCGGGACGCGGTGGTCGTGATCGTCGCGGGCTACACCCACGAGATGGAGCGGTTCCTCACCGTCAACCCCGGGGTGGCCTCGCGGTTCTCGCGGACCATCACCTTCCATGACTACCTCCCCGAGGAGCTGCTGCGGATCGTCGAGCAGCAGGCCGAGGAGCATGAGTACAGCCTGGCGGAGGGCACCGGGGAGGCGTTGCTGAAGTACTTCACGGAGCTGCCCAAGGGCCCCGCCTTCGGCAACGGCCGCACCGCCCGTCAGACCTTCGAGTCGATGGTGGAGCGGCACGCGGGCCGGGTCGCCCAGCTCGCCGAGACGAGCACGGACGACCTGACCCTGCTCTACCCGGAGGATCTCCCCGAGCTGCCCTTCTGAAGGCCCGCCTCCGCCTGCCGGGGGACGAGCGGGCCCAACTCCGCCAGGAGATCGGCCCGCGCCTCGGCGAAGACCGGGTCGGCCTGGTAGTCGGAGTGCCCGAGGATCGGTTCGGGCAGCGGGAGCTTCGTGGTCCGCCCGTAGGCCAGCGGGTCCTTCAAGGGGCCCCGGTCGACGCCCGGGTCGGGGTCGGCGCAGATGCGGACGGGGCCGCCGATCGGGTCGGTGTCCCGCCACAGATTGCGCCAGCAGTGCACCGAGCGGTGCAGCCCGAGCAGCGGCTCGGGGCCGAAGTAGGCCGGGAACCACCGCCCGTACAGCCGCTCCAGGGGTGAGCCGTAGGTGAGCAGCGCGACCCGGCGGCGGGTCGTGTCGGGCAGTTGCCAGACGGCGGACGCGGCGAGCACGCTGCCCTGTGAGTGGCCCGAGATGACGAGCCGGCCCCGGGGCGTGGTCGTCGTCCAGGCGGACATCCGGGAGGCGAGGTCGGGAACCGCGCGCTCGGCGTAGCACGGGGGTGCGAAGGGGTGGGCGGCGCGCGGCCAGAAGGTGCCCACGTCCCAGAGGATGCCGATGGTGCGGCGGGCCGAGGCGTCCTTGTAGGCGCGGCGGCCACCGGCGACGAACAGGACGAAGCCGAAGCCGATCAGCCAGGAGCCGGTCGACTGCGCGGCCTCGGCGAATGATTCGATGAGCGGCCAGCTCCCGTCGGCGGCCCGGCCCGGCACCTCGTCACTGCGCCAGGAGCCGACGATCGCGGCCGCCCCGAGCAGCAGGGTGGCCCCGGAGACCACGCCGACGATCCAGGGCGCCGAGTCGGTGAGGGCGGCGGTCGCGCGGATCCGCGCGATGCGGCGGGTACGGCCCTCGTCGGGGGGTTCGGGGGCGTACTCCGCCTCGATGAGCGGGCCCAGCAGGCGGGCGGTGCGCGTGGTGCGGACGATCAGCACCAGGACCGGGACGAGCAGGAGCAGCAGGAGCACCGGGATGACGGAGGCCTGCCAGCTCAGCAGGACGGGGGGCCCGGCGATGTCGGTGCCGTGGCCCATGCCCGGGCTCCCCGGGCCGTCGAGCCAGTCGGCGACGCGCTGGGCCACTCCGCCGGTCATCACTCCGCCGAGGGCGCAGGCGAGCATCGCGACCGCGGGGCCGCCGAGTCCGTGCAGGACGGTGCGCGGTTCGGGGGTGCGCCGGTGGAGACCCTGGGCGACCAGGGCGAGGGCGACGACGAGGACGCCTTGGCCGAGGGTGAGGAGCCGGAAGGCGGTCTCGCCGGGCAGACTGCCCGAGGACTGCCAGTCCGGGCGCGACCAGGAGGCGTACACGACGGCGAGGGCGAGCAGGGCGAGCGCGGAGCCGGGCAGATAGGTGATGAGGGCGGCGTCCAGCTTGGTGTCGCGGGTCCGTTCGCTGCGGCCCCGGCTGCAGACGACCCGGACGACGACGAGCGCGCACAGGACGATCCCGCCCTCGACGGCCGCGCCGAGGAACGGGGGCACCGGGCCGTCGGCGCTCCGGTCGTGTCGGGCGGCGGCGCCGGCGACGGCCGCGGCGACGGTCAGGAACCCGGCCGCCGTGTGGGCGGCGCGGAGCCGGGCGACGATGCGGCGGCCGTACCAGAAGCCGGGCCTGCCGAGCGCGGGGCGGATCGGGGCGGGCGGGCGCGGGGCCCCGTCGGTGTCCGGGTCGGGTGCGTCGGGACCGTGGGCCTCGTGCACCCCTTCGGGGTCGTGGGCGTCGACGTCGATGTCACCTTGGTCCAGGGGGCGTTGGGACTCGTACGCGCTCCAGGTCCGGTTGGACAGGTACCACAGGAGCCCCACCAGGGCCGATGGCACGACGGCGGCCAGGGCGAGGCGGCGGCCGGGCTGCGACCACCAGCCACCCTGCTGGGCCGACAGGAAGCCGAGCCAGGAACGGCGTTCGGAGCAGGCCTCGGCGCCCGCGCACTGCCAGGCCAGCAGGTCCAGGGCGACTTCGCAGGCGGCCGCCGTGAGCAGCACGGTGAGGCTGAGCGCGACGAGCCGCACCAGCACGCCGTACAGCCGGACCGCGCGGGTGCGGCCGGTGGCGGTGGGGCGCATCCAGTGGGCGAGGTTGACCACCATGAACGGCAGGAGCAGCAGCCACAGGGCGCGGGAGCCGTTGCCGGAGGTGAGGCCGGACCAGCAGTACGCCTCGGCGACGGGCTCGTCCCGGTAGCGCTCGGGGTGCTTCTCGCCGTGGGCGTCCTCGGTGCGCCGGTACACGGCCGCGGTCTCGTCCCCGGTGACCCGGACGGTACGGGGGTCGCCCAGCATCTCCTGCGGGGTGGCGCCGCCGACGCCGTGGACGAGCAGTTCCAGTGCGGCCCCGGTGTGCTGCGCGGACGGGGAGGAGGGCGGGGACGGGGGCGGGGGCAGGGCGGCAGGAGCCAAGGGGGAACTCTCTCTCGGGCGCGTCGGCCTCGCGGCCGACGGAGACGTGCTCAGGAGCGGATGGTGCGGGGCCGGGACGCCGTGCGCTCCGGGCGTGGTGTCCCGCCGGTCGCGAAGTCCCAAGGATTCCGGGCGCGGGGCGGGTGCGTGAAGCGGTCTCACGGAATCTCCCCAGGTGATACGCCGGACATGCCTGCGTGGCAGGATGAGCGTGTCGCGCAGACCGCTGCGGACCGTACGGCAGAGGGAAGGACCGGACCCGGCGTTGAGCGAGAATCAGAACCTGCTCGCGGAGCAGCGACGTGCGCTGATCCTCGACGAGGTGCGCAGGCGTGGTGGGGTCCGGGTCAACGAGCTGACCCGCAAGCTGAACGTCTCCGACATGACGATCCGCCGGGACCTGGACGCGCTGGACCGCCAGGGCGTGATCGAGAAGGTCCACGGCGGCGCGGTCCCGGTCGTCGAGGCGAGTACGCACGAGCCCGGGTTCGAGGCGAAGTCGGCGCTGGAGCTGAGCGCCAAGGAGGACATCGCGCGGGCGGCGGCGGCGCTGGCGGTGCCCGGCAGCGCGATCGCGCTCTCGGGCGGGACGACGACCTTCGCGCTGGCCCGGCATCTGCTGGACGTGCCGGATCTGACGGTGGTGACCAACTCGGTGCGGGTGGCCGACGTGTTCCACGACGCGCAGCGTCCGGCCGGGGGGCGCGGCGCGCGGCCCGGGGCGGCGACGGTGGTGCTGACGGGCGGGGTGCGCACTCCCTCGGACTCGTTGGTCGGGCCGGTCGCTGACCGGGCCATCGGCTCCCTCCACTTCGATGTGCTGTTCCTCGGCGTGCACGGGATCTCGGCCGAGGCCGGGCTCTCGACGCCCAACCTCGCGGAGGCGGAGACCAACCGCCGTTTCGTCCGGGCGGCGCGCCGGATCGTGGTCGTGGCCGATCACACCAAGTGGGGCACGGTGGGCCTGAGTTCCTTCGCGGCGCTGGAGGAGGTCGACACGTTCGTCACGGACGCCGGTCTGGCTCCACGGACGCGCGCGGAGATCGAAGAACATCTGCCGGGTCTGCTGGTGGCGGGCGACCCTCCCGCCGGGGCCGCCGACGCTTCGCCCGCCACCGAGGGCTGAGGCGGGGCGCCCCGGATTCCGTTCGGCTCGGCGCGGGTCCGCCGGACACCCCATAGGATCGTGGTGTGGCCGTCTTCCGGATCGAGCGCTTCTCCCCTCTCCCCGCAGCCGAGGCCTGGCGCCGGGTGACCGACTGGGAACGGCACGGCGCGCAGGTGCCGTTGACCGCGATCTCGGTCCCGACCGGACTGCCCACGCAGCTCGGGACGGTCTTCGTGGCGCGTACGGGGCTGGGCCCACTGGCGTTCGACGATCCGATGGAAGTGGTGCGGTGGACGCCGCCCGCCGGGGGCCGGGCCGGGGTCTGCCGACTGGAGAAGCGGGGGGCCGTGGTGCTGGGCCGGGCCTCGATCGACGTGCTTCCCACGGATTCCGGTTCCCATGTGGTCTGGGTCGAGGAACTGCGGGTGCGGCTGGTGCCCCGGTGGGGTGATCCGCTGCTCGCCTCCACCGGACGGCGGATGTTCGGCAAGGTCCTGGACGCCCTGCTCGCCTCCCCCGGCGACCGGTAGGACCGCCTGGCCGGAGCAGGCGGACCTCGGCTTCTCCGCGAAGATCGCCAACGACCGGGTGGCCGATTCGGTACGGGTGATGTGACCGTCACACGATTGACTCGTTTGTCGGTATGACATCCCCGCCACGGCCCCGGAAGGCACCCATTTCATGCCGATCCATCAACCGCAGCAGCGGACCGACGCACACCCCGACCGCACGGGCGTGCAGCAGGCCGAGGCCGCCCTCGTGGAGCACTATCCCCGCCTGGTGCGGCTGGCCTACGTCGTCCTGCCGCCGGCGCTCGGGCGGCACCGCCGGGTCCTGGCGGCGCACGCCGTCGTCCAGCGGGCCCTGCCCGCCGCCGGGAGCCGCGTGCGGAACCCGCGCGTACCCGCCCAGTCCCGCCGGTCGGACGCTCCGGAGGACACGGAGCCCGCGCCGGAGGACGTCGGGCCGGAACAGGGCCCCTCGGGCGCCGCGTACGGGTGGATGCGGCTGCGGGTGCTGCGAGCGGCGCTGGCCCACGAGCGGCGGCCCCCCTGGTGGCCCGGAAGGCTCCCGGCTCCGGCCGCGCTGCGTCCGGCCGTGCCGGTGGTCTGGGGGCTGCGGCTCTTCCCCCGGGCGGGCGGTGTCGATGAACTGGCCCTGGACCGGGCCCTGTCCAAGGTGCCCGGGGCGGTCCGGGCGGCGTTCGCCCTGCAGCTGCTGGAGGGGCTCGACGAGTCCGGCGCGCGGGAGCTGCTGGCCGGAGCGGCGGTGGCGGATCCGGCGGACGCGGTGCGCCGGGCGGCCCGGCTGGGGAGGCCGGACCGGGCCCTTGCGCAGGCGATGCTCAGGTCCGGCGAGTTCGACCCGTGCACGGTCCAGACCCGCCCGAGCGACCTGCTGCGGCGCAGGCACCGGGTGCGGGCGGTGGCGGTGGCCGCGGCGCTGTGCGCGGTGGCGGGAGGCCTGACGTTCGCCGTCGACGCGGGGACGCGGCCCACGGGCGACGACCGGAACCCGGCCGGCGCCGCGGCCCCGGCGCTCGATCCGGCAGGGCTGCTGCGGACGTCGTCGGAGCGGTGGGCGGACACCTCGCGCGTCGACTTCACCGCCTGGCCCGCCCGGGGCGGGCGCACGGGCGACGGCGAGCTGCTGGGCCGGGCGCTGCGGACCTGGTCCCGTCCGCCGGGCACGGTCCGGGTGTCCACCACGCCGGGCACGGTCGCGCTCCCGCCCGCGCAGCCGCCCCGGCTGCTGTTCGCGGGTGAGGTGGACGGGGCGGCCGTGGTGCTGTTCCACGACGGCGGGGTCCGGGTGGTGAGGTACGCGGAGCCGTTGTCCGGGTCCGGCGGAGCGGCGCTCGACTTCGCGCGGACCGACGACGCGGACGTGACGACGGGCGCGGCCGTCGTCGTCAGCCGTACGGGCGACAGCGCGCGGTTCCTGCTCGCCCCCTGGATCGCCGGGTCCACCACCCGGGACCTGCTCGCGCCGAACACCCCCGGGCAGCCGCTGGAGGTCGGGCGGGACGGGGTCACCGCCCCGGTGCCCCGGCCCGCCGCGGGCGGCGCGTGCGACTCCTGGCCGGTGCTCCAACTGCGTTCATCCGGACGGATCGTGGAGAAGCACGCCTTCCTGGTGACGGATCTGGGCGACCTGGCTCCGGCGCATCTGACGTACACCCCGAAGCCCGGCCGGGGCGCCCCGGCCCGGCAGCCGCGCGAGGCGACGGGCGCCGATGCGCTGCTCGCCTGGGCGCGTACGGCGTGTTCCCTGCGGACCCTGTCGGGTTCCGGTGTGCGGGCGGTCAACAACTGGGCCTTCGCCGAGCAGAAGCTGCCCGAGGGCGGGGCTTCGGCCGGCTGGCTGTGCACCCGGGCCGACACCTGGCGGGGCCCCGGCCGGGTGCTGGTGCAGTTCCTCGGCCCCGCGGCCTCGCCCACGGACCCGGCCGCGGTGGTCGCCGACCGCGACGACACGGCCCTGTGCAGCAGGTTCGGGCAGCACGTCCTGGCGGGCACCCACTGGAAGGCGGCCTCCGGCCGGTGGTACGTCCTGGCGGCGGGAAGCCGGGCGGTGACCCGGATCGAGGCGACCGGGGCGGTGCGGGGAGCGGCGGGCGGGCCGACGTTCGCGGTGCGGGCGCCCCGTGACGCCGATGTCGAGCTGACGGCGTCGCTGCGCGGGGGCGAAACGCTGGCGGCGGTGCGCTGAGCGGGTGCGAGGGCCGGGGGCCGTCGCCGTACCGATGGCGTCGATGCCGCCGTACGGAGCCCCCCGACCGGTCGTACCGGCCGTCCGGTGCCAGACTCGGACAGGTGACGGATCTTGACGACGCCTCTGACGGCGGCTCCGGCGACCTGAATCCCTCCGATGGCCCGGACGGCCCCGGCGGCCCCGAGAGCGCGCGTCCGCGCGCTCTGGTGACCGGGGCGACCGGTTACATCGGCGGCCGGCTGGTGCCCGCCCTGCTCGATGCGGGGCACCGGGTGCGCGCCCTCGCCAGAACGCCGCAGAAGCTGCGCGACTACTCCTGGGCGGACCGGGTCGAGGTGGTGCGCGGCGATGTGACCGACGCCGCGTCCCTGGCGGAGGCGATGCGGGGCGTCGATGTGGCGTACTACCTGGTGCACGCGCTCGGTTCCGGTTCGGACTTCGAGGAGACCGACCGCAGGGCGGCCCGGACCTTCGGCGAACAGGCGCGGGCGGCCGGGGTGCGCCGGATCGTGTACCTGGGTGGGCTCACGCCGGCCGGGGTGCCGGAGAAGAACCTGTCGCCGCATCTGCGCTCGCGGGCCGAGGTGGGGCACATCCTGCTGGACTCCGGGGTGCCGACGGCGGTGCTGCGCGCGGCGATCGTGATCGGCTCGGGGTCCGCCTCGTTCGAGATGCTGCGGTATCTCACCGAGCGGTTGCCGCTGATGATCACCCCGAGCTGGGTGCGGACCCGGATCCAGCCGGTGGCCGTACGGGATGTCGTCAGGTATCTGGTGGGGAGCGCGAAGCTGCCCGAGGAGGTGAACCGGGCCTTCGACATCGGGGGCCCGGACGTCATGACGTACCGGGACATGATGCAGCGCTACGCCCGGGTGGCGGGGCTGCGGCGACGGCTGATCCTGCCGGTGCCGGTGCTCACCCCGACGCTCTCCAGCCGCTGGGTCGGTCTGGTCACCCCGGTGCCCAGCTCCATCGCCCGGCCGCTCACGGAATCGCTGCGTCACGAGGTGGTGTGCCGGGAGCACGACATCAAGGAGTACGTCCCCGATCCGCCGGACGGGCCCATCGGCTTCGACCGGGCGTTGCGCCTGGCCCTGAAGCGGATCCAGGAGGCGCGGGTCGACACCCGCTGGTCCAACGCCTCGGTGCCCGGCGCGCCGAGCGACCCGCTGCCCACCGACCCCGACTGGGCGGGCGGCAGCCTCTACCGCGACGAGCGGGAGATGGCCGTGCCGGTCGGGCCCGAGGCACTGTGGCGGGTGATCGAGGGCATCGGCGGGGAGAACGGCTGGTACTCCTTCCCCCTGGCCTGGGCGGTACGCGGCTGGCTCGACCGGCTCGTCGGCGGGGTGGGGCTGCGGCGCGGCCGCCGGGACGCCCAGCGGCTGCGGGTGGGCGACTCGCTGGACTTCTGGCGGGTGGAGGAGATCCTGCCGGGCGAACTGCTGCGACTGCGGGCCGAGATGCGGGTGCCGGGCCTGGCCTGGCTGGAGCTGTCGGTGCGCCGCGACGACCGGGGCCGGACGGTGTACGGGCAGCGCGCCCTGTTCCATCCGCGCGGGCTGTTCGGCCACGCGTACTGGTGGAGCGTGTGGCCCTTCCATTCGGTGGTGTTCGGCGGGATGGCTCGCAACATCGCCGAGGCGGCCGCGGCCGAGGAGGAACGGCGTGCGTCGATGGCCGACAGTGGTACAGACAGCTGACGGTCCTGCCGCTAGGGTGTGCCCGGCCCAACACGCCGCAGACCGCCGGGAGGTGCACGCGATGGCACGCCTACTCCGTACGGTGGGGCGGGAGTTCGTCGATTCCGCGCCGATTCGTCTGGTGTTCGCCGCCGAGGTGTCCGCGCCGGTGGGCGTGGTGTACCGCGCGCTCGCCGAGGATGTCGCGTCCTGGCCGTCCTGGTTCACCGCCGTCACCCTGGCAACGCCCACCCGTGAGGGGGCGGGCCGCGAGGTGCGGCTGCGGGGCGGGGTCCGGTTCCGCGAGACGATCGTGGCCGCCGAACCGGACACGTGCTACGCCTACCGGGCCGACGAGTCCAACGCACCGGGGCTCCGGGCCCTGTTGGAGGAGTGGCGGCTCACTCCGGAGGGGTCCGGCACCCGGGTGCAGTGGACCTTCGCCGCCGACGGAACGGGGCTGTTCCGTCTGGTGCTGAGCCTCGGGCGGGCGGGGGTGGGCCGGTCCTTCCGGGACGCCGTGCGCCGCCTGGACGCGCGGCTGGCGACGACGGCGCCCTGAGCTGCGCGGCCGGGGCCGGCCTCAGCAGGGCCAGGTTCCGGTGGTGAGGAAGTCATCGATGGCGGCGGTGTACGGGGCGATGTCCAGGCCCTGTTCCTCCAGCCACGAGTCGGAGTAGTACTTGTCCAGGTAGCGGTCACCCGGGTCGCACAGCAGCGTGACGACGCTCCCGCGCTCACCCTGCCCCACCATCTCGGCGATCAGTTTGAACGCGCTCCACAGTCCGGTGCCCGTCGACCCGCCCGCCTTCCGGCCGATGGCGCGCTCCAGGGCGCGGACGGCGGCGACGCTGGCGGCGTCGGGCACCTTCATCATGCGGTCGATGGCGCCGGGCACGAAGCTGGGCTCCATACGCGGGCGGCCGATGCCCTCGATGCGCGAGCCGCAGTCGCTGGTGGCGAGCGGGTCGTGGTTGGTCCAGCCGTCGAAGAAACAGGAGTTCTCCGGGTCGGGCACACAGATGCGGGTGTCGTGCTGGAGGTAGTGGACGTAGCGGGCGATGGTCGCCGAGGTGCCACCGGTCCCGGCGGTGGCGACGATCCAGGCGGGCTCCGGGTAGCGCTCCAGGCGCAGCTGCTGGTAGATCGACTCCGCGATGTTGTTGTTGCCGCGCCAGTCGGTGGCGCGCTCCGCGTAGGTGAACTGGTCCATGTAGTGCCCGCCGGTCTCGGCGGCGAGGGCCGCGGACTGTTCGTACATGGTGCGCGAGTCGTCCACGAAGTGGCACCGCCCGCCGTGGAATTCGATGAGCCGGGTCTTCTCCGGGCTGGTGGTGCGCGGCATCACGGCGATGAAGGGGACGCCGATCAGTTTGGCGAAGTACGCCTCCGACACGGCCGTCGAGCCGCTGGACGCCTCGATGACCGGCTTGTCGGGCCGGATCCAGCCGTTGCAGAGCCCGTACAGGAAGAGCGAGCGGGCGAGGCGGTGCTTGAGGCTGCCGGTGGGGTGCGTCGACTCGTCCTTGAGGTAGAGGTCGATGCCCCACGCCTCGGGCAGCGGGAAGCGCAGCAGGTGGGTGTCGGCGGAACGGTTCGCGTCGGCCTGGACCTTGCGGACGGCCTCCTTCAGCCAGGCCCGGTACTCCGGGTCGCTGCGGTCGACGTCCACGGTCGCCCTGGCCCCGTGCCCGGCTGCGTGCTCACTGGTGTCCATGGGCCTGCTCCTGTTGGTCGTCGATCCGATGCTCGCGCCCCCACGATATGCACCTCACCTGCGCAAACGGTCACTTTGATGGTCCATAGCGCTGCCTTTGACCACCGCCTGCGGGGGCGGCGGCGACGGGCGGTGCGGGTGGGGGCCCGTCGTGTTTCCGGGCCCTCTGGCGGTCCGGCCCGCGCCGGGGCACACTGCACAGCAGGGAGTGGTGTCGAAGGGGGGCGAATCCGCCATGACGGACGTCGAGTTCAGTGCTTCGGGGGTCAGGATCGAGCGGTTCACCAGGTCCCTGACCAGGGCTGGTCAGGTGGTGGTGAAGGACGGGCGGCTGTCGCTGCTCACGAGCAACGGGCGGGAGATCGACAGCGCCCCGGTGGGCTCGGTCAGCGCCCGCAAATGGTGGTTCATCGCGGCGGATTCCGTCATCGCCCGGGTGAACGGGGTGCGCTACCGGTTGACGATGGGGCAGCGCAGCCGCAGACGCGACGGGGCGGCTCCACTGCGGCGCTTCCTGGAGGCTCTGCGCCACGCGCGCGGCCGCCGGGACTGACCGGGCCGGCACGGGCCCGGCGGGCCGGTTCGCCGGCCGCCGGGCTCCGCCGCGAGTTGCGGAGCCGTATCCCCTGGGCCACGCTGGTCCCATGTCACTGAAGGTGCACCCTCGGTGACAGAGTGATCCGCTCCACGGATCGGATCGCGCGACACGAGCAGACACGACAAGAGCAGAGCGGGTTCGGCAGTCAGTCGTCCGCCGGCTCCGTTCGTTTCTCTTCTCTTCTTCCGGACCTATTTCGGGGAGTCGCAGCCGTGATCAGCGAGCCAAGCAGGCACTGCACGGTGGAGCTCCAGGCCCTGCCGTCGCGGATCGGTCAGGTCCGCAGAATCATTTCGGCGCAACTGCGCTACTGGCATCTCGATCCTCTGATCGACCAGGCGGCCCTGGGCGTCACCGAGCTTCTCACCAATGTTCACCGGCACGCACAGCCGGACAAGTCATGCACCGTCGACATCGAGCTGCTGCTCGACCGTCTGACGGTCTCCGTCCACGACCACGATCCGCGCCTGCCCACGGTGAACGAGGCGGACTCGTTCGCCACGTCGGGCCGGGGTCTGGCCCTGATCGCCGCCGTCAGCGAGAGCTGGGGCGTGCGGCCGATCGGCTCGGCCGGGAAGGCCGTCTGGTTCACCCTGCCCGCGGCCACCGGCGCCTCGACCCTGCCACCGCTCGCGGTCTACGGGTCGATGACCGACGGACCGTTCGGGGCCGTGACCATCACCCCCGACAACATCGTGGCCGTGCCCGCCCGGTCGGCCGTCGTCGGCTGACCGGGCTAACCGGGCGGGGCGGGGCGGAAAAAGGTCACGCCCTGCCGCCGCCCGCGGCCGGGCCGAACTGTTCGTCCAGCACCGACATCCGGCGCCAGTACTCGTCCTCGTCGATCTCCCCCGCGGCGAAGCGGCGGCCGAGCAGCGCGATCGGTGAGGATGCGCCGGGGCCGCCCCGCGCAGCACGGTCGGCCGCCCACGGGCCTCGGCGTCCGCGCCACACGGTGCGGCGCAGCAGGGTGACGATCCCGATGACGACCGCCGCCCATACGAGCGGGAAGAGCAGGACCCAGGGACCGGGTCCGCCGGAGTGCGCCAGGGTGTTCATCTCGGTCAGCTCCCTCGTTCACGGAAGGGCACGGTGCCTTTCCGGTCACTTTCGAGCCTGCCCGAGCACGGTGCTCCGGGGCGTCGTCCCCCCGGCGGCCGTACGCGTACTCCCTCGGGAGCAGCCGGAGCCCGTGCCGCGCCCGGCCTCCAGCAGCAGGCCGGGATGGCAGCGGCAGCGGCAGCGGCAGCGGTGAACGGTGCGCCGACGGCGGGGACCTGCGGGCGTCAGACCAACGCCGCGAGCGGGTCGTCGAGGACCGGCTGCCAGGCCAGTTCGGCGGCGCCCACCAGGCTGTTGTGGGCCAGGGTGCACGGCAGGATCGGCACGCTGCCGCTGCGCCCCCACAGGCTCCGGTCGGCGACGACGGCGCGCAGCCGCTCCGGGTCCGCCTCCAGCAGGTCGCGGTGGAGCCCGCCGAGGATGATCCGGTCCGGGTTGAGGATGTTGACCAGTCCGGCCAGCCCCAGGCCCAGGCGGTCGATCAGCGCTTCGGCGGCGTGCCGTACGGCAGGGTCGCCGTACTCCGTACGGAGCAGGTTTCCGGCCTGCTTGAGGAGGGACTCCTCGGGACCCGGTTCGCGGCGGGCGGTGGTGAGGAAGGCCAGCGGGTCGGTCTCCACGTCGAGGCAGCCGCGCCCGCCGCAGTGGCAGGGCCGCCCCTCGGGGTTCACGGTGAGATGCCCGACCTCCAGCGCGAGACCCGAACTCCCGCTGTGGAGGCGGCCGTCGAGGACGAGGGCCCCGCCGACGCCCCGGTGGCCGGTGGCCACGCACAGGAGGTGCTGGGCGCCGCGGCCCGCGCCGTGCCGGTGCTCGGCCAGCGCGGTGAGGTTGACGTCGTTGCCGGTGAACGCGGGTCCGGTGATGCCCGCTTCGCGTACGCAGGCGGCGAAGATGTCGCGGACCGGGGAGCCCGCGGGCCAGGCGATGTGCAGCGGATTGAGGGCGGTGCCCTCCGGCTCGGCGACCGCGGAGGGCACCGCGAGCCCGGCTCCGACGCAGCGCAGCCCGCTCTCGCGCAGCAGCCCCGCCCCCGCTTCCACGACCTCGCCGAGCACCTGTGCGGGGTCGGCCATCACCGCGACGCAGCCCGGCGAGGTGGCGACGATCCGGCCGCCGAGCCCGACGAGCGCGGCCCGGAAGCCGTCGGCGTGCACCTGGGCGGCGAGGACGACGGGGCCGGTCTCCAGGACGGACAGCCGGTGCGAGGGTCGGCCCTGGGATCCGGCCGCCGACCCGGGGCTGGAGTCGACCCGGATCAGCCCGAGTGCCTCCAGTTCCGCGGCGACCGCCCCGGCGGTGGCGCGGGTGACGCCGAGTTCGGAGGTGAGCACGGCCCGGGTGGGGGCGCGTCCGGTGTGGACCAGTTCCAGGGCGGGCCCGAGCGCACTGCGGCCCCTCTCCAACTTCGTCCGGGTGGTGGTCGCCTTGCCGTTCATGGGGGCGAGTCTCCCATGATCCGAAGGCGCCCCGGACGCCCAGGGCCTGCCCGGGGATCCCGTCCCGGCCACGGCCGGGCCCCCGCGACGTAAGGCGTGCGGCGGTGTTGCGCCCGTCGCCGGAGCGCCCCTATGCTGAGTTTGTGCCGCAACTAAACAAACTGCGGACGGCCCTTCCGGGGGGACCTGGCGGAGACACCGCCCCACCCTCGTCGGCCCGCCTCCGTACCGCGCTGACCGTGTTCTTCGCCCTCGACGGGTTCCTCTTCGCCGGCTGGGTGGTCCGTATCCCGGCCATCAAGCAGCAGACCGGAGCCTCCGCCTCCACCCTCGGCCTCGCCCTGCTCGGCGTCTCCGCCGGGGCGGTCATCACCATGATGCTCACCGGCCGGCTGTGCCGCCGTTACGGCAGCCATGCCGTCACCGTGGTCTGCGGCGTCCTGCTTCCCCTGAGCATCGCCCTGCCCGCCCAGACCCACTCGGCGCTCTCCCTCGGCCTCGTGCTGCTGGTGTTCGGAGCGGCGTACGGCGGGATGAACGTGGCGATGAACAGCGCCGCCGTCGACCTGGTCGCCGAACTGCGCCGGCCCGTGATGCCGAGCTTCCACGCGGCGTTCAGCCTGGGCGGCATGGTCGGCGCCGGGCTCGGCGGGCTGGTCGCGGGGGGCCTGGCCGCCTCCACGCACCTCTTCCTGCTGGCCGGGACCGGTCTGCTCGTCACCGCCTTCGCCGGACCGGCCCTGCTGCGCCACCGTCCGACCCCCGCCGCTCCGCAGCCCGTCGACCGGAGAGCGCCGAAGCAGCGGCTGTCGCCCCGGGCCCGCCGTGTCGTCGTGCTCTTCGGCGTGATCGCCCTGTGCACGGCGTACGGGGAAGGGGCCCTCGCCGACTGGGGCGCGCTGCACCTGGAACAGGACCTGGGCGCGCACCCCGGGCTCGCCGCCGCCGGCTACGCGCTGTTCGCCCTGACGATGACGGCGGGCCGGCTGACCGGGACCATGCTCCTGGAACGGCTCGGCCAGACCCGCACCCTCGTCCTCGGCGGCGCGACGGCCTCGGCCGGAATGCTGCTGGGCTCTCTGGCGCCGACCACCTGGCTGGCGCTGGCCGGGTTCGCGGTCACCGGCCTCGGGCTCGCCAACATCTTCCCCGTCGCGGTGGGGCGTGCGGGCGAACTCGCGGGACCGAGCGGAGTCGCCGCGGCGTCGACGCTCGGCTACGGCGGGATGCTGCTCGGCCCGCCCGCGATCGGCTTCCTCGCCGACTGGTTCTCGCTGCCGCTGGCCCTGACGACGGTCGCCCTGCTGGCCGCGGCGGCGGCCGCCCTGGGCTACGGAGCGCGCAACGCGACGACGGACGCGCACACCTGATCACCCGCACACCTGGTCGATTGAGTAGCCGTACTCAAACAGGACCCGCTCCCCCGGCGCACGATGGAAGCCTCGACCGAGCAGGATGCAGAGCGAGCAGCAGCAGCAGCGGGGGAGCACACCATGAAGCGCCTGACCGACCACCCGCACCTGAACACCCTGGTCCGGCTGACCTTCCGCAACCCCGCTTCCCTGATCTACCTCGGGCTGGTGCTCGCGGCGACGCTGTTCGTCGCCGCGGACACCCTGTTCGTCGCCCACGAGGACGCCTCGTTCTCCGGCGTCTGGCTGTTCCTCCTCGCGGCCCCGACCATCTTCCTGTTCTTCCTCGGCGGCTCCCTGGCGGGCGCCGAGGCCGGCGGGCCCGCGTGGTTCCTGGTGCTCGGCCTGGTGGTCTCGGTCCTCGTCCAGTCGCTGGCCCTGGGCTGGTTCGTCCGCCTGGTGCGCCGGGCCGGGTCGGCCGGTTCCGCGCACCCGCAGGGCGTCTGAGGGCCGAACAGGGGGGCCTGGCACAATCGCCGCCATGCAGATCGCCGAGCACATCGCGTCGTTGTCCGAGGAAGGGCGGCTGCTCGCGGCCGCCGCCGAGCGGGCCGGATCGGGAGCATCGGTACCGACCTGTCCCGGCTGGCAGATACGTCATCTCCTGCGGCACACCGGCATGGTGCACCGCTGGGCGGCGGCGTTCATCACGGAGGGCCACACCACCTACCGGCCGGACGGCGGCGAACCCGCCCTCGACGGCACCGAACTCCTGGACTGGTTCCGCGAGGGGCACCGCCATCTGGTCAGGTCCCTGGAGGAAGCCCCCGCCGACCTGGACTGCTGGACCTTCATGCCGGCCCCCTCGCCCCTGGCGTTCTGGTCCCGCCGCCAGCTCAACGAGACGACCGTGCACCGCGTGGACGCCGAGTCGGCGCTCGGCGGTCCGCTGACCCCGGTGTCCGCGGACCGGGCGGTCGACGGCATCGACGAGCTCCTCACCGGGTTCCACGCCCGGCCCAAGAGCAAGGTGCGTTCCGAGAAGCCCCGGACGCTGCGGGTGCGGGCCGTGGACACGGAGGCGACCTGGACGGTACGGATCTCCCAGGATCCGCCCCAGGCCGTGCGGTCGGAGACCGGGACCGAGCCGGGCGACAGCTTCGACTGCGAGCTGAGCGGTACGGCGGAGGGGCTCTACCTCACCCTCTGGAACCGGTTGCCGCTCAGCGCCGTCACCCTGCGCGGCGACCGCTCGGTGGCCCGGATCTGGACGGACAACTCCGCCGTCACCTGATCGGCGCCGCCGGGCCGAGAGGCCGGGTGCGCCTCTCGGCTCAGCCGAGCCAGCCGGGGCGCACCAGCCCCGATTCGTAGGCGAGGACGACGAGTTGGGCCCGGTCGCGGGCACCGAGCTTGACCATGGTGCGGCTGACGTGGGTCTTCGCGGTGAGCGGGCTGACGACCAGTCTGCGGGCGATCTCCTCGTTCGACAGGCCGATGCCGACCAGTGCCATCACCTCCCGCTCCCGTTCGGTGAGCCGGGCGAGCGAGGCGGCGGCCGTCGGCACCTTGGAGCGGGCCGCGAACTCCGCGATCAGCCGGCGCGTCACGCCGGGCGAGAGCAGCGCGTCCCCGCCGACCACCGCCCGCACCGCGCGCAGCAGTTCCTCCGGCTCGGTGTCCTTGACCAGGAAGCCCGACGCCCCGTTGCGGATGGCCTCGAAGACGTACTCGTCGAGTTCGAAGGTGGTGAGCATGACCACCTTCACCTCGTTCAGGTCCGGGTCGCCGGTGATCCGCCGGGTGGCGGCCAGTCCGTCCAGGCGCGGCATGCGGATGTCCATCAGCACGATGTCGGGGCGCAGTTCACGCACCAGGCGGACCGCCTCCTCGCCGTCGGCGGCCTCCCCCACGACCTCGATGTCCGGCTGCGCGTCCAACAGTGCGCGGAAGCCCGCCCGTACGAGCAGTTGGTCGTCGGCGAGCGTTACGCGGATCACGGTGTCTCCTCGGAGGGCTCCGGCGGGTTCCGGCGGCGTCGGTCGCGGTCCGGTGGGGTGAACGGCAGTTCCGCGAGGACCCGGAAGCCGCCGTCCGGGCGGGGTCCCGCCTCGATCGTGCCACCGAGGGCGGCGGCCCGCTCCCGCATCCCGACGAGTCCGTTGCCGCCTCCGCCCGCGTCGTCCCCGGTGGCGGGTCCCTCGTCGTCGACGCGGAGCCGGACGCGCCCGGAGCCGTAGCCGATGTGCACCAGGGCGGTGCGGGAGCCGGAGTGGCGGACGACGTTGGTCAGGGCCTCCTGGACGATGCGGAAGGCGGCGAGACCGGCGCCGGGCGGGACGGCGGCCGCATCGCCCTCGCTCTCCACGGTGACGGTGAGCCCGGCGGACGCCGCCTGTTCGACGAGCTCGGGAAGCCGGTCCAGGCCGGGGGCCGGGGAGGTGGGGGCGTCGCCGGGCGTCCGGAGGTTGGCGAGCACCTGACGTACCTCGTCGAGCGCCTCCTTGCTGGCCCCCTTGATCGTGGTGAGGGCGGTCCGGGCCTGTTCCGGGTCGGAGTCGAGGAGCGCGAGCCCGACCCCGGCCTGCACGTTGATGACGGAGATGGAGTGGGCCAGCACGTCGTGGAGCTCGCGGGCCATGCGCAACCGTTCCTCGTCGGCCCGCCGCCGCTCCGCCGCCTCGCGCTCCGCACGGGCGGCGGCCCACTGCTCACGGCGCACCCGCAGCAGTTCGGCGGCGGCCACGACGGCCAGGACCCACGCGGTGATGAACCCCTGCTGCGTCCAGGGCGCGGCTTCGTCGCCGCCCGGCGGCAGCCACCGGTACAGCCAGTGGGAGACCAGAACGTGCCCGGCCCACAGCCCGCCCAGCGACCACCAGGCGGCCTTCCGGTACCCGGCGACGATCGCGCTGAAGCATCCGACGGCGACGGCGACGAACACCGGCCCGTACGGATAGCCCGCCGCGAGATAGACCAGCGTCGCCGCGCAGGTGGTGGCCACGGCGGCCACGGGGCGGCGGTGGCGGAAGAGCAGCACGACGACCGCGACGAACAGCAACAGCCGGGCGGCCACGTCCAGGGGCCGGCGGTCCTGCCCGTGCTCGGCGAAGCCCGTGCCGACCATGACGAACACCAGCAGCGCGGCCGTCGACACCCAGGGCAGCCCGGCGGCCGTCCGGGAACGCGCGCCGGACAGCCACGCCGGTGGGCCGCCGCCCCGCCGGTCCGGCCGTCCGGGAGGCCGGCGGCCCGGGAAGCCGCAGGGGTGACCGCCGCCCCGGTCCGGCGGTTGCTGTTCGTCCATGGCGGCCACGCTAGACGGCGGACGGGTGCGGGGGCGTCCGCCGTGCGTGGTGATCACCCGTACTCCGTGGGGAGTACGCAGCCGGGGAAGGCGGCCCTAGGGAGAGTCCGCGCGCAGGCCGACCGAGCGGGCCAGGTCGCCCACGGCCTGCCGGAACAGCGGCTCGCGCGCCTCGACGACCCGGTTGAACTGGCCGAACAGCTCGAAGGAGATCAGGCCGAACAGCTGGGCCCAGGCGGCGACCAGGGCCGCCACGGCGGCCGGAGGCACGTCCGGGGCGAACTCGGCGGCCATCCGCTCCGCGTCGGACCGCAGCTCCGGGGCGAGGGAGGGTACGGCGAGGTCCTCGGTACGGGACGCGGTACGGACGATGTCGATGAAGACCAGGCCCACCCGGGACGCGGGCCCCACCGTGTCCATCGGGGCGATGTAGCCGGGGACGGGCGAACCGTAGATCAGCGCGTACTCATAGGGGTGGGCGAGTCCCCACTCCCGTACGGCACAGGCCACCGCGATCCAGCGTTCGGCGGGCGGGACCGTCCCCGCCCGCTCCCCCGCCGCCTGCTCCGCGACCGCGCCGATCGCGTCGAACGCGTCGACGATCAGCGCGGTGAGCAGGTCGTCGCGGCTGGGGAAGTAGCGGTAGAGCGCGGAGGAGACCATGCCCAGCTCCCGGGCCACGGCCCGCAGCGAGAGCTTCGCCGCGCCCTCCTCCGCGAGCTGCTTCCTGGCCTCGTCCTTGATGGCCGCGGTCACTTCGATGCGGGCGCGTTCCCTGGCCCCTCGGATGGTGCTCATGCGATCAGTCTGCCACGCGTGGGGAGCACCGACCAGAAACGAGAGCGAGCATCAACGATGAGAGCAGTGCTCTTGCATCGAGTGGCAATCCAGCGCACACTGCTCTCAAGCGAGAGCACCGCTCTCCTATGTCCTCGGGAGTCCCCATGCCGCAGCAGGCCTACTACCTCCGGGCGAGCTCCGCCGCCCACCGCTTCAACAGAATCGTCGGATGGCTGGCCCGGCACGGCATCAGCCTGATGGGCTCGGCCGAGCTGTCGGTGCGCGGGCGAAAAAGCGGCCGACTGCAGCGCATCCCGGTCAACGCGCACGCCTTCGAGGGCGAGCGGTACATCGTCTCGGCCCGGGGGCACTCGCAGTGGGTGCGCAACATGCGCGTCGCGGGTGGCGGAGAGCTGCGGCTGGGGCGCAAGGTCAGCGGCTTCACCGCCGTGGAGATCGCCGACGACGCACAGAAGGCCCGGATCATCCGGGCCTATCTGGAGCGGTGGGGCTGGGAGGTCAACCAGTACTTCCAGGGGATCACGGCGAAGTCCACGGACGCCGAACTGCTGGCGGCCTGCCCCGACCACCCGGTCTTCCGCATCACGGTCGAGGCATGACCGCGCCCCCGTGGCCGTACGAGCGATGGGGGCGCGGTCGCGACGAACGGGGCGCTAGCGATCCATCGCGGACAGCGCCCGCTGCGCCAGCGGGTGCGTACGGACCAGCTCGGCCAGCGACGTCGTTCCCCGGGTGATCCCGGCGAACGCCTTCCACGCCGGGCGGAAGCCGGTCAGCACCGCGTGCAGCATCCCCGGGCGGCGCTCGAACAGCTTGAGCATGCGGCGGCCGACGCTCATCTCCACGCCGAGACCGGCCTTGATGGCGAAGGCGTAGTTGAGGGCCTGACGGCGGGCGTCCACCGCGTCGTGCGACTCGGCGATCCTGACCGCCCACTCCCCCGCGAGCCGGCCCGAGCGCAGCGCGAAGGAGATGCCCTCACGGGTCCACGGCTCCAGCAGTCCGGCCGCGTCCCCGCAGACCACGACCCGGCCGCGGGAGAGCGGCGAGTCGTCGCTGCGGCAGCGGGTGAGATGCCCCGAGGAGACGGCCGGCTCGAACCCGGCGAGGCCGAGGCGGGCGATGAAGTCCTCCAGATACCGCTTGGTGCCCGCGCCGTCGCCGCGCGCCGAGATGACGCCCACGGTGAGGGTGTCCCCCTTGGGGAACACCCAGCCGTAACTGCCCGGCATCGGTCCCCAGTCGATGAGGACCCGGCCCGCCCAGTCCTCCGCGACGGTGACCGGAACCGGGATCTCCGCCTCCAGGCCGAGGTCGACCTGGTCGAGCTTCACCCCGACATGGGCTCCTATCCGGCCCGCGCTGCCGTCCGCGCCGACGACCGCCCGCGCGAGCACCGTCTCGCCGTCGGCCAGCACCACGGCGACCGTCCGCCGGTCGGGCACGGCGGGACCGTGCTGCTCGACCCGCACCACCGACGCCCCGGTGCGCAGTTCGGCCCCGGCCTTCTGCGCCTCCTCGACCAGACCGGCGTCGAACTCCGCGCGGTTGATGAGCCCGAAGAGCATGCGTCGGGAGCGGCGGGTGCGCGACAGCTTGCCGTTGAGCGAGAAGGTGACCGCGTGGATGCGGTCCTTCAGGGGCAGTTCGAACCCCGGCGGCAGGGAGTCCCGCGAGAACCCGATGATTCCCCCGCCGCAGGTCTTGTAGCGCGGCAGTTCCGCTTTCTCCAGCAGCAGGACTCTCCGGCCCGCCACGGCTGCCGCGTACGCCGCCGATGCGCCGGCCGGTCCGGCGCCGACCACGACGACATCCCACACGGACGACTCTTCCGGCTCACGTCCGGCGTCTGCGTTCTCGCTGCTCACGATGTGCTTCTGCTCCTGATCCGACCAGTGGCCCCAAGCTGCTCACGGCATCCTACGGCGCGTTCCGGCCAAGCCCTCCTGTGGGAGGATCGGCCATGATTTCGTCGTACATGCGTCGCCTCACAGACGGCGTCGCACACGGTCGCGTACACACCGCGCCCTACCCATAACGTCGCACCCACGAGGAGCGTGCCCATGACCGCCCGTCCGATTCCCGAGACCGTCGCCTCGCTGATGCCCCGCGCCCGGGAGGAGCTGGCCGAACTGGTGGCGTTCCAGTCGGTGGCGGACCCGGCGGTGTTCCCCAGGAGCGAGTGCGAGGGCGCGGCGAACTGGGTCGCCGACGCCCTGCGCGCCGAGGAGTTCACGGACGTCGCCCTGCTGGACACCCCTGACGGCACGCAGTCCGTCTACGGGTTCCTGCCCGGTCCGGCCGGGGCTCCGACCGTGCTGCTCTACGCGCACTACGACGTGCAGCCGCCGCTGGACGAGTCGGCGTGGATCTCCCCGCCGTTCGAGCTCACCGAGCGCGACGGCCGCTGGTTCGGCCGGGGCGCGGCCGACTGCAAGGGCGGGTTCATCATGCACCTGCTCGCGCTGCGCGCCCTCAAGGCGGACGGCGGCGTACCGGTCTCGGTGAAGGTGATCGCCGAGGGCTCCGAGGAGCAGGGCACCGGCGGTCTGGAGCGGTACGCGGAAGCGCACCCGGAACTGCTCGCGGCCGACACGATCGTCATCGGCGACACCGGGAACTTCCGGGTCGGGCTGCCTACGGTCACCGCGACGCTGCGCGGGATGACGATGCTGCGGGTGCGGTTGGACACCCTTGAGGGGAACCTGCACTCGGGGCAGTTCGGCGGCGCGGCCCCGGACGCGCTGGCCGCGATGATCCAGCTGCTGGCCTCGCTGCGCGCCGAGGACGGGACGACCACGGTCGACGGGCTGACCGGCGACGCCGACTGGGACGGGCTCCAGTACCCGGAGGCGGAGTTCCGGCAGGACGCCAAGGTGCTGGACGGGGTGGAGCTGATCGGCACGGGCACGGTCGCGGACCGGATCTGGGCCCGTCCCGCCGTCACCGTCATCGGCATCGACTGCCCGCCGGTCGTCGGCGCGACGCCGTCCGTGCAGGCGAGCGCGCGGGCGCAGATCAGTCTGCGGGTGCCGCCGGGCCAGGACGCCGCCGAGGCGACGAAGCTGCTCACCGCCCACCTGGAGTCCCGCGCCCCCTGGGGTGCGCGGGTGCGGGTGGAACAGGTGGGCCAGGGCCAGCCGTTCCGCGCGGACATGACCAGCCCGGCGTACACGGCGATGGCGGACGCGATGCGGGACGCGTACCCGGGCCAGGAGATGCAGTCCTCCGGGATGGGCGGCTCCATTCCGCTGTGCAACACGCTGGCGGGCCTCTACCCGGAGGCGGAGATCCTGCTGATCGGGCTGAGCGAGCCCGAGGCGCAGATCCACGCGGTGAACGAGAGCGTGTCGCCCGAGGAGCTGGAGCGGATGTCGGTCGCCGAGGCGCTGTTCCTGCGAAACTACGCGGAGTCGAAGAAGGTCTGACCTGCTGAGGCCGCCCCCGGGGCGGCCCGGATCGCCGCTATGCCCTCGGCGAAGTCGCCCGAAGCGTAGATCCGTGCGGCGGACGTCCGCCGCTGCGTACGTTCGCCGCATGGATCTCGTCGAGGTACTCCCCCAGTTGCACATGTTCCGCTTCCGGATCGGTCAGGCCTATCTCTGGCGCGACGGGACGGAGCTGACCCTGATCGACGCGGGTGACGTCGACTCGGCCGCCGCGGTCGAGGACGCGATCCGCACGCTCGGCCTCGACCCGGCCGGGATCCGGCGCATCGTCATCACCCATGGCCACCGCGACCACTACGGGGCCGCGCAGGGGCTGGCGGACCGGCACGGCGCCGAGATCATCGCCCACGCGCTGGACGCCCCGGTGGTACGGGGCGAACGCCCCGTACCGGAGCCGGACCTGCTGGACTGGGAACTGCCGCTGTGGGAGCACGGGCTGACGTGCCCCGAGGCCCCGCCCACCCGGGTCGACCGCGAGGTGACCGGCGGCGAGGTGCTGCTGTTCGGGGACGGGGCACGCGTGGTCCACGCCCCCGGTCACACGGCGGGCTCCATCGCCCTTCATCTGCCGCGCCACGGCGTGCTGTTCACCGGGGACACCGTCGCCTCCGTGGAGCGGCGGGTGATGCTCGGCGTGTTCAACGTGGACCGGGCCGGGGCGGCGGCCACGTTCCGGCGACTGGCCGCGCTCGCGCCCCGAACCGTCTGCTTCGGTCACGGCGACCCGCTCACCGAGAACGCGGCCGCGGCGATGGACGCGGCGGCGAACGGCGTGTGAGCGGCGCCCGGGCGCCGCTCAGCCCACCGGCACCCCTGCCTCCAGGTTCAGCACCGTCGACCGCTCGCGCGCCCGAAGGGCCCAGCGCAGCCGCTCGTACCGGGTGGGCGGCAGCATCCCCGCGGCCTCCTCCTCGGTGACGAAGCGCCAGCCGCGCAGCTCGGAGCCGGGCAGCAGCAGCCGGCCGGCGTCCTCGGAGCGCAACAGTCCGCCGTCGAAGAGGAAGCGCAGCCCGCCGTAGCCGGGCGGGCGGGGCGACTCCCAGTCGACGAGCAGCAGGGTAGGAGCCCGGTCGAGGTGGAGGCCTATCTCCTCGGCGACCTCACGGATCCCGGCCTGCGCGGGAGCCTCGCCCGCCTCCACCACCCCGCCGGGGAACTCCCACCCCGGTTTGTACGTGGGGTCGACGAGCAGCACCCGGTCCTGCTCGTCGAAGAGCAGCACTCCGGCGGCCACCGTCTCGCCGGTCGGCTCCGGGCTCTGGACGATCGGGCACGGCGCGGCGTTCCCGGTGCGCACGGCGTCCGCGATCCGCTCGGCGGTCTCACGGGGCGTGAGGGCGCTGTTGTCGACCACGTGCGCGTCCTCGGTGATCCAGTCGAGGGCGTCGCGGTACGGGCCGATGTGCTCGTACGCCCACAGGCGCACCCGCTCGCTCTGCTCCTCGTCGCCGGGGAACTCCTCGCGGCCCGCGATCCGGCTGCGCAGGATCGTTTCCTCAGGTGAGAGCGCCACATGCCGCACGGGAATGCGCCGGGAGGCGAGCCCTCCGAAGATCTCGTCGCGGTACTCCTGCCGCATCAGGGTCATGGGCACCACCAGCACCCCGGGCACCTCGGCGAGCAGCGCCGCCGCCGTGTCCACCACGAGCCGCCGCCAGATCGGCAGGTCCTGGAAGTCGGTGACCTCGGCGAGCCTCTTCTGCGGCAGCAGACTGCGCAGCCCCGCGCCGGTGACCTCCGGGTCGTACAGCGTGCTGTTCGGGATCAGATCGATCAGTTCGCCCGCGGCGCTGGTCTTGCCCGCACTGAACGCACCGTTGATCCAGACGACAATCACTAGTACTCCAGGATGGGAAGGCCGCTGAACAGCGGCGGATCGGGTTTCGCCGGTTCGTCCGGGAGAGGCAGGGGGAATGAGGGTGTCCACAGCCCGGCTGCCACCACCCACTTCTCCCAGACTCCCTGGAGATACCCAACGATCCGCTCTTTCCATCGCGAGGGTCACCCCGGGGCGTCCGCGATGTCGGTGGGGAGCCCGGAGGGCGGCTACGCTCCGCCTGGTGCGTGTGATCGCAAGGCGCTGGGATGGTCGCGCAGTGGAGCTGCCAGGGCGTTGCGGCAACGCCGCCAGTGCGCCGGACGCTGCGCGGCAGACGGCAATGCGACGGGCGACGCGGGTGACCGCGACCGTCGGCAACGCCGCGAGAGTGCGTGCCAGGCGTGGCGGGCCGGACGAGACCTTGCGGACACGACCTGGGTCGGTCGGGGAGGCGCGGAGTCATCAGGCACGCTAGCAGCGTACGTGCAGCGGTCTGCGGAGACTCCGGCCCCCGCGCCGCTACAGCTCGGTCGCGCCGGACAGACCATCCATAACCGCTGTTCAGGAGATCAGTGCTGAAAGCGATAGCGGGTCTGGCTGTACAACTCACCCTTCCCGAAAGCGAATCCGACCGCCGGGTCGATGCGGTACAGCTGGACGTCGCCGGCGCGAATGGTGTCACCGAGGCCGTGCCAGGTGCCGTCGGGGCTCGTCAGCAGGTCACCGTACTTGCCCTCGTAGGCGTCCGCGGCGGTGCCGCGCTCCGCCGGATCGCTCACCAGCTCGGCCCGTCCTTCGACAGTGATGTCGAGACCGTCCAGGACGTTCGTACCCGTGGTCATGACGCAATGGTGGTTGCCCTGGAGATTGCGCGCCTTGCGCTCCTGGTCACCGGTCGCGAAGTACAGAGCCCCGCCGTGCCAGACGGCCAGGAGCGGTGTCACGTGGGGCCGGCCGTCGGGGCGGACGGTGGACAGCCAGAACAGGCGCGCCTGCTCCAGCTCACGCAGCGCGGTCTCCCAGGGGGTCGCGTCGGCGCGCGCGTCGCTGAAAGGTCCGATCTCGGCAATGGGGTCACGGTCGGTCATGGAAGCTCCTCAAGGGGTCAGGCGGATAGCGGTCGGTCACGATCCGCCGACGACGCCGAACGCGGTCCGATGACCGGGAACCAGCGTATGCGGCGCGGCGGTCCCGGGCCGGGATGCGCGTGCCCGGCGACGACGCCGTTGGAGACGGCTACGCCGAGGGCGGTGCCAACCGCACCGGCGCCTCGCGCGGCGCGGCGGCCTGACGGCAGTCGATATCCGGCTTGCGTCGGTTGTCGCGGTCAGGTGCGGGTCTGGGACCGCAGGAGCAGTTGCCGGAGTTCGGCGGTGCACATCATGTAGCCGTCGGGGGTCGGCAGGTTCTCGAGGTAGTGGTCGAGATCGGATGCCAGGGAGAAGACCCGCACCGGGGTGCCCGCGGCGCGGGCGGATTCCACGACCCTGCGCACCCCGTCCATGACGGCCGGGTGGCGGGTGTTGTAGGAGTCGGCGACCAAGTGGTTGCCACGGTCCGCCGCCAGGTAGAACTGCACCAGGTCCTTGATGCCGACGAACAGTTCGCTGACGCCCGCGGCGCACATCGCCGGGGTGGCGTGAACGGCGGAGGGCGTCTCGATGAACGCGGACAGGGGCACGCCGTGCGGCAGGTCGAGGTGTGCTCGGAGCTGGGCGAACTCGGTCTCGTCGCGGACGAACGGCACCGAGAGCGCCACCCTGTCGGCTTGATCGCCGAGGTGTTTGCGCAGCGTGGACAGGACGACGTGCAGGGCGTCGCGGTAGGCGACGGAGCGCAGCAGCCAGCGTGCGCCGTGCAGTCCCATCTCGGGATTCGGCTCGACCGCGACCTGGGCGATCTCGCTGACCTCGGCCGCGTGGTCGGAGCGCAGGTCGAGCATCCGCAGGATCAGTCGCTGGCCGGGCAGGAGCGCTTCGACGAAGCCGCAGAGCCGCCCTCCGATGGCCTGTCCGTAGGCGGTGATGCCGGAGGTGCCGCCGGCCATGGCGTCGAGCGGGCTCAGGCCCAGCGCGAGGCAGAGGAACTCCTCGCGGATGAAGAAGGACTCGACCCGTTCGGCGTTCGGCCCGGAGGCGTTGATGGTGGTGATGTCCTGCAGGTCGGCGATGACGGCGCACGCCGAGCCCAGGTCGTCCATCGGGGACCTCCCGGTGCCGGGCCGCGCGGATGTCTCCGGTCCGACGACGATCGACGCACTCTCCAGGTACAGCGTCACCTCGCCGACCAGGTCGGCGAGGTCCGCCTCGTCGACGCGGAGGACCGGTATCCCCCTGCCGCGGCACAGGGACTGCATGTGGCCGGTCAGTCCGCCGGATCCGCAGACCACCGCGCGTGCGGCCACGATGGCGTCGTACATGCCCGCTTCGAGGAAGGGGGTGACGAGGATGCTGCCCTCGTGTGGAACTCTTGTCCGATTACAGGTGCCCCGCAGCACGTTCTCGGTGCCGCCGACCAGAAGAAACCCCAGAATCCGTCGCCTGTTCCCGTTCAACTAGCCCTCCGGATTGTCGACGTTCCCGATCCCCAGTTGTCGACGTAGCTGCCGTGGCGTCACGGAGACGTCGTTGAGCCGTTCCGCGGCGACCCGGTTGACGACCGCGCGCATCAGGCGGTCGGGCCGGGACACAGCTGTCGGGAGTGCCGGAAGACCGCCCATGGAGAGGATGCTCGCGGTCAAGTGGGAGTCGAGTGCTTCTCTCTCCCCGCGTTCGCGCGTGGCCAGCCTCCGTACCTCCAGTACCACAGCCTCCTCCAAGGCCGCCCGGTCCGCTTCCTCCGTATTGCTGGCATAGCTGCGGTAGTGGGGGTGCAGGGCCGCGATGTCGCTCAGACCCTCCTGCCGCAGTTCCACCTGCTCCGTCACATGGGCCGCGACGGAGACCGAGTGGTTCTTGATGGCGGCGAGGTTGAACGCGAACGCGCCCGTCCGGCCGTGTCGGACGATCTCGTCGCCTTCCCGCAGTACGCCGATCGCGGAGACCGGGCCGGACGGTCGCCCGTCGGCGCCCAGCAGCGTCCCGCACGCGTCGACCTTCAGGCCGCGCCCGGTGCGCTCGTGAGGGGTCGCGATACCTTTCCGCAGAAGTGCCCGCCACAGCGGCTGTCCGACCTTGGAGTAGTCGGACTCCCTGGCGAAGTTGGACACCACGAGATCGGCCTCGACGCCGTGGCTGCCGTGCTGCCCCGCGACCGAGACCAGCAGCCGCCCCGACCCGGTGGGAGTGATGGCCCGCACCTTGCCGACGACCAGTTCCAGCGGCCCGTCCGGTGACCGCAGCGCGTGCTCGATGACCGCCATCGTGTACTCCACGGCGCCGACGCGCAGTGCCGCGATGGTGGTGGCGAACTCGTCCAGCAGGCAGCGCAGTTCCTCATCGGGGATACGCTCGATGATCTCGGGGAGGTGCGGCTCCCATGCCTTGGCGACACGTTCGGAGACGATGGCGGAGGCGATGCCGGGGTGCCTCTCGCGGACCGTCGAGCACGCCGTCCGCCACGCGGCCCTGCCCCGTGCCAGGAACTCCTCGCGGTCGCGGTAGGGCTCCATCAGAAGCTCCGGGCGGGGCAGGCTCACGACGGCGTGTTCGTGCGTGCTGGGATAGGTGCGGAAGATCGTTCCGGACTGGGAGATGAGGTGGATCCGCCCGGTGTGGCCGTTGCGCAGCAGCAGTCCTGCCGAGTCGTACGCGCTCAGTACGGATCCGACGATGGCGACGGTGGCGTCGGGCGGGAGCTGGAAGAGCGTGCGGATTCCGGCCGCGGAGTACGGGTTGCGTACGAAGGAGGGATGTCCGGAGACCTCGGCGGCGAAGGGCGGATCCTTGAGTTCGAGGCCGGTGGCGAGGACCACGTGGTCCGCGCCGATCACCTTCGTGTCCGGGAGCGGACCGGAACGCAGGCCGTCGAGCCCGGCCCCGGAGAGGCCGCGCACGGTCAGCTCGTAGCCCCGGTCGCACGCCTCCATGTCGAGTGCCTCGCCGTCCGCTTCGACGAGGACGACGCCGGGGCAGGACTCCCTGCTCGCTTCGGCCAGCCGGTCGTCGAGGTAGTCCTGGAAGATGCGGCGGGGCGCCGGGCCCTGCTCGGTGAATGTCTGCCCGACCCAGTGCCGCGGCCAGTCCCGGCGATCGGCCTCCTCATTGGCCCAGCCGATGAAGTCGAGGACGTCCTCGCGGAATACGGACATCCGGCCGGCTTGGATGTTGAAGACGTGGTCCCAGGGGTTGCCGTCACGGTGGTAGGCGACTCCGGCGGAGCGGTAGTCGGGGCGGCGTTCCAGCAGCACGATCTCGAGCGGTCTTCGCGCGAAGTGGAGCAGCCGGATCGCCGTCGCGGTGCCGGCCAGGCCGGCACCCACGACGAGCACTCTGGGGCGCGCGCCCGTTCGATTCATGTGGCCTCCCCGCTGAACCGGGGGCGCCCGGCGGTGCCGTCCCCCACCGGTGCCGTGTGCTGACCGGATGTCGTGCGACAGAACGTGGACGCGACCGTGCGAACGGCCGCGCCCCCGGGCCGGCCCGAGCCGGCGGCCGGTGGTGTCGTCAGCCGTCGATACCGGGGGCTGCCGGGACGTCGAGTTCCGTACCCGCGTAGTGGTTGAAGTAGTTGGTGTAGAGGTTCACCGCCACGTGGGCGAACACCTCGGTCAGCTGGGTGTCCGTCCACCCCTGGGCCACAGCCTCGTCCCATGCCGCGTCGGACGCCTCGCCGATCTCGCCGGCGACCTCCCTCGCGACCTGGACCAGGGCGTCGAGCCTCGGATCGTCGCCGCGCACTCCGCGGCGGATCGCCACGGTCTGCTCCTCCGTGAAACCCGCTGCTCTCGCCGACACGGTATGTGCGGACTGGCAGTACGCGCAGGCGTCGACCGCTCCCACCGCCAGAGCTATCGCCTCGCGGGTGCGGGCGTCGAAGGTGCCGTGCTCGGCGATGGCCGTGCTCATCGCCGCGTAGGTCTCCAGGACCACGGGCGAGTGGGCCATCCCTCCGTGGATGTTGAGCACCCTCCCGAATCGCTTCTCCAGGCGGCGCAGAGTCTGACCGCCGGGCGCGGGCGCGCTGTCGACGGTGTGGACAGGAATCCGCGGCATGGGAATGCCTCTCCTCGCAGTGGTGGGAGTTCCTCGTCGGCGCAGTCTGCCGAAGCGGCGGAACCGGCGGGCGATCACGGCTGACTTTCGGCCACACCCTTGGCCCTCCGGGCGGCCCGACTCGGTGAGGAGTGGGCCGAGCAGCCGGCCCTCCGTGGGGGTGCCGAGGGCGTGGCCGGGGGGTGGCGAACGCGCCGATCGACCCGACGGGGCGCGTACGGCGGGAGGAGGCGAGGTCTCGGCCGCTGCTTCCAGGGTCGCGTGACGTCCCTTACGGGTTGGGCATGTTGACGGAAACACACCCCTGCCCGGCGGCGTTCGGAGGCCGCCGCCGTCCTGGCGGAGGGGCTTCCGGGCTGGTCGCGGGGGCTGCTCGCCGACGCGGTCGCCGGAGGGCGGTGGACGGCTTCCCCCGGCGTGCCCCACCGGTGGATGTCTTCGGGCCACGCCCTCGTGTCGCTGCCGCGCCGACCGACTCCGGATTCTGCCTTCTCCCACTGGGCGCTCGGGCCTCCTCGCACCGGCCCTCGCGGTGACCGCGACCGCACGTCACCGCGCTCAGCACGCTGGGAGAAGACACCGAATCCCCGCTGGACCAGGCTGGATCCAGTATCCGCGACACTGATCGCAGACCCCCGAGCAGAGACGAGAGCGAGCGATGTCCGACTTGGCGAACGTGCTCAAGGACCTGGCGGCGGCGGGAGACGAGACCGACCGAATGGTGGCCGACCTCGACGACACCCAATGGGCGCTGGACACCCCGGCCCCCGGCTGGACGGTCACCGACCAGATAGCCCACCTCGTCTTCGTCTATCGGCTCGCCGGTACGGCGGCGGCCGACCCGGAGGCGTTCCGGGTCATGACCGAGAAGGCTTCCGGCGACTTCGACGGAGCGGTCAACGCCGCACTGGCCGCCTACACCTCCGACAGCCCGCAGGCTCTCCTCGAACGCTGGCGCGCCGAGCGCGCGGCCACCATCGAGGCGCTCGCCGCCGTCCCCCCGGGACAGGTGGTGCCGTGGCTGGTCAACCCGCTGCCGCCGGCCGTGCTCGCCTGCGCCGGCCTCATGGAGACCTTCGCCCACGGTCAGGACATCGCCGACACCATCGGCGTGCGCCGCGATCCGGCCCCGTGGCTGCGCCATGTGGCCGGATTCGCCGTGCTGACCCAGGCCTTCGGCTACCAGGCACGGGGCCTGACCCCACCCACCGAGCCCTTCCGGTTCGAACTCACCTCTCCGACCGGCGAGCTGTGGGAGTTCGGTCCCGCTGAGGCGACCCATCGGATCACCGGTCCTGCCCATGACTTCTGCCTGCTCGTCACCCGGCGTCGCCACCGCGACGACCTTGCCCTCGCTGCCACCAAGGGTGAGGCGGACCACTGGCTCGACATCGCGCAGGCCTACAGGGGCCCGGCCGGAGAGGGCCGCAGGCCCGGCCAGTTCTCCGACACGTCCCGGTGAGAGCCGGGGGCCCGTGACGGCCCCGTCGAACAGGGGTAAGTGAAACAGCTCCCCCTCGACGCCCCCGCCGAGAATGCCGCGTGCCCGGTCCCGTAGCGGCTATGGGACCGGGCCCGCCTGCGTCGTCTCCGCCCCCCGTGCTCCCGTCGAGCGGCTCCCGCCCCGACCGCACTCCCCCGTGCTCCCGTCGAGCGGCTCCCGCCCCGACCGCACTCCCCTTGTCGGCCGTCCGCCGCAGAGCCCGTCCGGGGAGAGCGTCCGCTCCTCCGCAAGGGGCCACGGGCCGAGGACTTCTCATGGCGTGCTCGACACCGTGCCGGGACAACGACCACATGGTGGCCGTTGTCCCGGCACGGTTCCGGGGGGGGGCGGTCTCTGCCACCGGGCGGAACCCCTGTCAGAGCGTCGGCAGGCGCTCGTCGATGGGGCACCGTGTCGTGCGGCCGGGGTGGGGGGTGGCCGGTACGGCATCGTTCTGCTGTCCGTCTCCCGGGCAACGCTATTTGCGCGTGAGGAAGGGCAGTTGCGTTCGTACGCCGGCCCGGCCGGAGGCGTCTCCGTCCGGGGTGGGGGCGCCGTAGGTGACGTCGACGCCCCGGTCGCGGGCCGCCTGGACGATGCCGGGGATGGCCCGTTCGGCGAGCGCGGAGATGGTGAGCGCCGGATTGACGGTGAGGGCGCCCGGCACCGCGGAGCCGTCCGTCACGAAGATGCCGGGGTGGCCTCGCAGTTCGTGCCGGTCGTCCAGGGCGGAGGTGTGCGGGTCGTCGCCGATGCGGCAGGAGGCGAGCGGGTGGACGGTGTAGGCGCCCACCACATCGTTGGTCCAAGGCGTCACGCGGGCCAGTCCGTCACGTTCCAGGATGTCCTTGACGACCGCGTCGGACTCGTCCCAGCCGCGCAGGGTGTTGGCGGTGGGCCGGTAGGAGATGGGGCCGCGGCCGAGCATCTGCTGGGAGATCCGGACGGCGTTCCCGGTCGGCGGCGGCGGGCCGAAGACGCCTTCGTTGTCGTCCTCGATCATCGTGAAGATGGTGAGCCAGGAGCGCCAGCGCCGGACCATCTCGGTCTTCTCCGCACCGAACCAGCTGGGTCCCTCGGCGTCGGGCACCTGGGCCAGGATGGTGCCGAAGCCCGGCGGGAAGTAGAGCTGTTCGAGGGAGAACCGGGAGTGCTCGGGCAGATTGCCGTCGAGGTTGTCCCAGCTCGCCACGACCGGGCCCTTGCCGATCTGGTTGGCGAGATAGGCGGTGCCGTCGCCGCGGTCCAGGCCCAGCAGGTCCCGGGCGCGCTCTTCGTTGATCACGGCGTTGTTGAGCCGCTCGCCGTTGCCGGAGAAGTAGCGTCCGACGGCGTGCGGCATCACGCCGAGGTCGTCGGCGGAGCGCTGCAGGATGACCGGAGTGGCGCCGGCCCCCGCGGCCAGGATGACGATCTTCGCGTCGATGACGCCGCTGCCGTTGCTCAGGCGGTAGTCCGTGTCGTCGATGGTGTTGAAGTGCACCCGGTAGCCGCCCCCGTCCGTGCGGGTCAGCTTCTGCACCTCGTGCAGCGGCCGCACCTCGGCACCGTGGGCACGTGCGGCAGGCAGGTAGTTCAGCAGGAGCGAGCGTTTCGCGTCGAAGCGGCAGCCGGCCATCATCCAGTTGCAGTTGGTGCATTTGGAGTTGTCCACGGCGGTGGGCACGGGATTGGCGGTCCGGCCGGCGTGGTCGCACGCCGCGGCGAACAGACCGCCGGCGTAGCTGACGTCGTCCCAGCTCTGGGTGGATATCGGCAGCGCCTCGCTGACCACGTCGTACCAGGGGTCGAGGGTGTCACGGCTGATCGCCGCCGGCCACATCCGGCGGCCGATGCTGCCGGTTCGGTCGAACACGAAGCGGGGGGCGCGGGGCATCGCGGCGAAGTAGACGACGCTGCCTCCGCCGACGCAGTTGCCGCCGAGCAGGCTCATGCCGTCACCAACGGTGAAATCGAAGATCCGGGTGTAGGAGGAGCCGAGGAGGAAGTCGTGCTCGAAGTCGTTGGATTCCAGCCACGGTCCCCTTTCCAGCACGGTCACCTTGGCCCCGCCCGCGGCCAGGTGGTAGGCCGCGATGGCTCCGCCGAATCCGCTGCCCACAATCAGGACGTCGGTCTGCTCGATAGCGTTCACGCCAGGCTCCCGGAGGGGGTGGTGTCGGGGTGGAGCCGGGCGAGGGGGCGGCCGTAGGAGAACTCGGAGAAGCGCCACTGCCCGTCATCGGAGGGAGGTGCGAAGCCCAGGGCGGCCAGTCCCGGGTGCCCGTCGGCGATCGCGTCGGCGGTGTGCAGGTGGGCACCGGTGTCAAAGGCCATGTTGCTGAACAGGGCGAGGCTGACCCACAGGTCGCGTTCGGGGTGGCCGGGTGCGGTCAGGATGACCACCAGTCGGGTGCGCTCGGCGTAGGAGAGTGCCACGAAGGGCGGGACCTCGGGGTCCGGCTCGGCCGGCTCCCCGGCGGCGTCCGGCCGGCTCTGGGCCTGGAGGGCCGCGGCGTGCGCGTTGAGGGCGTCGGCGAAGTCGTCCAGGGATTCGGACATCCCGGTGGCGGCGGTACGGAGCAGTTCGAGGGCTCCGGCCGCCACAGCCCCGGGCCCCGGTACGACGCCGGCCACGGCCCGGTCCTCCTCGTTCCGTTTCGCTCCGGGAACTATGGTGTCGGCGAAGGCCTCCAGTGTGCTGCTTTTGTCCTGATTTAACTTTGGCTGGTTAGAAGGCATTCCTTCTCCATTTCGGCGTGCGGGCCAGGCGTGAACTCGGCGGAGACGCGGCGAGCAAGGGAACCTCTCCGTGCATCGATCCTCGACTGCCGGGATGATCAAAGCATCTCCGACATTGCTGCAACTCCGCACACCTAAAGGATTCCGCATATGCCCATGGGCCGTTCACGGCAAACATCGATCGCATGGTTGCCCAGCCCCAGACCCGTCGCTAATACTGTTCGATGGAGCCGAACGATTTCGCTTGGCTTGATGCGATCGGCCCCGGGGGCTTGACCGGTAGATATCCATCTCGGCGTCGGAGGATGAAATGCACAGTGCACAGTGCACAGTGACAGGGATCGAGAGGGCCGTGGAGCAGTCGATCCGCATCATGCGGAGCAAGCTCTCGGAGCCCTTAAGCATCGATGACATGGCACGATTCGCCATGTACAGCAAGTTTCACTTCTCGCGCGAATTCCATCGGATCACCGGGATCTCGCCCAGGCGTTTCCTCTCCGCTCTGCGAATACAGGAGGCGAAACGCCTTCTGTTAACCACCGGCATGACGGTCACGGATATCAGCTGTAGCGTCGGCTACAGCAGCGTCGGAACTTTCAGCTCGCGCTTCGCGAACAGCGTCGGACTTCCCCCTTCGATGTACCGCCAGGTCGGTGGATACACGAAGCAGATAAGCGTCGCGCAAAACGTAAGCGCAGGGGAGCGTGTGCGAGGTTTCGTCACCGCCCCGACCGTCGCCGAATTAGGGCTGATCTTCTTGGGAATCTTTCCGACGAGAGTGCCCGAGGGGCAACCCATCAGCTGCACGGTCCTCCGTACGCCCGGACCGTTCGAGATGCAGAACGTGCCGCCCGGCGTCTGGTATCTGCTGGGCCACTCGGTGCCGGCCAGTACGCACGAGGCGCTGACGGACGGACTGCCGATCCACGTGGGATCGCTCGGCCCCCTGGAGATCCGTCCGCGAGTGGCGCACCCCGACGTCGAATTCCCGCTGCGAGGCGTGCGCGTTCTCGACCCGCCGGTACTGATGGCGCTCCAGAAGGTACGGTCGGCCGCCTTCGAGAACAATCTGGTGCGGCCCACCGGGTGACCGCCAAGTGGGGACGCCGCCGGAACGCCCTCGGGCGACCGGGCCGGTCCATCCAGTGCGGACCGCACACACCGAGTCGGTACCCCAGGCCCTGCCCATAATCCCCTCCCCCTGCTCTCCGGCTACCCAGGCCATCATCGAGGGCGCGATGCCGCCGGTGCTTCTTCGCCGTTGCGCCCGGGGGCCTGTGCCCCACCGCAGCACGGTCGAAGAACGAAGCCGGCCCTCGCCCCCCTGACCGGCCCCACAACGCGGCTGCCTGTCGGCATGTCACGACACGTGACGACACGTGTCAGTGAGTGTCGGCAGGGCGAAGGTTCCGTTCCGGCGGCCCGCTCCGTTCCCCGGCCCTGCCGGACGGCCGATGGCCGGGCACGCCGACGGGGGCCGCCCGAACGATGTGTCCGGGCGGCCCCCGCCTTCGCGTCGCGTCCGGTGGACCCGAGGGTCGGACGCGACCCGTGGGTCAGGACGCGTCGAACGGGCTGTTCTGATAGGCGGCCAGAGACCACACGCCGTCCTTGCCCCGCACCGCGACCCAGGACGCGCGCACCCTGCGCTCGGGCCTGAGCGTGTCCTCGCCCGGTGCGCGGACGCCGCCCTCGGTGACCAGGACGGCCGCTTCGTCGCCCAGGAAGTTCACGGCGACCGGTGCGCCGACGACCTGGGTACCCCGGTACGGGCCCTCGAAGGCCGCCGCCATGAACGACCGGATGGCCTCCCTGCCCTGGCAGTGGACGCCGGGCATCACCATGCTGCCGTTCTCGGTGAAGATCTCCGCGAAGGCGGCGGAGTCATGGGCGGCCCACGCCGCCATGACGCGCTCCGGCAGGCCGGCGACGCCCTGCTCCCTCTCGTCGGCCGTGGTCGTGGTCGTGGTGTCAGTGGAGTTCATCGGATTCCTTGCCTCCGTGATGTGAGCACGATGCCGAGGGAGCCGGACGGACACGCATCCGGCTCGCTCAACTGTCGGGTGGGCGACGGCGGTTGCCGAGTAGGCCGTCTGGACCGCCCGGCCGGGCTGGGCCGACAGCGGCCCCGCCGTCGCCCGGTGCGGCGGCCGCCGTACGGTCCGGGCGGCCGACCGTTGGCGATCCGGCCGCCGGGACTACCTTGATGCTCGCCCGCCGTCTCGGTCGCTTACCACTCCGGGATTGCTCTGCGTCCTTCGAGCGTGCCCCGGGCGGTGCGGTTGCCCGGAGCCGAGATCCCTTAGCAAGCCGGGAGATGCCGACCGCTGGGCGATCCCCAATCGTGTCTGTGGGGTCCCATTCCCTGAACCGGGCCAACCCCGGTGGATCGACCCGATCGTGTCGTCACCCGCCCTCGCGGCGCGTGAGCCGGTCGCCGACCCCGGCGAAGAGCGGCCTCCTGGCGGTTCCCGCCCGGCCGCCGCCGGTGCCCCGTGCGCAAGAAGCAGGCTCGACCGGTGGCGCCTGCCCTGATGACGAAGGAAAGGGAAAGCCGATGGCCGACGCGCGGCCCTACTACGAACTGCGTCATCTCGTCGGATTCGAGGAGACCAACCTGGTCGGCAACGTCTACTACGTCAACTACGTGCGCTGGCAGGGCCGGTGCCGGGAGATGTTCCTGCTGGACATGGCTCCCGAGGTGCTCGACGACATCCGCGACGACCTGAAACTGTTCACCGTCTCGGTGGGGTGCGAGTTCTTCGCCGAGATCACCGCCTTCGACCAGCTCTCGATCCGGATGCGGCTGGAGGAGCTGACCCAGACGCAGATCGTCTTCACCTTCGACTACCTGCGGCTGCACGAGGACACCGAGAACCTGGTGGCCCGTGGCCGGCAACGGGTCGCCTGCATGCGCGGCCCCAACGGCGACACCCGTCCCACCAGGGTGCCCGAAGCGCTGCGGCAGGCCCTGGAACCGTACGCCGCACGGGTGTCGGCCTCGGTTCCCGCGAGCGGCGGCTGAGGCGGCGGGCACGTCCCGGCCGCCCGTCGAGCCCGACGTCAGCGGCCGGACCGTGCGCACCGGCGTTGCGCATTCCCGAAGATGCCCGGTCTTCACCGCAGTCCGACGATGAAACTCTCGCCACCCCCCTGGTGGCTGCCCGAGGAGGCACCGCGTGGCAACGGCAATGGGTTCTCTGCGCAGACTTCTGATGGCTCCGTCCCTGCGTGAGGTGAGCTTCGCCGGACGCGGGTTCCCGGTGGCCGAGACCGCTGCCACCAGACAGCTGGAGACCATCCCGCAGACCGTGGTGACCGGCTTCGAATGGGGCATCGAGTCCAAGGAGCTGTGGGAGACCGAGCGGCGGCTGTCGCTGGTCGACCCGGAGGTGCGGGGCTTCGCCTACGAGGGCGCGGTCATGGCCTCGGTCATCCGGGACGCGATGCCCGGCCGCGGCGGGCGCACCCGGGCACTGCTCCAGGGCGCCGGGCGGCGGCACATCTTCCTCAACTACATCGGTATCGGCTTCGCCATGGCCAAGCTGCCCCGGCCGCTGTGGAAGAAGGTCATGCCGGACGATCTCGACGGCGCGGAGTTCTACCCGCCGATGAGCTGGCTCGCCGTCGACGGGTACGGCTTCGACCGCGCCTACTTCGACCGTGCCCGCTGGGTCGACGCCCAGCGTCCGGACACTCCCTACGCGTGGGAGGGGCATCCGCACTACTTCCAGCGGGCGGTGGACCAGGGCATCGGACGGGCCCTGTGGTTCATCCACGGTGCGCGCGTCGGGCAGGTCGGCGCCGCCGTGCGCGGCTTCGCCTCCGGGCGTGCGCCGGACCTGTGGGCGGGGGTGGGGCTCGCCGCCACCTTCGCGGGCTGCTCCACGGGCGACGAACTGGCCGCGCTGCGCGCCGAGTCCGGGGAGCTGAGCGGCCATGCGGCGCAGGGCTCCGTCTTCGCGGCGAAGGCCCGCCACTTCTCCGGCGTCGTGCCCGAGCACACCCGGACCGCGCTCCACGCGCTGGCCGGGATCACCGTCGAGGCCGCGGCCGCGCTCGCCGACGACACCGCGCCCGCGCCGGGATCGGCGGGCGATGTCCCGACCTATGAACTCTGGCGCCGCGCGGTGCGTGAAAACCTCCTCGTGCACAACGATTGAGCATTCCTGGAGTAGCCGCACGGGTAGCCGTATCAAATATCTTCGTCCAACGAACGGGAAATTCCGGCAAAGGATAGAGGGGCGGCCTTTAATGTCCATCTTGCGTGCGATGAGGCGCCGAGTCCTCACGCCCAATGTTCGGGAAACGAAACTGGAAAAGCGCGGGTTTCACGTCAAGAACGCGGCGGCGAAACACCAGTTGGAAACGGTCGGGACGAGCTTCCTCCAGGGGTACGCCTACGCGGTCGAGGCGCGCACCGCGGAACAGGCGACCGACTGGCTGGAGACGGTTCCCCGGGCCTTCCGCGGGTTCGCGTACGAGGGTGCCGGCATGGGCGCCGTCATGCTCGACTCGCTGACGGGCGGCGACAAGCGGCTGACCGGCATCCTGGAGGGCAGGGGCCGGCAGCACAACTACATGATCTACGTCGGCGTCGGCTGGGCGATGGCCAGGCTACCGAGGTTCATGTGGCCCGACGTGAGCGGTACCGACCCGGTGCTGCGCTGGCTGCTCCTGGACGGGTACGGCTTCCACCAGGCGTACTTCAGGACCGACGCCTATGTCCGCGACCCCGGCCGGGAACACCCCTTCACCTGGAAGGGCGGGCCGGACGCCTACAGTGCCCGTGTGATCGACCAGGGCATCGGCCGCGCCCTGTGGTTCGTCGGCGGTACCGACCCCGACGTCGTCGCCGAACTCATCGAGGCCTACCCCGCCCACCGCCACGGCGACATGTACGCCGGCGCCGGACTCGCCTGTACCTACGCGGGCAGCGCCGACGAGGACGAACTGCGGCGCTTCGCCAAACACGCGGGCGAGCACCTGCCGAACCTGGCGCAGGGCTCCGCGTTCGCCTGCGAGGCCCGCGAACGGGCGGGCACGACGATCACCCACACCCATCTCGCCGCCCGCGTCCTGTGCGGCGGCCGGACACCCGGGGAGGCGGCCCGGGTGTGCACCGACGCGGCGCCCGCGGGCTGTGACGGCGGCGAAATCCCGGCTTTCGAAATCTGGCGGCAGCACATCGCCGCAGAGATCACTTCCGTTCCGCACGCGTAGAAAGGCGCTGGCATGACACACCCGATTTCCTGGCTGCGGAAGCAGGCGCCCGGAGTCATCGCACTCGCTCTCATGGTCAGCACCTTTTATGTGGTGAAGCCGTACGAGTCGAGTGCTGCCGACAAAGCGGAGCTGGCGGAGAAGTTCACCTTCGAGCCGATGGCGATAGCCATGCCGGGCGGATACAAGAAACAGAGTGTCCGCAAGGTGAACAAGGCCTACAAGCACATCGAGGCGTGGATCTCCTCGGTCGGCGCGGGCGTCGCCATGAACGACATCGACGGCGACGGCCTGCCCAACGACCTGTGCGTCACCGACCCGCAGATCGACCAGGCGGTGGTCACCCCCGCACCGGCGCCCGGCCGCGAGAGCGCCTCGTACGCGCCGTTCACCCTCGATATGTCTCCGCTGCCCCAGAGCGACATCATGGCTCCGATCGGCTGCGTCCCCGGTGACTACAACGAGGACGGCGCGATGGACCTGCTCGTGTACTACTGGGGCCGTACCCCGGTGATCTTCCAGGCGAAGAAGGAGCCCGGCAAGGACACCACGACCATGGACCCGAAGTGCTTCGAGCCCGTCGAGCTCGTCCCCGGCAACGGCAGCGGCGGGAAGTACGACGGACCGCTGTGGAACTCCAACGCCGCGACGGTCGCCGACTTCGACGGTGACGGGCACAACGACATCTACATCGGGAACTACTTCCCCGACAGCCCCGTCCTGGACGACACCGTGCACGGCGGTGTGACGATGAACGACTCGCTGTCCCACGCCCAGAACGGCGGCGGCGGTCACTTCTTCCGCTGGACGCCCTCCGGCTACGAACAGGTCGAGGACGTCCTGCCGAAGGGCATCGACCAGGGCTGGACCCTGGCGGTCTCGGCCACCGACCTGGACGGGGACCAGCGCCCCGAGATGTACCTCGCACACGACTTCGGGACGTCGGCCCTCCTCTACAACAGGTCGACCCCCGGCGCGTTCAAGTTCAGCGAGGTCAAGGCCAAGCACACCGCGACCACTCCGAAGTCCAAGGAGATCGGCCGCAGCTCCTTCAAGGGCATGGGCGTCGACTTCGGCGATCTGGACAACGACGGCCTCTACGACGCCTTCGTCTCCAACATCACCACCTCCTTCGGCATCCAGGAGTCCAACTTCGCCTTCATCGGCACGGCCCGTGACAAGGCCGACCTGCGCGCCAAGCTCCGCGACGGCGTCGCCCCCTACAAGGACGAGAGCGCACCGCTCAACCTCGCCTGGTCCGGATGGGGCTGGGACGTGAAGATGGGCGACTTCGACAACGACGGAATCCAGGAGATCACCCAGGCCGTCGGCTTCGTCAAGGGCAAGCGCAACCGCTGGGCCCAGCTCCAGGAGCTCGCCACCGCCAACGACGCGCTGGTCAAGCACCCCCGCTTCTGGCCCCGCGTGGAGGAGGGTGACGACCTCGCCGGCGACCAGCACCTGCGCTTCTTCGTCCAGGAGAAGGACGGCGAGGCCTACAGCGACCTGTCCAAGCAGCTCGGTCTGGCCGTACCGGTGCCCAGCCGGGGCATCGCCACGGGCGACGCCGACGGCGACGGACGCCTCGACATGGTCGTGGCACGCCAGTGGGAGGACCCCGTCTTCTACTGCAACATGAGCAAGGAGACCGGCGGCCACCTCAACCTCAGCCTCACCGACGAGGCCGGCTCGCCCGTGGTCGGCGCCCAGGTCACCGTGACCCTCTCCGACGGCAGCACCCGTCTGGGCCGGGTCGACGGCGGCAGCGGCCACTCCGGCAAGCGCAGCCAGGACGTGCACATCGGCCTCGGCCAGGAGGCCGATGGGCCGATGCAGACCCGCCTGACCTGGCGTGACCGCACCGGGCAGGTGCGCAACAAGGATCTCCAGCTGACCCCCGGCCGGCACGCGCTGGAACTCGGCTCCGACGTGAAGGAGAAGTGACCGTGCCCGAAACCAAGACGCGCGCGGCCGCCGCGCCGCGGCACGACGTGAAGGTCGTCACCGCCCTGCGTCGGTTCGCGATCTCGATCTCGGTCCTCAACATCGCCGGGTACACCTTCCTCGGCTTCGAACAGCCCTGGCTGTGGCCGTTCATCGCGGTCCTCACCGCCTACACGGTGGAGATCGCGCTGGAGGCCGTCAGCGCCCGCGGCGAGAAGCGGGCCCCCCGCTACGCGGGCGGCGGCTTCAAGGGCATGGTCGAGTTCCTCTTCCCCGCGCACATCACCGGCCTCGCCGTGAACATGCTGACCTACGTCAACGACCGCGTCTGGGTCATGGTCTTCGGCGTCGTCGTGGCCGTCGGCACCAAGTGGGTGCTCCGCGCCCCGCTCAAGGGCCGCATGCGGCACTACATGAACCCGTCGAACTTCGGCATCGCGATCATCCTGCTGCTCTTCCCCTGGGCCAGCATCGCCCCGCCCTACCACTTCACCGAGTACCTGTACGGCCCCGCCGACTGGGTCCTCCCGGCGATCATCCTGGTCCTGGGCACCATGCTGAACGCGAAGCTGACGGACCGCATGTGGCTGATCGGCGCCTGGCTGATCGGGTTCGTCCTCCAGGCGGTCATCCGCGGCCTGGTGATGGGGACCTCCATCCCGGCGGCGCTCGGCATGATGACCGGAGTGGCCTTCGTCCTCTTCACGAACTACATGGTCACCGACCCCGGCACCTCCCCCTCCAAGCGCTCCTCCCAGATCGCCTTCGGCGGCGGCGTCGCCGCGATGTACGGGGTGCTGACGGCGCTCGGCATCGCGTACGGCATCTTCTTCGCCACCGCCCTGGTCTGCCTGATCCGCGGCGGCTACCTGTGGGGCCTTCACTTCAAGGCCAAGCAGGCTCCCGCCGGGGCCGAACCGGTACAGCGGGCACCGGCGGCACCACGGACCCAGGCGCAGCCCGCGGAGCAGACCGCCGCCGCCTCCGCTCCCCCTCCCACGACCACTCCCGCCCCCGAGCCGGCTCACGCGGCCACGGTCGCGGCCGCCCGCACCGGTGACCCGTGCCGGGACGGTACCTGCCTCCACGGCAAGTGCGCGTCCATGCGGGCGGCGGCACAGCAGCGGAAAGAGATGGCGGTGCCCGTATGAGCCGTATCGCGATCGTCGGTGTGTCGTGCAGCTACCCCGACGCCACCACCCCGCACGAACTCTGGGAGAACGCGGTCGCCGGGCGGCGGGCCTTCCGCCGGCTGCCCGACGTGCGCATGCGCCTGGACGACTACTACGACCCGGACCCCACGGTCCCCGACAGGTTCTACGCCCGCAACGCCGCCGTGCTGGAGGGGTGGGAGTTCGACCGCGTCGCCCACCGCATCGCGGGCGGCACCTACCGTTCCACCGACCTCACGCACTGGCTCGCCCTCGACACCGCGACCCGGGCGCTGGCCGACGCGGGATTTCCCGCCGGCGAGGGACTCCCCAGGGAGCGCACCGGCGTCGTCGTCGGCAACACCCTGACCGGTGAGTTCGCCCGCGCCAACGTGATGCGGCTGCGCTGGCCGTACGTACGCCGGGTGCTCGCCGACGCCCTCAAGGGGCAGGACTGGGGCGACGAACGCCTCGGTGAGTTCCTGGCGGGGGTGGAGGACTCCTACAAGCAGCCGTTCCCCGCCATCGACGAGGACACCCTCGCGGGCGGCCTGTCCAACACCATCGCCGGCCGGATCTGCAACCACTTCGACCTGAACGGCGGCGGATACACCGTCGACGGCGCGTGCTCGTCCTCGCTCCTGTCGGTCACCACCGCCTCCGCCTCCCTGCTGAACGGAGACCTCGACGTCGCCGTCGCCGGAGGCGTCGACCTGTCCATCGACCCCTTCGAGATCATCGGTTTCGCCAAGACCGGAGCGCTCGCCAGGACGGAGATGCGGCTCTACGACCGCGGCTCCAACGGCTTCTGGCCGGGCGAGGGCTGCGGCATGGTCGTCCTCATGCGCGAGGAGGACGCCCTCGCCGCCGGACACCGTGTCTACGCCTCGATCGCCGGCTGGGGCGTCTCCTCCGACGGGCAGGGCGGCATCACCCGCCCCGAAGTCAGCGGCTACCAGCTCGCCCTGGCCCGCGCCTACGAACGGGCCGGTTTCGGCATCGACACCGTCCCGCTCTTCGAGGGCCACGGCACCGGCACCGCCGTCGGCGACGCGACCGAGCTCAGGGCCATCATGGGCGCCCGTGCCCAGGCCGACCCGAGCGCTCCCAGTGCCGTCATCAGCTCCGTCAAGGGCATGATCGGCCACACCAAGGCCGCCGCCGGAATCGCCGGGCTGATCAAGGCGACGATGGCCCTGGACGCCGCGATGCTGCCGCCCGCCATCGGCTGCGTCGACCCGCACGAGCTGCTCACCGACGAGTCGGCCAACCTGCGGGTACTGCGCCGGGCCGAGGCCTGGCCGAGCGGGACACCCCTGCGCGCCGGGATCACGGCCATGGGGTTCGGCGGGATCAACACCCACGTCGTCCTCGACAAGGCCCTCCCCGCGGGACGCCGGGCCCTCAGCCGACGCTCCACCACCCTGGCCAACTCGCTCCAGGACGCCGAACTGCTGCTCCTGGACGCCGCGTCACCGCAGGCGCTCAGGGAACGCCTCACCCAGGTCGCCGACTTCGCCGTCACGGTCTCCTACGCCCAGCTCGCCGACCTGGCCGCCACCCTCCAGCGCGAACTGCGCGAACTCCCCCACCGGGCGGCCGTCGTCGTCACCTCGCCGGAGGACGCCGAACTACGGCTGCGACGGCTGGCGGAGGCGCCGGACACGGACGGGGGCATCACGCTCTCCCCCGACGGCCGTGCCGTCATCGGCCGGGCGAAGGACGCCGCCCGCATCGGGTTCCTCTTCCCGGGTCAGGGCTCGGGCACCTCGACCGGCGGCGGTGCACTCGCCCGCCGCTTCACCGAGGCCGCCGACGTGTACCGGCGCGCCCAACTGCCCACCACGGGCGACATGGTCGCCACCGACGTGGCCCAGCCCCGCATCGTCACCGGCTCCACCGCCGGGCTGCGCGTGCTGGACGCGCTCGGCATCGAGGCCGACGTCGCCGTCGGCCACAGCCTCGGCGAACTCTCCGCCCTGCACTGGGCGGGCGCCCTGGACTCCACCGCCCTGCTGGAGGCCGCCCGGGTCCGGGGAGCGGCCATGGCCGAGCACAGCGCCTCGGGCACCATGGCCTCGCTGGCCGCCGCACCCGAGGAGGTCGGGGAGCTCATCGTGGATCTGCCGGTCGTCGTCTCCGGTTACAACGGTCCCCGGCAGACCGTCGTCGCCGGAACCGTCGAGGCCATCGCCACGGTCACCGAACGGGCCGAGCGAGCCGGTGTCTCCTGCACCGGCCTCGCGGTCTCGCACGCGTTCCACTCGCCCCTCGTCGCTCCGGCCGCCGACAGCTTCGGCGACTGGCTCGCCGGAGTGCGTCTGGACGAGGTGGGCCGCCGGGTCGTCTCCACCGTCACCGGCGGAGAGCTGGAGAGCGATACCGACCTGTCCAAGCTGCTGCGGCAGCAGATCACCGACCCGGTGCTGTTCACCCAGGCGGTCCGGTCGGCCGCCCCCGACGTCGACCTGTTCGTCGAGGTCGGCCCCGGCCGGGTGCTCACCGGCATGGCGGCGGCCACCGCCGACGTACCGGCGCTCGCCCTCAACACGGACGACGAGTCCCTGCGCGGACTGCTCCAGGTCGTCGGTGCCGCCTATGTCCTGGGCGCCCCGCTCATCCACGAACGGCTCTTCAACGACCGGCTGACCCGGCCGCTGGAGGTCGGCGCCGAGTTCAGCTTCCTGGCCAACCCCTGCGAACAGGCGCCCGACGTCGCTCTGCCCGCCACGCGCGCCCGCCGGGCGGAGGGCTCCGGCGACGGCGTCGCCGCGGGGGCCGGCGGCTCGGCCGGGGAGTCGGCGCTCGACGTGCTGCGCGCCCTGGTCGCCGAACGGACTGAGCTGCCGCCCGAACTGGTCGACGACGGCAGCAACCTCCTGGACGACCTGCACATGAGCTCGATCACGGTCGGCCAGATCGTCAACCAGGCCGCCGTCCAGCTCGGCCTCACCGCCGCTCACGTACCGACCAACTTCGCCACCGCCACGATGGCCGAACTGGCCGAGGCGCTCACCACGCTCGCCGAGACGGGCGACGGCGACGCCCCGGCACCCGTCGTGGCGGGCGCCGCCGCATGGGCTCGCCCCTTCGCCGTCGATCTCGACGAGGTCCCGTTGCCCGCACCCGTGTCGGGCGACGGCAACGGGTCCTGGGAGCTGTTCACCGCCCAGGACCACCCCTTCGCCCAGGACGTGCGCAGCGCCCTGGAGAAGGCCGCGGTGGGCTCCGGGGTGCTGGTCTGCCTGCCGCCCGACTGCTCCCGGGAGCAGATCGAGCACGCGTTGAAGGGGGCCAAGGCCGCCCTCGCCGGCGACCGCGAGCGCCGTTTCGTCCTGGTGCAGCACGGCCGGGGGGCGGCCGGACTGGCCAAGACCCTCCACCTGGAGGCGTCCCACCTGCGGACGACCGTCGTCCACACCCCGGTCTGCGACGGCGCCGCGGGCCGGGTGGCCGCCGAGGTCGCCGCGACCGCCCGCTTCAGCGAGGTCCATCTCACCGCGGACGGCACCCGCCGCGTCCCGGTACTGCGCGCCCTGCCGATCCGCGCCGAGCGCACCGAACAGGTCCTGGAGGACTCCGACGTCCTGCTCGTCACCGGCGGCGGCAAGGGCATCACCGCCGAGTGCGCGCTGGCCGTGGCACGGCGGACCGGCGTCAAGCTGGCCGTCCTGGGCCGGTCGGATCCCGCCCTGGACGAGGACCTCGCCGCGAACCTGCGGCGGATGGCGGACAGCGGGGCCACGGTGCGCTACACCAGCGCCGACGTCACCGACCCGGCCCGCGTCGCGGCGGCCATCGCCGAACTCACCGAGGCTCTCGGGCCCGTCCGCGCCGTACTCCACGGGGCGGGCCGCAACGAGCCCGCCCCCCTCACCGGTCTCGGTATGGACGACTTCCACGCCACGTTTGCCCCCAAGGTCGACGGTCTGAACGTCGTCCTGGACGCCGTCGGCGAGGAGAACCTGAAACTCCTCGTCACCTTCGGCAGCATCATCGGCCGGTCCGGGCTGCGCGGCGAGGCGCACTACGCCACCGCCAACGAGTGGCTGGCCGACCGGACCGAGCAGGTTGCCCGCGACCATCCGGGCTGCCGGGCCCTGTGCATGGAGTGGTCCGTGTGGTCCGGGATCGGCATGGGCGAGAAGCTCTCCGTCGTCGAGTCGCTGTCCCGTGAGGGCATCGTCCCGGTCTCGCCCGACCAGGGCGTCGAGATCCTGCTGCGGCTGATCTCCGACCCGGACGCCCCCGTGGTGACGGTGATCAGCGGACGGACCGAAGGCATCAGAACGGTACGCCGCGACCTCCCGCCGATGCCGCTGCTGCGGTTCACCGGGACCCCGCTGGTGCGCTATCACGGCGTCGAACTCGTCACCGAGGCCGAACTGAACGCGGGGACCGACCTCTACCTCGCCGACCATCTCCTGGACGGCAATCTGCTGATGCCCGCCGTGATCGGCATGGAGGCCATGGTGCAGGTGGCGTCCGCGCTCACCGGACGCGACGACGTACCGGTCATCGAGGGGGCGCGGTTCCTGCGGCCCATCGTGGTGCCGCCCGCGGGGACCACCCGCATCCGGATCGCCGCGACCGTCACCGACACCGACACGGTGGACGTGGCCGTGCACGCGCAGGACACCGGGTTCGTCGCCGAGCACTTCCGGGCCAGGCTGGTCTACTCCGGGGCCGCGGTCCCGGACGGGCCACCGGCCCAGGTGGGCCCGGAGGTGCCGGCCGCCCCGCTGGACCCGGCGGCCGACCTGTACGGCGGTGTCCTCTTCCAGGGCGAGCGGTTCCAGCGGCTGCGCCGCTTCCACCGGGCCGCCGCCCGGCACGTCGACGCCGATGTGGCGATCGCCGCGCCGTCCGGCTGGTTCGCCGGCTTCCTGCCGGACACCCTGCTGCTGGCCGACCCGGGGATGCGGGACGCCCTGATGCACGGCAACCAGGTGTGCGTCCCCGACGCGACCCTGTTGCCGTCCGGTATCGAGCGGCTCTACCCCATGTCCGCCGGCACCGGCCTGCCGGCGGAGGTGCGCTACTGCGCCACCGAGCGCCACCGGGACGGCGACACCTATGTGTACGACATCGCGGTACGCACCGCCGACGGCACGGTCGTCGAGCGGTGGGAGGGGCTCACCCTCCACGCCGTGCGCAAGACGGACGGCTCCGGGCCGTGGGTCGCCCCGCTGCTCGGCTCCTACCTGGAGCGGGCGGTGGAGGAGGTGCTCGGCACCCACCTCGACATCGCCGTCGAACCGGACCTGCCCCGTGCCGGGGAGTCCGCCGGCGAGCGTCGCGCGGCCACCGCACGGGCCGTTCAGCGGGCGCTGGGCGAGAGCGCCGAGGTCCGCTACCGGCCCGACGGACGCCCCGAACTCGCCGACGGCCGGCAGATCTCGGCGGCCCACGGCCTGGGCGTGACTCTCGGGGTCGCCGCCGCACGGACCGTGGCCTGCGACATCGAGGCGGTCTGCGTCCGCGACGCCGACACCTGGGCGGGGCTGCTCGGTGAACACGCCGGGCTGGCCGCTCAGGTCGCCGAACAGACGGGCGAGGCCCCGGACACCGCGGCGACTCGCGTGTGGGGCGCCGTCGAATGTCTCAGGAAGGCCGGGCTGATGGCCGGGGCGCCGCTCACCCTGACTCCGCCGGACCGGGACAACTGGGTGGTCCTCGCCTCGGGCGGTCTGCGGATCGCCACGTTCGTCACGACGCTGCGTGACGTCCTGGAGCCGGCGGTCGTCGCCTTTCTCGCACCGATCCCCGATGCGCCGGCACCGGCGTCGGCATCCTCCGCGGCCGGGCCCCGGCCGCCGACAGGGAGGCAGACATGAACCCGACCACCGTTTCTTCCATGGAGCTCGTCGACCTGGAGGACCGCAAGCAACTGCGGGGCGTGTTCGGCGCGTTCCCCACCGGGGTCACCGTGGTGACCGTCGGCGGGGACTCCCCCAGGGGCATGACGGCCAGCTCGTTCACCTCCGTCTCCCTCACCCCGCCCCTGGTGCTCGTCTGCGTCGGCAAGGACGCGGTGATGCACGGCAACCTCGACCGTTCGCAGACGTTCTCGGTGTCGGTGCTCGACATCGGCCAGGAGGCCGTCGCACGCCACTTCGCCGACCACTCGCGCCCCGTGGGAGCCGGCCAGTTCGACGCCGTCGGCTGGCAGCCCGGACGGAAGTCCGGCGCACCGCTGATCGCCGGCGCCGTGGCACATCTGGAGTGCGAGAAGAAGATGCTGTACGAGGGCGGTGACCACACGATCTTCGTCGGCGAGGTGGTCTCGGCGGTGCGCTGGCCGTTCCGTGAGGCCCTGCTGTTCTCCGGCGGGCGCTTCCGGCGGTTCGCGCCCGAGCATCGCGAAGGCCACGTGGCATGAGGATCGACCCGCCGGGCCCGCCGGTCAGCGCCCTGCCGGGGCTGCTGAGGAAGTTGGCGGTGGACCGCCTGGGGATGATGAAGGACGCGGCCGCCCTGGGAGACGCCGTACGGGTCTCCATGGGGCCCAAGAAGCTGTACGTCTTCAACCGGCCCGACTACGCCAAGCACGTCCTGGCCGACAACAGCGACAACTACCACAAGGGCATCGGCCTCGTGCAGTCCCGCCGGGTCCTGGGCGACGGCCTGCTGACCAGCGACGGTGAGGTGTGGCGGGCCCAGCGCCAGACGGTGCAGCCCGCGTTCAAACCGGGGCGCATCAACCGGCAGGCGGAGGCGGTCGCGGAGGAGGGCGCCAAGCTGGTCGCCCTCCTGCGTGCCCACGAGGGGGGCGGCCCGGTCGATGTCCTCCAGGAGGTCACCGGACTCACCCTCGGTGTCCTCGGCCGCACGCTGCTCGACTCCGACCTCTCCTCGCAGGACACCCTCGCGCCCTCCTTCGAGGAGGTGCAGGACCAGGCGATGCTGGAGATGGTCTCCCAGGGCATGGTGCCCGGTTGGCTCCCGCTGCCTCCGCAGGCCCGCTTCCGCCGGGCCCGCCGCGAGCTGTACAGGGTGGCGGACCTGCTGGTGGCCGACCGCAGCGCGCGGATGGCCGACGGCGAGCCCGGCGACGACGCCCTGTCCCGCATCATCGAGGCCGCCGGGCGGGGCAACAGGCCGCCGGGGCAGGTCCGCGGAAAGCTCCGGGAGGAGCTGGTCACCCTGCTCCTCGCGGGGCACGAGACGACGGCCAGTACGCTCGGCTGGACGCTGCACCTGCTGGAGCGTCATCCCGGGGCCCGCGCCGCCGTCCGCGAGGAGGCCAGGAGCGTCCTGGGCGAACGTCTCCCGGACGTCGGCGACCTGCACCGGCTGACCTGGACGACCAAGGTCGTCCAGGAGGCCATGCGGCTCTACCCGCCGGTGTGGGTCCTGCCCCGGGTGGCCCAGCGGAAGGACGAGGTCGGCGGATACACGGTGTCGGCCAAGGCCGACGTCCTGATATGCCCATACATCATGCACCGCAACCCACGCCTCTGGGAGGACCCCGAGCGCTTCGACCCGGAGCGCTTCGACCCTCAGGCGGTGGCCAGCCGCCCGCGGTACGCCTACATCCCCTTCGGCGCGGGGCCTCGCTTCTGCGTCGGCAGCAACCTCGGCATGATGGAGGCGGTCTTCGTGACCGCGCTGATCACCCGCGACCTCGACCTGCGCACCGTCCCCGGGCACCGGGCGGTCCCCGAGCCGATGCTGTCGCTGCGGATGCGGGGCGGACTGCCGATGACGGTCAGCGCGGCGGGCTGATGGACGCCCGCCCCTGTGAGGAGGCAGCCCATGAGCGACACCGACCACGCGTCCCGGACCCCGGACGGGGCGGCACCCACCGTGGGGCCGCCGACGGGCCCGGACCCCGGCACGGCGGCGGCCCCGCCCGCCGCGTACAACGCGTCCACCGCGCAGGAGTCGGCCACCTCGCTGGTCCGGCTGCTGATGGAGCAGATGGGGTTCGGCCCCGACGACATCGCACCGGGGGACCCGGGCCCGGCCGACGAGCCGGTGCGCCCGCCGCGGGCGGCCGAAGAGCTGCCGGGGACGCGACGCGGGGAGGCTCCATGAGACGGGAGAGGGAGGAGTGGCGATGAGACCGCTCGTACGGGCCGTACTGCGGGGTTCGCTCCGGCAGGTGCGGTACGTGGACGTGATCGCCCCGCACCGCGCCCGGGGCCTGGTGGCCCAGGTGTACCGGGCGACGGAGCGGGACTTCGGAGTGCTCGCGCCGCCGGTGGCCCTCCACTCGCCGGCCGCCGCGTCGCTGGCCGCGACGTGGCTGATGCTGCGTGAGGTCCTGCTGGTCGACGGCCGGGTGAGCCGCGCGGTGAAGGAGACCGTCGCCACCGAGGTCTCACGCGCCAACGACTGCCCCTACTGCGTCCATGTGCACCAGGCGGTTCTCAAGACGCTGCCGCCGGACAGGACGGTCTCCCGGATCGCCGAATGGGCCGCGGCGGCCGGACGGCACCCCCCGGGAGACCCGGCCGGGAACGTCCCACCCCCGTGCACGGAGGCACAGCTGCCGGAACTCTGCGGCGTCGTGGTGACGTTCCACTACATCAACCGCATGGTGAGCGTCTTCCTGGCCGACTCCCCCATGCCCGCCCTGACACCGGCGCCCCTGCGCGGCCCGATCATGCGGACCACCGCCCTGGCCATGCGCCCGGTCATGCCGGGCTCGCCGGCGCCGGGCGCCTCGCTGGATCTCCTGCCCCCGGCCCCCCTGCCCCCGGGCCTGGAGTGGGCCCTGGGCAGTCCTGGCGTGGCCGAGGCCTTCGGGCGGGCCTTCGCCGCAGTGGACCAGGGGGCGCGCTGGGTACCAAAACCGGTACGGGAGAGGCTGCGCTCACGCCTGGACCGGTGGGACGGGTCCGCTCCGGGACTCGGCCGGGGCTGGCTCGACGAGGCCGCATCGACGCTGCCGGCCGAGGACGTGCCCGCCGCCCGGCTCGCCCTGCTGACCGCCTTCGCGCCGTACCAGACCCTCCCGGAGGACGTCGCGGCGTTCAGAAAGCGGTTCCCCACCGACCGCGAGCTCGTCGAGCTGACGTCCTGGGCCGCGCTGAGCACCGCGGTACGGATCGGCGGCAGGCTCTCCCCGTCCGGCCCCGCCCGGCCGGCGTGAGACGGGGCCCGGGCGCAGACCGGGCACGGGATCAGCAGGCAGGGCACCGCGCGGACGAGGGCGGGCGGGATCAGAAGAGGGGGTGCACTCCGGTGAGGCGCTCGGACTCGTCCCACAGACGGCGCCGGACCTCCGGGTCACGGGCCGCCCTGCCCGGACGGACGAGTCCGGGCGCGCCCCGTGTCTCGGTCACGCCGAGCGGCCCGTAGAACTCACCGCCCCGCGCCCCGGGGTCGGTGGCGGCACGGAGCCCGGGCAGCATCCCCATGGCCGCGGGCTGGAGGAACAGCGGAGCGAACACCGAGCCGAACCTGCGCACGGGGGCCGGGAAGTCCCGGCCCAGACCGGTCGCGGCCAGCCCCGGGTGAGCGGCGAGCGAGACCAGGCCCGAGCCCGACTCCGCCAGTCTGCGGTGGAGTTCGAGCGCGAACATCAAGTTCGCCAGTTTGGACTGGTTGTAGGCCCGGTACCGGCTGTAGCGGTGTTCGGCGTCCAGGTCGCGGAAATCTATGCGCCCCAGCCTGTGGAGGTAGCTGCTGATCGTCACCACCCGTGCGCCGGGTGCGGCCCGCAGGGTGTCCAGGAGCAGACCGGTGAGGGCGAAGTGACCGAGGTGGTTCGTGGCGAACTGGAGTTCGTGTCCGTCCTTGGTGCGGGCCCGGCCGGTCCACATCACACCCGCGTTGTTGACCAGCAGGTCGATACGCGAGAACCGGGCGCGCAGTTCCTCCGCCCCGGCCCGCACCGAGGCGAGGTTCGCCAGGTCCAGCTCCTGGACCGTCAGGGTGGCCGCCGGCACGCCGGCCCGGACCCGGGCCGCCGCGGCGGCCCCGCGCTCCGGGTCGCGCACGGCGAGCACCACGTGGGCGCCCCGCCGGGCGAGTTCCTCCGCCAGGTGCAGTCCGATACCGGAACTCGCGCCGGTGACCACTGCGACGGTCCCCGTCCGGTCCGGAACATCGGCCGTGCCCCACCTGCGCCGGATGCTCATGAAACGCCCCTTCCTGGGGTGGTCGGGTCACTCGCCGCGGACGATCCCGCCCCGGTAGCCGTCGGCCACGATCCGCCGGGCGGAGTGCTCGTAGTACGCCTCGTCCTTGGGCTGCTCGGTGGCGAGGCCGCTGACGTAACGGTTGTACATGCAGAAGGCCGCGGCGATCAGCACGGTGTCGTGCAGGTCCGTGTCGTCCGCGCCCTGGGCGCGGGCCGCCGCGATCGCCTGGTCGGAGACCGGGCGCGCGGAGCTCTGGACCTCGGCCGCCACACTCAGCAGCGCCCGCAGCCGACCGCTGACCGGTGCGGTCCCGGGGTCGGCCAGGACGGCCCGGACCAGCTCCTGGCCTCCCGCCAACTGCGCGGCGGCGAACGCCCCGTGCGAGGAGGCGCAGAACTCGGTGTCGTTGAGCCGCGAGACGTACGCCGCGATCAGCTCCCGCTCTCCCGGGCCGAGCGAGGACGGCGCTCGCAGCAGCGCGTTCGCGAGGTCGCCCAGCGGCCCGGCGGTGTCGGGACGGTGGGCCATCAGGCCGGTGATGCCGGGGAGGTCGTTGTCCAGTGCGATGTGGGGCATGGCTGTTCCTCCGGTGGATCGAGAGGGGGAAGAGCGGCCGGCGAGGTGCGGAGCGACTGCGGGCCGCCGGGCCTCGTGATGTCAGGAAGCTAGTGAACGGGCCCGCCGGTGGCAACCGTCCGCAGGACCTCTCCGCCCCGACGGCACCGTGACCGGAACCCGGCCCGGCGCGGGGGCGGGGAGGGTGGGTTTCCGCGCGTCCAAGTCGCTGAGCAGCGGCATCCGTTCGGCGATGGCCGGGCCGACCGGCGCCGTGAGCCCCGCGGGCGGCCTGCCGGGGCGCTCGGCGCGGGCGCGGGGGTCCGCGCCGCGTCCATCGAGGAGAGCACGGCAGAAGAAGAGCACTGCGGAAGAAGCCCTCGCGCGCATGAGCCTGATGTCATGAGCCACAGTTTCCCGACCTCGGAGGTTCAGACATGGCCATCAGCACGGGAGCGCCACCGCGCACGCTGCGGGACGGTCTCGACTCCCTCAACAGCCGCCACCACCAACTCGGCCTGCGTTTGTTCGTGTTCATCGTCGTCGCCCACTGGGCGGAACACCTGGTGCAGGCCTACCAGATCTACGTCATGGGCTGGCCCATCCCCGAAGCACGCGGCGTACTCGGAATGCCGTTCCCCTGGCTCGTCACCTCCGAATGGATGCACTACGGCTACGCCCTCGTGATGATGGCCGGCCTGTTCCTGCTGCGCTCGGGATTCACCGGGCGCTCCAGCACCTGGTGGAACGTATCGCTCGGCATCCAGGTGTGGCACCACCTGGAGCACCTGCTGCTTCTGCTCCAGGTACTCGCGGGCGCCAACCTGCTGGGCAAGGCCGCTCCGACGAGCCTGATCCAGCTCCTCATCCCCCGGGTGGAACTGCACCTCTTCTACAACACCCTGGTCACCGTCCCCATGGTGGTCGCGATGTACCTCCACACCCGTGCGAACCGGCCGGACAACGCCGCCGCACGGTGCTCCTGCGCTCCGAAGGGCTGACCGCGTGGCCGTGAGCGGGAGGAGGCCCTCCGGGTTCGTGTCCCTGCTCCTCCTCCTGGCCGGAGTCCTGCTGTTCTGGCTGACGGTGCCGAACCTCGGCAACGCGGCCAGGGCTGCCACGGCGGACGGGCCGCGGGGCACCTTCACCGCGGCCCGTCTGGTGTGCGTGGGGCACTCCGGGCACAGCACCTGCGAGTGGTCGGGAACGTTCCGGTCCGACGACGGCACCGTGGAGATCGGGAGCGTCAAGCTGTACGGCAGCGGCCGGGACACCTTCGAGGCCGGACAGACAGCCCCTGCCGTGGATGTGGGCAACGCGGGGCGGGTCTACGACCCGAGCGGATCGCGTGCGTGGATCGTCACGGTCCTCCTGGCGGTGCTCGCCTACGTCCTGCTCGTGGCCGTGGCCCGTCGGCACCTGATGCCTCCTCCGGACCCCGCCCGGGAAGGGAGTCCGGCAACGGCCCTGTCCCGGCGCTGACCGGGCGGGGTCTTGCCGGCCTTCGCCGGTGGGACCGATCGCGCCGGGGGCTCAGCGGGGTGTGCCCCAGTGCTGCGCGGTGAGTTTCTCCAGTACCGGGACGATGTCGTTGGGGCTCGGCATGGCGATCATCTCCGTCCGCAGCCTGGCCGCGTTCTCGGTGAACTCCGGTTCATCGAGCACCCGTACGAGGTGGAGGCGCAGCTCCTTGGCGGTGAGCTGGTCGGCGTCGGCGACGTAGACGCCGGCGCCCCGCTCCTCCACCCCGTTGGCCATGGCGACCGGGCCCCACCACTTCTCGCTCCAGTACATGGTGGGCACGATGAGCTGCGGCACGCCGTGCTCCAGGGCGGCAGCGAAAGCCCCGGCTCCCCCGCTGTGGACCAGGGCCGAGCAGGTCGGCAACAGCACGTTGAGCGGGACGAAGTCGGCTACCCGGACGTTGTCCGGAATGCTTTGTCCCGGCTCCAGTTGGTCCTGGGTGAAGGTCGCGACCACCTCGATGTCGAGGTCGGCCACCGCGTCGAGCAGGTCACGGGTGGAGGCCGAGTGGCCGAAGCCGCCCTCCCGGTGGGCGAGGCCGAGGGTGATGCAGACGCGCCGCCGGGTGGGGGGTTCATAGGCCCAGTGCGGAGTGGTGGAGGGGCCGTTGAACGGCACGTGGCGCAGGGGGACGTAGGAGACGTCGGCCGGCCGGTGGATCCACGGCGGCATGGGGAAGAGGGTCCACTGGCCGAGCACGGCGTTCTCGTCGAACTCCTGCCCGTAGCCGCGCAGGATCGGCTCCAGCCACTCCCGCAGGGGATCGGCGGGAGCGGGAGGTGCGGCGGGGTCGTCGCGGGAGTGAGCCCAGAACTCGTGGCACGCCTTCCGCAGCTGTCCGAGGCCGTCGGCGCCGAACAGGATGCGGGCGTGGGCAGCGCCGGTGACGCGGGCGGCGACCGAACCGGTGAAGGTGAATGTGTCCGAGACGATCAGGTCGGGCCGCCACAGCCGGGCGAAGCGTACGAGGTCGTGGAAGGCCTCGTCAGGGTTGAACATGCCGCGCCATCCCCGGACGTTCGACGCCATCTCGGCGACCGGGTCGCCCAGGGGGTACTGGCTCTGGTGCGACTTCGCACGCGGCGGCACGGGACCGGCTGCCGTGGCCGCCTCCGGTGGGGCGGGGGCCGCCGGGGCCTCGTCCGGGGCGGGCGCGGAGGCCGCCATGTGCGCGCTCAGGTTGACCGGCGGGCCGATCGTCACCCCGGTGAGACCGGAGTGGGCGATGTCGTCCGCCAGATCGGGGGATGCCGCGATGCGCACGTCGTGTCCGGCCGTTCGCAGGGCCCACGCCAACGGTGTCTGCACGTACAGATGCGACCTGAAGGGCGCGGCGACGAAGAGAATGCGCACGGACTGCCTCCTGTTCCCCTGTGTTCCCTGTGCTCCGCTGTGCTCCGCGTACAACGGACGGAGGCTACCGCCGGAATCCACGCCCTCGCTTCTTCCGGATTGCCTTCCCCGGCGCCCCGGTGGGCCTCAGCCGCCGTCCCTGCCCAGGGGCGTGAGGTCGAGGTAGTTGAGGGTGAAGAGCAGGATGTCCAGCCCGCGGGAGAACGACGAGTAGGTGTGGTAGACGGAGTCGCCCTCACGCAGGAAGACGCTGACCGCGGGGAGTTCGTGGCCCCACACGTCCCAGGGGCCGACCGCCTTCTCGTGTTCCTCCTTGGTCCGGAAGTTGATCAGCAACGGCTGCTTCGACTCGTCGAGGGTCGCGTGGAAGTCGTAGTTGAAGTGGCTTCCGTACGAGGAGAAGTAGGGAACGCTCCACCCCATCCGCTCCTTGTAGCGCTGGATCTTGGCGTACGGTGCGCGCGAGATCAGCGCCAGGCTGGTACCGCGCTCGTGCAGGTGCGGCAGATGCCCCAGGTCTCGGATCTGGAAACGGCAGCTCGAACAGCCCTCGTCCCACGACGGATCGAACATGACGTGATGGACGATGAGCTGGCGACGGCCCTCGAACATGTCGAGGAGCCCCACGTCGCCGTCCGGACCTTCGAAGACGTAGTCCTTCTCCACCGCCACCATGGGGAGTTCGCGGCGCTGGGCGTTCAGCGCGTCCCGGGCGCGGGTGAACTCCTTCTCCTTGACGAGGAACTCGCGGCGCGCGGCGAGCCACTCCTGCCGCGAGACGACGCGGGGAAGAGACTGTCGCTCGGGTGCTTCCGTCATGATGTGTTCCTTTCTCGATGTACCACGGGCGCGGGGCGACGGCCGGGAGCGGGAACGAGAGCCCGGGAACGGTGCCGTGCCGCCGCCGGCTGCCCGGAACGCGGCCGGACGGGTCCTCGCGCCCGCCTCGGCCTCAGTCGGCGACCGACCGCTCCGTGGCCATGGCCTCTCCCTCGGAGGCGACCTGCTCCGACGAGGCCGACTGGGCCGACGGGCGCAGCGCGGTGTACGCGAGGACGGCGAGCGCGGCGACAAGGACGGCGCTAGCCGCGGCGGCGACGTTGAGTCCGGCGGTGAAGGCCTCGCGAGCGTCGGCGATCAGGCCGGTGGCGGCGGAACCGTCCAGTCGCGCGGCGGCCGCCAAAGCGTCCCCGATGGTCTCGCGGGATGCCTCCCGGGCCCCGGCGGGCACCTCTGACAAGTCGAGGCCGGACATCCGGCTGCCGTACACGGCGGCGCCGACACTGCCCAGCGTCGCGACGCCGAACGCGATGCCGAAGTCGCCGCTGGTCTGCGAGAGGGACGCCGCCGATCCCGCCTTCTCGGGCCGGACCGTGCCGACGATCAGATCCTGGCAGACGGCGCCCATGAGTCCGACGCCCAGGAAGACCGGTACGATCCCGGCCACCAGCATGCCGAGTCCGTCCGAGATGTCGAGCAGGGCGAGGACGAGGAAGCCGGCCGAGGCGAGAGTCATCCCGCCCGCGATGACGAGCCGAGGGCTGCTCCGCTGTGCGAGGGACGGGGCCAGCAGGCTGCCGGCCACCATCGCCAGGGAGGAGGGGACCAGCCACAGCCCCGCCCGCAGCGGCGACAGCCCTTCCACGCTCTGGAGGTACTGCGTGACCAGGAGCATGATCCCGCCCTGGGTGGCGACTCCGAACATCAGGGTGACCAGCGACGAGCTGAAGGCCAGGTTGCCGAAGAGCCGTACGTCGAGCAGAGGGCTTTCCAGCCGTCGCTGCCGCCGTACGAAGAGCACGCCGAAAGCCACGCCGACCACGATGAACAGTCCGGGGACGAACCACGGGCCGCCCCGCGCCAGTTCCTTCATGCCGTAGATCACGGGCAGCAGCGCGGCCAGGGAGACGGCGACGCTGACCAGGTCGAGTCGGCCGCCGCCACCGCGGTACTCCGGCAGCATCAGCGGCGCTGCCACCAGCAGCAGCACCATCACCGGCACGCCGACCAGGAGTACCGAGCCCCACCAGAAGCGCTCCAGCAGTGCGCCTCCGATCACGGGACCTGCGGCGGCTCCGCCCATGAAGCAGCTCATCCAGACGCCGATGGCCATGCCCCGCTGCTTCGGGTCGCGGAACATGTTGCTGATCAGCGCCAGCGTCGAGGGCATCAGCGTCGCGCCCGCGATGCCCATGGCTGCCCGGGCGCCGATCAGCATGCCGGGGCTGGTGGAGAAGGCGGCCACCGCCGAGGCCACGCCGAACGCCGCGGCGCCGTAGAGCAGCAGCTTGCGGCGGCCGATCCGGTCCCCCAGGGTGCCCATGGTGACCAGGAACCCGGCGGTCATGAACCCGTACACGTCGGTGATCCACAGCAGCTGGGTACTGCTGGCCCCGAGGTCGGCGCCGATGCTCGGCAGCGCCAGGTACAGCACGCTGAGGTCGAGGGCCAGCAGCAGGGTGGGCAGTGCCAGCACGGCCAGCCCGATCCACTCCCGCCGACCCGCCCGTGGCGGTGTTCCGGTTGGGGTCCGCGTATCCATGTGTGTCCTCCGTGGTCGAGCGGCCGGCGGCCGCTGTGCGTGCGCCCTCGTCCATGAGTCGGAGCGGACCCGCGGATCTCTACACATCTCGCGGCGATTGATCGGCCTCGTTTTCCGGGCCCGGCGGCAGGCCACCCACGCATGCGGCGAACACCCTCGCCGACGGCCCGCGTGTAGCATCTCGCGGTGCGGAGCGTCCGCGCGTGCGGGCCGGCCCCCTGGCGGACGACCGGCGCGCCCGGTCCGTCCGGGCTTCGAGTACGAGGAGAGAACGCGCCATGAAGTACATGCTCCTGATCTACAGCAACCCCGCGGTGTGGGAGGCGTTGTCCGACGAGGAGCGTGCGGCGCTCGGGCCCGAGCACGCGGCTCTGATCGAGGAGCTCGTCGAGTCCGGTGAGTGGGTCGGCGGCTCGGTTCTGGCCGCGCCCTCGCAGAGCAGGACCGTTCGGGTGCGCGACGGTGCCGCGCTCACCACCGACGGTCCCTTCGCCGAGGTCAAGGAGCACATGGCGGGCTACGACATCGTCGACTGCGTGAACGTGGAACGGGCGTTGGAGATCGCCGCCCGTATCCCTGACGCCCGGTTGTCCGGTGTCGAGGTCCGGCCGCTCGGCTGAGGGCCCGCCCGGGCGGGGCGGCCCTTCGGGCACGTCGCACCGCCCCGCCCTGACGCGGGTCAGTAGGTCACGACGGCACGGAAGCGGACCTCGCCCTTCTCCACCTTGTCGACGGCGTCCGCGACCGCTTCCATCGGGAAGACCTCGGTCATCGGGGTCACCGCGCCCTCCGCGACCAGGTCGAGCGCCTCGGTCAGATAGCGCAGCCCGTGGTGGGTGGCGCCCAGCACGCGCTGGCCCCGCGCCCAGAACGGGGTGGCGGGATCGATGGTGAACGAACCCGTCGGGTCGATGGTGGCGAGCACGATCCGGCCGCCGACCCGCAGGCCCTGGAGCGCGTCCGTCGCCGCCTCGTAGGACGTGCCGGTCACCAGGACGACGTCGGCGCCGCCGGCCTCGCGCAGCTCCTCCCCGTCACGGACCACGAGGTCGGCCCCGAGTCTCGCGGAGACCTCGTGCTTGTCGGCGGAGCGGGTGATGGCGACGGTCTCGTACCCGCAGGCCCGGGAGTACTGCACGGCCAGGTGCCCGAGGCCCCCGATGCCGAGGACGGCGATCCGCTCGTGCGGCTGCGGTTCGCTCACCCGCAGGGCGCTCCAGGCGGTGTAGCCCGCGCAGAGGACGGGCGCGGCCGTCGCGTAGTCGATCCCGTCGGGAAGCAGCACGGTGCTCGCGGCGGCTACGCAGAGGTACTCGGCGTGACCGCCCTGTACGGTCAGGCCGGTCATCACCGGCGCCGCGCAGGACATGGCGGACTGGCCGGTCAGCGGCAGGTTGCGGCGGCAGTAGGCGCACTGGCCGCAGGTGGCCTGGACCCAGGTGGTGCCGACCCGGTCGCCCACGTTGCGGGTGGTGGTGCCCGGCCCCAGTTCGACGACCTCCCCCGCCGCCTCGTGTCCCGTGATCGCAGGCTCGCACGACGGGAAGGGGAAGACGCCCTGAGCGGTCCAGAGGTCGTTGTGGCACAGTCCGCAGGCGTGCACCTTGACGAGCACCTCGCCGGGGCCCGGCCGGGGCGTCGGAACCTCCTGGATCTCCCAGCGGGCGTTGACCGCGGGGACGACTGCGGCCCTCATCGGCCCGCCCCCTCGGGCCTCAGCCGTACGGGGAGAGTGCGCAGCCCGTTCATGATGAAGCTGCCCTGCGGCTCGATGTCCTCGGGGGCCACGGCCAGATCGAGGTCGGGGAAGCGGGCGAAGAGCGCGGGGAGCACGATCCTGGCCTCTTCCCGGGCCAAGGGCATACCGATGCAGCGGTAGATGCCGTGGCCGAAGGCCAGGTGGGCCTTGTCGGCCCTGGACGGGTCGAACCGGCCGGCGCTCGGGCCGTGCACGACGGGGTCGCGTCCGGCGGCGGCGAAGGCCATCAGGACGGGGTCGCCCCGGGGGATGGTGACCCCGCCGATCTCGACGTCCTCGGTGGGGAAGCGGAACGGCAGGTGGGCGACCGGGGCTTCGGCCCGCAGCGTCTCCTCGATGATGTCGTCCCAGCCGATCCGGCCGGCTTGGAGCTCGGCGCGCTGCTCGGGGTGGGTGAGCATCAGGTGGACGGCGTTGGCGATGAGGTTCATGACCGGTTCGGTGCCGGTGGCGAGCATGAGGTGCAGGGTGCCGACGAGCTCGGACGGACTCAGCCGGGAGCCGTCCTCCTCCTGGGCCGCGATGAGGTCGCTCGTCAGGTCGTCGCCGGGCGTCCTGCGTTTGCTCTCGACGAACTCGTGCATCTCCTGGTGCCATCGTTCGACGTTGGCCGCGGCGTCCTCGGGCGAGGTGGTGGTGTCGACGTTGACTTCGCCGCCGCGCAGCATGGCGGCACGGTCCCGAGGCGCCACGCCCACCAGATCGCAGATGACGCGCGCCGGAAGGGGGTGCGCGAAGCGCGCTTTGAGGTCGACCTTCTCGCCGGGGCCGCTCTCGGCCAGCTCGTCCAGCAGTTCGGCACAGGCCTGTTCGATGGCGGAGCGCATGGCGGTGACCCGGCGCGGGGTGAACGCTTTCGCGGTGAGCCTGCGCAGTCGGCTGTGGTCGCTGCCGTGCGCGGTGGTCAGGTTGTCCATGAGGACCCAGCCGATGAGCGGGAAGTCGTCCCCGATCTCACCGTTGGCGTACGCGGTCCAGTGTTTGCGCGGGTCCTTGGAGAACCGCTGGTCGCCGAGGACGCTCAGGGCTACGTCGTAACCGGTGACGGACCAGGCCTGTACGCCGCCGGGGAGTTCCACCCGGGCGACGGGTCCCTGCTCGCGCAGGCGGTCGGCTTCCGCGTGGATGTTCTGGCCCGTGCGGTCGATGACAACCGGGCAACGGCTTTCCACAACCATCTCCAGGGGTCGGCTGATCGGTGAGGCGGGCGGTGACGAGGCCGTCGGACGGGCGTGACCGGCCCGTTCGGGCGCGGGCGGCCGTCAGACAGGCGTGGCTGTGGGCCGGTTCGGTCTGCGGTCCAGCCACCACTGGACGAGCATGAGGTTGACCATCCAGCCGAGCCAGCGCGCCACCTCGAACAGGTAGCCCACGTCGATGTTCAGCTCGGCGTAGGTCATGACGTTGACCATGGCCCGTCCCCACAGCACGCCCGTCGCGAGGGCGAAGCTGTACAGCATCCAGCGCCGATGGTCGTCGTACTGCCGCTTGCGCGCCGCGCGGTACCCCAAGGTGGTGGTGCCGATCCACAGGAGCGCGTGGACCGCGGCGCCGATGGTGCCCTGCCACGCGGGCATCAGCGGCATGATCGCCAGAGCCAGTACGGCACTGGGCAGCGCTCCGGCGAACACGTAGAGGCGGCCGCTGGCCCGGTGGATCCGCGGATGGTTGCGGCGCAGCTGCGGCCAGACCTGGAGAACCACGGTGACCAGGGCGATGGTGCCGAAGCCGATGTGCGCGACGAGCAGCGGGTAGTGCAGCGGCACGTCCTCGTTCAGCGTGATCCGTGCCTCCGACGAGTCCAGGCCCAGGTAGGCCGTCAGTTCGTCGACGAGGAACAGCGTGACGAGCAGAGCCAGCAGAAGGGGCCAGGGTCGGCGCCACCAGGCCCTGCCCGGTCGCGACGGGTCCTGCTCACGCGCGGGCCCTTCCTTCCGGTTCGGGGAGGGCAGGGTGATGTCGGCCGGTTCGGTCTGCTGAGCCATGGAGGTCCTTCCGTCCGGCGAGCTTCAATGGGCGCCAGCGTCACACCCGTGTCGACGCCCGGCATCTTTCAGGTTGCTCTGCGCGGCCCGCGCCCGACTCGATCCGAAATCCGAAGTTCCCCTGCTCGCAAGGAGGTTGAGTGAGGAGAGTTTCTTCCCAGCAGCGCAATCCAGAAGAAGCGGCGCCCGGCGGAGCACACCAGGATGCGCTGGGAGATCAACCGGTGGGCTGCAGAGAGGGGATCGCGATGAGTGAGCGCATCGGGGATCGAGTGGTGGTGCTGGGCGGGAGCATCGCGGGGCTGCTGGCCGCCCGGGCTCTCGCCCGTCACTACACCGAGGTCGTCGTCGTGGACCGCGACCGGCTCACCGGCGTCCGGGGGCCGCGCCGCGGAGTGCCGCACGGCAGGCACGCTCACGGACTGGTCGCACGGGGCCACCAGATACTCGAGTCCTTGTTCCCGGGCCTCACGGAGGAGCTGGTCGCGGCGGGGATCAGGCCGGGGGACTTCAGCGGCGACATCCGCTGGTACTTCAACGGCCGGCTGCTGCGGCCCGCCCGCACCGGGCTGGTCTCGGTGCCCGCCACCCGGCCCGTACTGGAGTACCACCTGCGCCTCCGGGTCCAGGCGCTCACCAACATCACGTTCCTGGAGGAGCACGACGTGCTGGGGCTGGTCACGAGCTCCGACCGGCGGCGCGTCACCGGGGTCCGGGTACGGCCGACGGCCGAGGACGCCGAGCAGCGGGAGCTCGCCGCCGACCTGGTGGTCGACACCACGGGCCGGGGTTCGCGCACCCCCGCATGGCTGGACGAATTCGGCTACCGGCGGCCCGAGGAGGAACAGGTCAAGATCGACCTGGCCTACACGACCCGGCACTACCGGCTGCCGTCGGATCCCTTCGGGAGCGATCTGGCGATCATTCCGGCGGCGACCCCCTCGCATCCGCGCGGGGCCTTCTTCTACCGCACACCGGGTGAGGGCCACCGCGTCGAGCTCTCCCTGACGGGGGTCCTCGGCGACCACCCGCCGACCGATCCCGAGGAGTTCGACCGCTTCACCCGGTCGCTGCCTGTCCCGGACATCCACGAGGCCGTACGGGACGCGGAAGCCCTCGACGCCCCGGTCACACACCGCTTCCCGGCAAGCCGGAGGCGGCACTACGAACGGCTGGACCGCTTCCCCGAGCGACTGCTGGTGATGGGGGACGCGGTGTGCAGCTTCAATCCGGTCTACGCCCAGGGCATGACCGTCGCGGCCCTGCAGTCCCTCGTGCTGGCGCGGCACCTGCGAGCGGGACACGCACCGGAACCGCTTCCCTTCCTCCGGGACATCTCCCGCGAGATCGATTCCCCCTGGGACTTCTCGGCGGGCGCCGACCTCGGTTACGCGGGGGTCAAGGCGCCGCGTCCGGCCCGGGTCCGGCTGGCCAACGCCTATGTCACCCGGGTCCAGAAGGCCGCGGTCCACGACCCCGCCCTCACCAACGCGCTCATGCGGGTGGCGGGGCTCATCGAGCCGCCGCAGTCGCTGATGCGTCCGGCCACCGTGCTGCGGGTGCTGCGAAACGCGGCCCGCAGGCCGCCCCGCACCGCGCCGGGCCGCGAGGCCCCGGATCCGGAGAGGAGCGCCTGACCCCGTAGGACAGAACTCAGCCCCGGACGACCGACAGAGGTGACCGTGCGCCCCTTCCGCATCGACATTCCCCAGCAGGACCTCGACGACCTGCACCGCAGACTGGCCGCGACACGCTGGCCGGCCGAGCTGCCCGGAGTCGGCTGGGAGAGGGGTGTCCCCCTGGCCCACCTCAAGGAACTCGCCGCGTACTGGCTGAACGACTACGACTGGCGCACCGCCGAGGCGCGGCTGAACCGTTTCCCGCAGTTCCTCACCGAGATCGACGGGGCGCGGATCCATCTGCTGCACGTGCGTTCGCCCGAACCGGACGCGACACCGCTGATCCTGACCCACGGCTGGCCCGGCTCGTTCGCCGAGTTCACCGAGCTCATCGAGGTGCTCACCGACCCGCGCGCGCACGGCGGGGACCCGCGCGACGCGTTCCACGTGGTGGTGCCCTCCATCCCGGGGTACGGGTTCTCCGGCCCCACCGGTGCGACCGGCTGGGACGTGTCCCGGGTCGCCGCGGCGTGGGCGGAGTTGATGCGCGAACTCGGCTATGACCGGTACGTGGCGCAGGGCGGCGACTGGGGCATGCCCATCTCCCTGCGGCTGGCGCTCGCCGACCCCGAGCACGTCGCCGGTGTGCACCTGAACATGCTGGTGACCTTCCCGCCGGACGATCCGGCCGCGCTGGCGGAGCTGGACGAGGCGGACCGCGCGCGGCTCGACTTCGCCGTCCGGTTCGACCAGGACGCCGCTGGCTGGCAGAAGATCCAGTCCACCAGGCCCCAGACGCTGAGCTACGGCCTCACCGACTCACCGGTCGGCCAACTCGCCTGGATCGTCGAGAAGTTCACCGAGTGGTCCGATCCGAAGCAGTTGACCGACGAGACGATCGACCGGGACCGGATCCTGACCAACGTCATGATCTACTGGCTCACCGCCACGGCCGGACCCAGTGCCCAGCTCTACTACGAGTCCACTCACACCCCCGAGGACTTCGTGCGGACCTGGGGAGGCCCCTGGCCGCTGACCGTGCCGGTCGCGGTCGCGTCCTTCCCCTTCGACGCGGTGCGGCCCGTGCGCAGTTTCGCCGAGCGCCTCCTCCCCACCCTCACGAGGTGGACCGAGTTCGACCGCGGCGGCCACTTCGCCGCCATGGAGCAGCCCGGGCCCTTCGTCCAGGACGTGCGGGCGTTCGCCCGTTCACTGCGGTGACGGCGAGGGCGCAGCGCCCCCCCGCACCGCGCGACAGAGCAAGGCAGACCCATCGTGGAGGTAGCAAGTTGAGCTCGATGAAACGCCGTGGCTTTCTGACGGCGGCCATGATCAGCGGCGGGGCCCTGGCAACGGGGGTCGCTTCGCCGGCTTCCGCACGGCCGGGGCCGGATACCGCGTGGAAGAACCCGGCCGGTTGCCCTCAGCCCTTCCGGGCAGTCACGGTCAAGGCGGGCGACTCCCGCTACAACAGCCTCACCGGCGGGCACAACCAGCGGTTCGTCGGACAGCCCGAATCCGTCCGCGTGGTGAGCACGACGGAACAGGTCATCGCCGCCGTGGAGGAGGCCGTGACGGCGGGCAAACGCATCGCGGTGCGCAGCGGCGGACACTGCTTCGAGGGCTTCACCGCCTCCCCGGACGTACAAGTGCTGCTGGACATGAGCCAGTTCGACGCCGTCCGCCACGACCCCGAACGACGGGCCTTCGTGGTGGAGCCGGGCGCGACCCTCGGACACGTCTACCGCACCCTGTTCAAGAACTGGGGCGTGACGATACCCGGCGGCGCCTGTCTGGACGTGGCGGCCGGCGGGCACATCACCGGCGGCGGCTACGGGCACCTGTCACGCCGGCACGGCCTCGTCTCCGACCACCTCTACGCGGTGGAGGTCGTGGTCGTCGATGCCAGGGGCAAGGCCCGTGCCGTGGTGGCCACCCGGGACGAGGGCGATCCCCACCGGGACCTGTGGTGGGCGCACGCCGGCGGCGGGGGCGGCAATCTCGGCGTCATCACCCGGTTCTGGCTCCGTACACCGGGCGTGACGTCGAGCGACCCCACCACCTTGCTGCCCAAGGCACCGGGCAACGGGCGCCGCCGGACGATCATGTGGCCGTGGGAGTCCATGACCGAAGCCGCCTTCAGCACCATGCTGCGCAACTACTGCACGTGGTACGAGCGGAACAGCGAGCCCGGCACACCCAGCACCGACATCTGGGGCGTGCTCCTCGCCAACCACCGCTCGGCCGGTGTTCTGGGCATGGTGGCGGTCATCGACGACGCGTTGCCGGACGCGAGCAGGCGGCTCAACGCCCATGTGGACGCGATCGCCGCCGGTGTCGGTGTCACGCCCGTCATCGACACGGAGCAGGTCATCCCCTGGATGACACCGCAGAACTGGCCGCTGGAGGCCACGGGCCGCTACAAGCACAAGGCCGGTGACCTGCGCAGCGGTTACTCCGACCGGCAGATCGCGACGATCTGGCGCTACCTGGAGGACCGGACGTACGACAATCCGGCGGCAAACCTCGGCATCTCCGGGTTCGGCGGACAGGTCAACGCGCCGGCCCCGGACGCCACGGCCACCGCCCAGCGCGACGCCATCCTCAAGGCCGTCTACAGCACGGGCAACTGGGCGGACGGGGAGGACGGCGCCCGGCACCTCACATGGGTGCGCGACTTCTACCGCGACGTCTACGCCGAGACCGGCGGGGTCCCGGTGCCCGACCAGCGCAACGCCGGCAGCTACATCAACTACCCCGACGTCGATCTGCTGGACACGCGGTGGAACACCTCGGGCGTTCCGTGGACCACGCTCTACTACCGGGGCAACTACCCGCGTCTGCAGCGCGTGAAGAAGCAGTACGACCCGCGCAACGTCTTCCGCCACCCCATGTCCATCGCGCTCCCGGCCCGATGACCTGAGCGGGGAGGCCGTCTCCGGCCGGCATCCCGCACGCGGCGATCGTCGTCCGCCGCGTGCGGGGCCGGCACGCACCGGGCCGCACTCCCCCGCTTCCCCGGACCCCGCAATCCTGGAGATGTCCCGCACACCGGTGCCCTGCGACGGTGAACACCGGGCTCCGGTCACCGCCCGCGCACCGGGCTCCCGCCATCGATATGTCAAGGAGAACCTGTGGACACGACTGAACTCGCGCAAGCGCCGAACCGCGCCGACCTCGTCGCCCGCGCGACGAAGTTGGTGCCTCTGCTCCGCGAGAAGGCACCCTGGGCCGAAGAGAACCGCGCGTTGCACGAGGACACCGTCAGGGCGATGGCCGAGGCCGGCCTGTTGCGCACCCGGCTTCCCGCCCGGTTCGGCGGTTACGAGTCCGACATGAGGACGCAGGTCGAGGTGCTCGCGGAACTGGCCAGGGGCGACGGGTCCGCCTCGTGGACCGCCGGTGTGTGGTCCATCAGCGCATGGGTCGCCGGACTCTTCCCCGACGCGGTGCAGGACGAGGTGTTCACATCACCGGACGACCTGGTGAGCGGCATCATCAGTCCCACGGCCATGGCGGTGCCGGCGGAGGGCGGCATCGTCGTCAACGGCAGGTGGGGGTTCAACAGCGGGGCGAAGCACAGCAAGTGGAACACCAACGCGGCGGTGCTCGCCATGCCGGACGGCAGCCACCAGCCGATCATGACGCTCATCCCGCTGGCCTCGCTGGAGATCGTCGACGACTGGCACACCGCCGGACTGCGCGGTTCGGGCAGTGTCAGTACGGTCGCCCAGGACGTCTTCGTGCCGGACGGCTGGTACATCCCGCTGGGCGGCCTGATCCAGGGACACAGCGGGCACGGCAGTAATGCCGACGCCCTCATCCACCGGGCGCCGATCATGCCGACGGCGTGCGCCACGGTCAGCGCGACCGCGCTGGGGCTGGCCAAGGGAGCCAGGGACGTCTTCTTCGAGCGGCTGCCCGGCCGGAAGATCACGTACACCGAGTACACCGACCAGCGTGAGGCCCCGCTGACCCACCTCCAGGTCGCCGAGGCGTCGGTCAAGATCGACGAGACCGAGTTCCACGTGTACCGCATCGCCGACCTCGTGGACGCCAAGAACGCGTCCGGCGAGCCGTGGACGCTGGAGGAACGCGCCCGCGTCCGGCTCGACACGGGCGCGGCGTGTCAGCGGTCGAAGGAGGCCGTCGACGTCCTGAACACGGCGAGCGGTGCCTCGTCGATCTACACCGACGTGCCCATCCAGCGCATCGAGCGCGATGTCCAGACGCTGAACCTGCACGCCATCATGCACCCGAACACCAACCTGGAGCTCTACGGCCGCATACTGTGCGGCCTGGCGCCCAACACGCAGTACCTCTAGGGCGTGTTTCGAAAGTCCCGCCTGCTCGGCGACGCCTGGCACGCACGCTCGCACCTAGCCGCCCCGCGCCTCCAGGCGCGTCGCACGGGAGAGGAGATGGCGCCGCTCCGGTGCGCTCGTGGTGCGCCGGGCGGCGTCGCGATAGCAGTCCGCCGCCGCCCGGTGCTCCCCGAGCAACTCCAGGAGGTGCGCCCGGGTGGCCGGCAGCCGGTGGTGGTGGGCCATGCGGTGGTCGGACTGCAGGGTGGCGAGCAGGTCGAGCCCGGCTCTCGGGCCGTGCACCATGGCGAGGGCGACCGCGCGGTTGAGGGTGACCACGGGGTTCGGAGCTGCCTGTTCGAGGAGTTCGTACAGGGCGAGGATCTGGGGCCAGTCGGTGGAGCCGACCTGCTCGGCCTCGTCGTGGACCGCGGCGATCGCCGCCTGGAGCTGGTACGGCCCGACGCGCCCCCGGGGCAGCGCCTCACTGATCAGGGCGATGCCCTGGGCGATCAGCTCGCGGTCCCACCGGCTGCGGTCCTGCTCCGCGAGCGGCACCAGACCGCCGTCGGCGCCCACCCGCGCACCGCGCCGCGCGTCGGTCAGCAGCATGAGCGCCAGCAGACCGGTGACCTCGGCGTCGGAGGGCAGCAGCCGGTGCAGCAGCCGGGTGAGCCGGATCGCCTCGCCCGACAGCACCGGCGCGGTCAGGGCGGTGCCGTCCGTCGTCGTGTATCCCTCGTTGAAGATCAGGTACAGCACGTGCAGCACCGCTCGCACTCGCTCGGCCCGGTCGGCGGCCGCCGGCATGTGGAAGGTCGTGCCGGTCTTCCTGATGGTCTGCTTGGCCCGGCTGATGCGCTGGGCCATCGTCGCTTCCGGAACCAGGTAGGCGGCGGCGATCTGCGCGGTGGTCAGGCCACCGACGGCGCGCAGCGTAAGCGCGATCCGGCTGGAGGCGGAGAGCCGCGGGTGGCAGCACAGGAAGAGCAGCTTGAGGGAGTCGTCCCGGTCGGCGTGGGGCTCACTGTCGACTCCGGGGCTGGACAGTTCCGCCGCCGGGACAGCCAGGGCGACGTGGTCCTCACGGCGGCGCCGGGCGTGGTCGGCGCGTACCTGGTCCACCAGATGGCGGGAGGCGACGGTGTACAGCCAGCCGCGGGGATGGTCCGGCCGCCCCTCGACCGGCCACTGGAGCGAGGCGGAGAGCAGGGCCTCCTGGACGGCGTCCTCGCAGGTGTCGAAGACGCCGTACCGCCGGATGAGCGCCCCGAGCACCTGGGGGGCCAGCTCACGCAGCAGGTCCTCGTCCACCTCGCCGTACTGCGCGGACACGCTCTTTCCTCCACTGCCGTCCGGACCCGGGCCGCGCATGCGCGGCCCGCCGCGAAGAGTCTAAGGGCTGTCCCGCAATTCCCGGCGGATCAGCGCGCGGCGTCAGATGCGGTGCATCGCAAGGCGGAGGGACGTCCGCATACTGGATGTATGGGGATGTTCCGACAACGCGGCGAGGTGCCGTAGCTGTCGTCATGCGCCCGCCGGGAATTGCGGGACAGCCCTTAGCCGCGCTTCGCGGGCCCGGCGGCTCCCCGCGGGGCCGTGCGCGCGGTCGTGCCGGGCAACAGCCCCGCGCTCAGCGCCTCGGCGAGCAGCGGCGCCTCGCGGTCGCGCTGCGAGATCACCACCTCGGACGGGCCGGGTACGGGCAGGGCCAGCCGGGGATCGAAGGGGGAGATCGCCCGCTCGTTCTCGGGGACGTACTCGCGGGAGAGCAGATACGACATAACCGTGTCGTCCTCCAGCGCGAGGAAGAGGTGCCCCACGCCCTGGGGCAGGTACACGGCGCGGTGGGTCTCCTGGTCGAGCACGACCGAGTCCCACGTCCCGAAGGTCGGTGAGCCGACCCGCAGGTCGACGACGACGTCCAGTGCGCTGCCTCGGGGGCACGTCACGTACTTCTCGCACCCGGGCGGGGTCGCCGTGTAGTGCACGCCGCGCATGACTCCGCTCCGCGAGCGGCTGAAGCTGGCCTGGCCGACGGGAAAGAGTGGATTCCCCATCGCCGTGCGGAAGTCCGACTCCTGGTAGCTGGACAGAAAGTCTCCCCGGTCGTCGGGGAAGACGGCCGGGGTGAACTCCACCGCGCCCTCGATCGTCATCTTCCGGGCGTCCACAGCACTCTCCTCTCGCCACGGCCCGGCCGGACGCGTTTCCGGCCGGGCGCCTTCGCCGGGTCAGTCGACGCGTACGTCGGGGACGTAGCGGATCCAGTGGCCGCCGGACTCGCGGAAGTCGGTCTCCTTGGCGATGATCTCGTCCGCGTGGTTCCAGGCGAACAGCAGTGCGTAGTCCGGGTACGGGTCGGAGAACGCCTCGGCGGCGCGGACCGGGATGTGGGTGCCGGGTGTGAGGCGGCCCTGCTTGGCCGGTGTGGTGTCGCAGACGAAGGAGACGAGATCCGGTCCGAGCCCGCAGTAGTTGGCGACCGTCGCGCTCTTGGCCGTCGCGCCGTACGCCACGACGGTACGCCCCTCGTCGCGGAGCCGGGTGAGTAGGGCGAGCAGATCGTTCCGGATCGCCGACACCTCGCCGGCGAACCGGCGCAGGACGTCGGGGGCCGTGAGCCGCCGCGTCTCCTCCTGGTCGAGGAGCTCGCCCACGGCCGCCGTGGGCCGGCGCGTGCCGGCCCGCGCGAGCGTGTACCTGACCTCTCCCCCGTGGACGGGGAGCCGTCGGACGTCGACGAGTTCAAAGCCGAAGCGCTCGGCCATCGCGCGCACGGAGCGCACGGTGAAGAGGTAGAAGTGCTCGTCGTAGATCTGGTCGAACGAGGTCTTCTCGACGACGTCCCCGAAGTAGGGGTCCTCGAAGACGAACACGCCGTCCTCGGCGAGGAGCGCGTCGATGCCGCGGAACACGGACTCCATGTAAGGGATGTGGCAGAGGGTGTTGGCCGCGTAGATCACGTTCGCGGGCCCCTCCGTGCGCCGGACGTCGGCGGCGGTCGACTCCTCGAAGAAGTCGCCGCGCACCCGCACGCCGTGTCCGCGTGCGACGTCGGCGACCTTGCGGGACGGCTCGAAGCCCAGGTGGCGGATGCCGGCCCGGCCGATCTGCCGCAGCATCACCCCGTCGTTGCAGCCGATCTCGACGGCGAACGCGTCCTCACGGTCCAGCTCTCCCTCAAGGAACTCGGCGGCGGTGCGGGCGAAGTGCTCGCGCATGACGGCCGAACCGGAGGAGTAGTAGGGGTAGTCCTCGTGGAACATGGCCTCCCTGGGCACCTCCTCGACGAGCTGCACCATGGTGCACGCGGTGCAGCGGGCGACGCGGAGGTCGTAGAAGAACTCGGCGACCGGTGGTTCCTCGGAAAAGGCGTCGGACAGGGGCTGGCGGCCGAGGTCGAGGAACTCCTCGGTCGCCGCACCGCAGATCCGGCACGTGCTCGGCGCGGCCGGAAGGGCCTGGTCAGTCATGGTCGGGCCTCCACCATCATCGTGGGCAGGGAAAGAAGAACGCGGGTGTCAACCGGTGGTCAGAGCTTCGCCAGTACCTCGCGCAGGGACTCGATCACGTGGTCCTGGCGGTCCTTGGGCAGGGAGGGGTACATCGGGAGCGAGAAGATCTCGGCCGCGAGCCGCTCGGTGACGGGCAGGGAGCCCTCGCTCTGGCCCAGATGACGGAACCCCTCCATGGTGTGGACGGGCCACGGGTAGCTGACGTTCAAAGAGATGTCGCGTCGGCGCAGCTCTTCGAGGATGAGGTCGCGCCGCGGATGGCGCACCACGTAGAGGTAGTACACGTGCTCGTTGCCGGGCCGGGTCCGGGGCAGTGTCAGGCCACCGTCCGCGGCGATGTCGCGGAGCGCCTCCTCGTAGCGGCGGGCCACGCGCCGACGGCCCTCGATGTACGCGTCCAGACGGGTCAGTTTGCGGCGCAGGATCTCCGCCTGGACCTCGTCGAGGCGGCTGTTGTGGCCCGGGGTGCTGACCACGTAGTACGCGTCGTCCATGCCGTAGTAACGCAGGCGCCGCAGCGCCCGGTCGGTCTCCGCGGAGTCGGTGATCACCGCACCGCCGTCGCCATAGGCCCCCAGCACCTTGGTCGGGTAGAACGAGAAGGCGGCGGCGGCGCCCATGGTCCCGGCCGTCCGCCCGTGGTACCGGGCCCCGTGCGCCTGCGCGCAGTCCTCCAGTACGGTCAGGTCGTGGGCGCGGGCCACGCTCAGCACCGGGTCCATGTCGACGCACTGGCCGTAGAGGTGCACGGGAACGATCGCCCTGGTGCGGTCGGTGACGGCCGCCTCGACCCGGTCGGTGTCCATCAGGAAGTCGTCCTCGCGGACGTCGACGAAGACGGGGGTCGCTCCGACCGCGTCGATCGCGACCACGGTCGGGGCAGCCGTGTTGGAGACCGTGACGACCTCGTCGCCCGGCCCTACTCCGAGCGCTTCGAGCCCGAGCGCGACGGCGTTCGTGCCGTTGTCGACCCCGACGCAGTGGTCCAGTCCGTGCCGGCCGGCGAACTCCGCCTCGAACCCGGCGACGCTCGCGCCCAGCACCAGCTGCCCGGAGCCGAACACGGTCTCCACCGCGTCGAGCAGGTCCTCACGCTCGTTCTCGTATTCGGGAAGGTAGTCCCACACCCGCGTTGTCATCGGCATGCTCCTCCGCGAGTCAACCGCGCCCGGCGAAGCGGGCGGCTCGCGTGCTCATGTAGTCGTCGTCGTGGTCGATGCGCAGGGCCCGCGCGCTGAGGTAGTCGACGGCGTCGGGGTAGGTGTAGGGCTGCATGAACCACCCGGCCCGGACGTCCCGGTAGAGCCGCGACAGGCTCGACACCCCGGCGTAGGAGGCTCCCCCCACGATCGTGAGGCAGTCGTTGACGATGTCGAGCGCGAGCCGGTTGAGCATCAGCTTCGCGCACTGGAACGGGGTCATCATCCGCGGACCGCGCACGGCCGGATCGGGAGTCTCGGCGGTCAGCGCGTCGGCCTCGGCCAGCGCCGCGGCGGTGGTCGCACGCGCGGCGTACAGGCGTGCCTCGACGTCGGCGACGAGCACGCGAACCGCGCCGGGCGCGCCGGCCCGTCCCCGCTGCCACTCCACGGCGGCGTCGCGGGCCGCGCGAGCGATACCGAGATAGATGCCGAGCATGGTGATCGAGCTGACGGTCTGGCCCGCGAGCGCCGCGTCCCCGCGCTCCCCGACCGGGCCCCGCACCAGTACGTCGGCGTCCGGGACGCGGCACCGGTCGAAGCGGATGTCCCAGGTTCCCGAGGAGCGCATCCCGAGGCCGTCCCAGGTGTCGAGGACGGTCAGACCGGGGGTGCCGCGGGCGATGAGCGGAGCCGCGAGGCAGGTACGGCCCTCCGACTCGACCAAGGCGTAGGCGAAGAAGTGGGTGCCCACCGGTGCCATGCTCACCAGGGTCTTCCGCCCGGTCAGCAGCCAGCCCCCGCTGCCGTCCGGCTCCAGCCGGGTCACCGCGCTCGGGTGGTCCTTGACCGCGCCGCAGACCCGCGCGGCGCCGGTCGCCATGGCCCGCAGCACCCTCTCCGCGAGCGCCGCGGCCTCGGGTTTGCCGTGTCTCCACTCGTACGTCAGGGTCATGCCCCGGCTGAACTGGACGTGCAGGGCGAGCGCGGCGGACGCGTCGGCCCGTGCCACCTCCTCCAGCACCAGGGCGATGTCGTGGAGGGAGCTGACACCGAGCCCGCCCAGCTCCGCGGGGACCGTGCCGCCGAGCACCCCGCTGATTCCGAAGTTCTCGAAGACCTTGTCCGGGAACGTCCCGGTGCGGTCCCGCTCGTCGGCGTCGGCGCGGAGCGCCGGTGTCTGCTCGCCGACCAGGGCGAGCAGTGTGCTTCCCGCCTCGGTGACCGGGCCGGCCAGGTCGGGTCGCGCGGTGACGTTCAGAGCCCCCATCGGCACAGCTCTCCTCCATCGTCGTTCCGGCCGGTCCGGGCGCAGGACTCCCGAAGGTCGCTCCCTCTCCGTGGCGGAAGGGGGCGGTGCCGGTTTCCCGGCCGGACCGTTCGCGCATGGGACCACGGTGGCACCCCAGCGTGCTCGCGGACTTCTCGCAGAATGCGCCCCGCGGAAAACTCAGAGCCGGACGGCTCCGGTGCTCAACACCGAGAGCAGGGTGCGGGCTTGTACGTTCACCCGGCCGCCACGGCGTGCGACTGCCGAGAGCTGCTCGGGTGTCACCCAGCGGTAGCCGGACAGCGGTCGGGAGGGTGCCACCGTCTCGTCGGCCTCGACGATGGCGTAGCGGCTCACGGCGTTCAGGAACCGGCCCCCCTCCTCGGAATGGACCGCCGAGTAACGGATGCGGCCCGGCGGTGCGGTCTCGACGGTGGTGAGGAACGCGGGACGCCGCCCCGGCGGCCGGCCACGGTGGTACTCGGGGACGCACTGCACCGTCGGGGCGAGTTCCGCGCCCTGTGCGAGTCCGATCTCGGCGCCGATCCTGACCAGCAGATGGGGCACTCCGGAGAACCGCCGGGTCACAAAGGCGTTCAGGCCCGGCAGCAGGGGTTCGAACAGCGGCTGCGTCCACTGTGTCACTTCGCGGTTGCCCGCCTCGACGGCGACCGCGACGACCCGGAAGCCGCGGTCCGGCACCCGGCGGATCGAGTCCGCCGTCCGCACCCACCCCTCGGTGTCGCGCAGAGCGATGCGCCGCACCCGCCGCGGAAGGCGGGCCCGCTCGGCGGCCAGCCAGTCCTCGACGCTGCGCACGGGAGCCGGGTCACCGGCCCCTTCGAGCGTCAGGGGGAGGCAGGAGAGTACCGTGCGGCTGTCCATGTTGACGAGGTTGTCGTGGTGCAGCAGGGCGGCGATGGCGTCCAGGGTCAGCCAGCGGAAGTTCTCGTCGTCCGGCACCTCCTCGTCGACCAGGACGATCACGTTCCGGTTGAATTTCCGGTGGAACCACTCGCCGTGCTCCGACTGGAGGACCTCGGCGATCGGGTGTGCCCGGGAAGGATCGGTGAAGTAGTCGAGGTAGGCGACGGGGGCCCCTTCGTGGACACCCGTGTAGTTGCTGTGCGTCGCCTGCACCGTCGGGGAGAGCTGGACGGTGCGGGGGTTGCCCGGCTCCATCTTCGCCTGCATCAGATAGTGGCGTACGCCCCCGAAATCCTTGGCGAGGATCCCCAGGATGCCGACCTCGGGCTGGTCGATGATGGGCTGGCGCCAGACCGGGAGCGAACCGTCGGCCGTCTCGGCCTCGATGCCCCCGACGGAGAAGAAGCGACCGCTGTCGTGCACCAGGTCACCGGTGTCCGGGGCGAACGACCACCGGCGGAGACGGTCGAAGGCGATGCGGTCGACCCGGAAGCGGTTGGCCCGCGCGCGGGTGGCCAGCCAGTCCACGACCTCCTCGGGCGAGGCGCCCGGGCCTTCTCGGGCCGGTGTCGCCCCGGTGCTTCGGGTGGGGGCGGCGGGGGCCCGGGCGCCCGCGCCCGGGCCGTCCGTACGGCTGGTGCTCAACCCGACGCCCCCTTCGGGAGAACCGGCCCGGTGGACCGTGCCGAAACGGCGTCGGCGCGGTCAGAAGACATCGAAGTACTCCCCGATCCACAGGCCCCTTCCGGCGTCCACCGTGCGCAGCTCCGAAGCGCTGTAGTCGGCAAGCCGGATACACCGGAAGTCGAAGCTCACCCGCGTCGAACCCGTCTCGTTGACCTTGTTCCCGTGGCGCCAGTTCACCGCGTCGAAGACCAGCACCTGGCCCACGTCGAGCTCGGCGGGCGCGTAGTCCTTCGTCCCCTTCTCCTGCTCCACCCAGACGGCGTTCGTTCCCCAGGTGCGCGTGAGCGGAAGCCAGAAGTTGACCTCGCCGTCACGGTGGTTGTAGTCACCGTCCGTGTGGAACTCTCCGACGGCGACGTTGCCCGGAAAGTGAATCCGGAAAGTCGGAACGCGCTGGAAGCAGTATTCATCCGTACCGAGCACTTCCGGTGCGAACGTCTTCACGAAGGAGCGGTACAGCGACCGTATCTTCGTGTCGAACTCCTGGTAGAAGGCGGCGTGGAAGTCGGTGGCCTGGTCGGTCTTCCAGGTGAGCCGTTCCATTGACCGGTCCGGTCGCAGTCCGTCCAGCGCATCGGACTCGTAAATCGACTGGACCGCCGCACCGAAATCAAATGCGGCCGAATCGTATGCGTACACTTCCGGACGCCCGCTCCCCCACATTCCCCGGTCTCCTGTCTTCGATTTCACTGCCATAACTCCCGAAGCTAGCACGGTGAATCTCTCGTTCCCATACCTCGGCCGGACAGCGCACGCTGCGAGAAATCGGGGGCCGGGCCGGGGTCTTACCGGCCTCTTCCAGCGGGTGGCTGTCGCGTCCCGGAGGGTCGGCCGGAGTCCCGGACCCGGCCGTCTCTCTCGACAGCCGTGCCCGCGCGTGGAGATCGGCTCGAACACCGCATTTTCGAGGAAGCCGCCGGCCGGCCGGGCCGCCTAACGTCGCAGCCCATGGATGACCGATACAGCCCGAGCTCGCTGTGGGATTACAACAACTCCGTCAAGGTCACCGAGGAGGGCGTGGCCAAGCTGGCCTCGTTCAAATCGGATCCGGTGAACTTCAAGCTCGCCCTGTGGGATCCGCAGGTCAACGGGGTCCGCTATCTCAAGGCGCTCATCTTCGAACTCGCCGCGCGCCTCACCCCGGAGAACCGCGGGCGTCTGCGCCGGATCCGTCATCGCGAGACCGGGTCGCCCATCTCCGTGACCCACGACGGCGACAGTGTCTGCATGGACTACCTGCTCGCGGTCCACGAGCTGGAGTTCATCAGCCGGTACGTCGAACCGGACGGCGCGCGCGTCCTGGAGATCGGCGCGGGCTACGGGCGGACCTGCCACGCGATGTTCTCCAACCACCGGGTCGAGGAGTACTGGATCGTCGATCTGGGCCGTGCCCTCGCACTGTCGAGGGAGTACCTCCGCTCCGTCCTGGACCCCGAGCAGTTCTCCCGTGTGAGGTTCGTGTCGGTCGACACCACGGACGACCTGGACCGGGCGCTCGGGTCCGCCCGCTTCGACCTGTGCCTGAACGTCGACTCGTTCGCCGAGATGCCCCCGGAGACGGTGCGCAACTACCTCGCTCTGATCGACCGGCGGTGCTCCGCGCTCTACGTGAACAACCCGGTCGGCAAATACCTGGAGAAGGAGCTGGACAACCACGCGCAGGGCGACGAGGTCGTGCGGATGGCGCTGGCGACCGGGCTGCTGCGGGACGTCCTCGACATCCACGACAGCCGCGCGGTCGCGGCCCTGGCCCCGAAGTTCCTTTCGTCCTACCGGCCGGGTCCACGCTGGGAGGCCGTCGGCGACGACAGGGCCGTTCCGTGGAGCTACTACTGGCAGGCCGTCTACCGGCGATCGGACGAGCCCTCGGCGGCCGACCGTGCGCCGGGGCGCCGGACCGGTCGGCAGGGCGATGCGGCGTGACCGGCGGCGAGGTGGCTGGCCGGCCCCCGCTCGTCACCGTGCTCGGAGCATCGGGGTTCATCGGGTCCGTGGTCGTGGCGGCACTGTCGGGGCGCCCCGTCCGGCTGCGCACGGTGGCCCGAGGACCGGTCGCGGTACCGCGGGGCGCACGCGCCGACGTCGAGCGGTGCACGGGTGACCTGACGGACCGGGACGTTCTCCGGGCGGCCGTCGCCGGATCCGACGCGATCGTCCACCTCGTCAGCCATGGTGCGGGATGGCGCGGCGAGGGCGCGTCGGACGAGGCGCTGGGCCGGGCCAACGCGGGGGTGATGAGCGCGCTGCTCGAAGCATTGCGGGAGCGCGGGCACTCGCGCGGGACCGCCGCGCTCGTCCTGTTCGCCGGCTCGACGTCGCAGGCCGGGCCCGACGCCCCGATCCCGGTCGACGAATCCGCGCCGGACGCCCCGGCCAGCCCGTACGACCGCCAGAAGCAGGCGGCGGAGCGCGAACTGCTGGCCGCCTCTGCCGAGGGCGCGGTGCGCGGCGCGTCCCTCCGGCTGCCGACGATCTACGGGCGCGGCGCACCGTCCGGGCGGAAGGACCGGGGGGTGCTGGCGGCGATGGTACGACGGGCACTGGCCGGAGAGCCGCTGACGATGTGGCACGACGGCTCGGTGCGGCGCGATCTGCTCCATGTCGACGACACCGCGCGGGCGTTTCTCGCCGCTTTGGACCACGCCGAGGCGGTTACCGGCCGGCACTGGGTCCTCGGATCCGGGCAGGGCGAGCCGCTGGGCCGGGTCTTTAGGTCGATCGCCGCCGGTGTCGCTGCTCGGACCGGGCGCCCTCCGGTGCCCGTGACCGCCGTCCCCCCACCGGAACACGCGCTTCCGACGGACCTCAGGAGCACGGTGGCGAACTCCACGCGGTTTCGCACCGCGACGGGCTGGCGCCCGCTGACCCCGCTGGGCACCGGGCTCGCCGACCTGATCGCCGACCTCGCGGACGCTCCCTCCGACTGACCGGGCCCCACCGTCGAGGAGCGTCCGAAAGGACGCCGCAGGATGGCGGTTGACACCGAGAGGAACCGCCCCGGCGTGACGCCCGCGCGTCGATACTCAGCAGTTCCGCGTGGTCCTGCTGCCCCTTTCCCTCGCTGAGCCGCGAGGCGAATATCAGGTGCTCGAATTCTCGACGTTCCTCCGCCTGTCCGGTGGAGCGTCCTGCACAGCAATACCGGAGATGTCGCGGCGCCCCGCATCATGGACGATCGACACAGTCGGCTTCCCGAACAACCCACGACTGCTTTCCTCCCGTCTCGAGGGAACCGCTATGACATCAGTCCAACTCCGCAGAATTCCGGACCGACGTGTTGCCCTGGAGGTATGCGCCGATACGTCGCCCCGACGAGTCGCGCTCGGTGGATTTCCGTCATCCGACTCGATTCCGTTCGCCCCGGAATCCCACTCTGACGCACGGAGGCGCTGACGTGAAGGGAATCATCCTGGCGGGCGGTCACGGTACGAGGCTGCAGCCGATCACTTTCGGAGTGTCCAAACAGCTTCTGCCGGTCTACGACAAACCGATGATCTACTACCCGCTGTCGGTTCTGATGCTCGCGGGGATCACCGATATCCAGATCATCGCCGCTCCCGACGGTCTGAAGGGATTCCGCCGACTGCTCGGCGACGGATCGCACCTCGGGCTCGACCTCAGCTACGCGGAGCAGGACAAGCCACGCGGGCTGGCGGACGCCTTTCTGGTGTCCGAGGACCACATCGGCGACGACCCGGTCGCCCTGGTGCTCGGCGACAACCTCTTCCACGGACCCGGCTTCTCCGGAATCCTGCGGAGGAACGCCATGGAGCTGGACGGGGCGGTCCTCTTCGGCTATCCCGTCCGCGATCCGGAGCGTTACGGGGTCGGCGAGGTCGACGACGCGGGCAACCTCACCTCCCTGGAGGAGAAACCGGCGCGGCCGCGGTCCAATCTGGCCATCACCGGACTGTACTTCTACGACAACGACGTCGTGGAGATCGCCAGGACGCTCCGGCCGTCCGAGCGCGGCGAACTGGAGATCACCGACGTCAACCGGCGGTACCTGGAACGCGGCAAGGCCGGACTCGTGCAACTGGGCCGCGGCTTCGTCTGGCTGGACACCGGAACCCACGACGCGCTCATCGACGCGGGCCAGTACGTGCAACTGCTGGAGCATCGCCAGGGTGTCCGCATCGCCTGCGTCGAGGAGATCGCCTGGCGCATGGGCTACATCGACCGGGAGGCATGCCATCGGTTGGGGGCCCGGCTCGCCCGCTCCCCGTACGGCCAGTACGTGATGGACATCGCCGCGGCCGGCTGATCGGCCGGGGCGGATGCCCGCGCGACGCACGAACCGGACACTCGTTCTGGAGGACAACCATCATGTTGCCCCACACCCCGCACGGCCGGGCCGGCGGTCCGGCCGCGGCCGACCTCCCTTTCCGCACGAGCGTGCCGCCGGGGGCCGCGACGTGAGAATCCTGGTCACCGGCGGGGCCGGTTTCATCGGTTCCCACTATGTGCGGTCACTTCTGGCGGGCCGCTACGGCGCGGACAGGAACACCCGGGTCACCGTGCTCGACAAGCTGACCTACGCGGGCAACCGGGAGAACCTGCCGGCCCACCACGACCGGCTGGAGTTCGTCCGGGCGGACGTCTGCGACGGGGCTCTGCTGCGCGAGCTGCTGCCGGGACACGACGCGGTCGTCCACTTCGCCGCCGAGTCGCACGTGGACCGCTCCGTCGACGGCGGCCAGGAGTTCGTCCGTACCAACGCGCTGGGCACCCAGGTGCTGCTGGAGGCCGCCTCCCTGAGCCGGGTCGAGCGGGTCCTGCACGTCTCCACCGACGAGGTCTACGGTTCGATCGAGCACGGCTCCTGGACCGAGGAGCGGCCGCTGCTGCCGAACTCCCCGTACGCCGCGTCGAAGGCGAGCGCCGACCTGATCGCCCGCAGCTACTGGCGCACGCACGGCCTGGACGTGTCCATCACTCGCTGCTCGAACAACTACGGGCCCTACCAGCACCCCGAGAAGCTCGTCCCGCGGTTCGTGACGAATCTGCTTCAGGGCCGCAAGGTTCCCGTCTACGGCGACGGGCGCAACCGCCGCGAGTGGATTCACGTCGACGACCACTGCCGCGCCATCCACCTGGTCCTCGCCAAGGGCGGCGCCGGCGAGATCTACAACGTCGGCAGCGGCGACGAGTTGGAGAACCTGCGGCTGACCGAGCACCTTCTGGCGCTGTGCGGCGCCGACGCCTCCATGATCGAGTACGTCGAGGACCGCAAGGGCCACGACCTCCGCTACTCGCTGGACGACACCAAGATCCGCGAGCAGCTCGGCTACGAGCCGCAGGTGCCCCTCGACCGCGGGATCGCCGAGACGGTGGCCTGGTACGGCGCCAACCCCAAGTGGTGGAAGGCCGGGCGCCGGGAGGAATGACGGGCGACCGCGTCGGACAGCAGGCCGGTCGGCGTCGTATGTCACCGCGCCGGTCGACGCCGGGATGCGGGCACCCGGATCCGCGCTCGCCGAGGGCGACAAGCCCGCGGGAAGCCCGCGGGACGGTTGTGCCGGGTGGAGTCGGCGAGCGGTTGAGGGGCAGGGCGGGCGTGTCGTCGGCAGGGGACCCCAAGGCAAGGCTGATCACCGCCTTTCCTGGTGCCTCGCACCACCCGCTCCGACTCTCACCGCCCGCCCGGGCACGCTCATCGCCGTGAGGACCCGGACTTCGAGACGCGGCGGCCCGTGCATCGCTCACGCCGTCCAGGTCTGCCCGCCACTCAGGCCGTCGCGGCCCACAAGGCAGAGGCCGATGCCGCCGTGAGCGCCCGCACTGCCTCGAACGCGGCGATATCCGTGGAGGCTGTGAAGAGGTAGTCGCGGCGGCGACGGCGTTGGCCGGACACGACCTAGTCGCGGGCAGGACGGCCGGAATGTGGCCCAGGGGGCGCCCGGCCTGACGAACCGGGCGCCCCCTGGAAGCTGTCGACGACCTGATCTAGCGACGACCGGATCTAGCGCAGCGCGATGGCCGCCGCCGCGGCCCCGACCAGACCCGCGTCGGTGCCCATCACGGCGGGCGCCACGGTCAGCCGCCGGAGGTACGAAAGCGTGGCGTAGTCGCGCAGGCTGCGGCGCAGCGGCACGAAGAGCACGTCGCCGGCCCCGGCCACTCCCCCGCCGACCACCGCGATGTCGAGGTCCGCCAGGGTGGCGGTGGCGGCGATGCCGGCCGCCAGCGCCTGGGCGGCACGCTCGTAGGAGGCGATGGCGACCGGGTCTCCGGCACGGGCGGAGACGGCCACCGCGGCGGCTGTCGCGTCGCCGTCCGAACCGGGCCGCCAGCCGTTCTCCAGCGCGCGGCGGGCGATGTTGGGGCCGCTGGCGATGCCCTCGACGCAGCCGCGCGCACCGCAGGGGCACAGGTCGCCGTCCAGGTCGACGCTGATGTGGCCGATGTGTCCGGCGTTGCCCGAGGGGCCGGGCCGCGGGGTGCCGCCGAGGACGAGGCCGCCGCCGACGCCCGTCGACACGACGAGGCACAGCGCGTTGTCATAGCCCCGGGCCGCACCGAGCCAGTGCTCGGCGGCCGTCATCGCGACCCCGTCGCCGACCAGTGCGACCGACAGTCCGCCCGCCGTCTTGTGCACCCGTTCCACCAGCGGGAAGTCCCGCCAGCCGGGGACGTTGACCGGGCTGACCGTGCCGGCGGCGGCATCCACCGGACCGGCGCTGCCGATGCCGACGGAGCCGGCGCGACCCCACAGCGGCGAGGCCATCAGCTCGCCCAGCACCTGGTCCACGGAGCCCATGACCGCCTCGGCGCCCTCGCGGGCGGGCGTCGGCCGCTGCGCCCGTACGAGGAGGGATCCGTCGCCGTCCACCAGCGCGCCGGCGATCTTGGTGCCGCCGATGTCGAGCGCGGCGACGAGGTCGGTATGCATCGGTGTGGGCTCTCCGGATCGGTGAAGGGGCGGGACCTGCGGGTTCCGTCCACAGTCTGCACAGTCTCCATTCTGTTGACAACGTTGTCCAGGGCCTATGCTCGACGCCACAGCCTCCGATCACCCCCGCGGCGCCCCGCCAGGCCCCGCTCGGTGTCGGCCGGAGCACCGCAGCCCCGCCCGTAATCCGACGACAGGACAGCGCACGTGGACCGGACCGCCCGTCATTCCGAGACCCGCTACGGCAACCGGCCGACCATGAAGGACGTGGCCGCGCGCGCCGGAGTCGGCCTGAAGACGGTCTCCCGGGTGGTGAACAGCGAGCCCGGCGTCACACCGGACACCGAGCGCCGCGTGCAGGAGGCGATCGACGCGCTCGGCTTCCGCCGCAACGACAGCGCCCGTGTGCTGCGCAAGGGCCGTACGGCATCCATCGGACTGGTCCTGGAGGATCTGGCGGACCCGTTCTACGGTCCGCTGAGCCGCGCGGTGGAGGAGGTCGCCCGCGCACACGGCGCGCTGCTGATCAACGGTTCCAGCGCCGAGGACCCGGAGCGGGAGCAGGAGTTGGTGCTGGCGCTGTGCGCCCGCCGGGTGGACGGTCTGATCGTCATCCCGGCGGGCGACGACCACCGTTATCTGGAGCCGGAGATCAAGGCGGGCATCGCCACGGTCTTCGTGGACCGCCCGGCGGGCCACGTGGACGTCGACATGGTGCTCTCCGACAGCTTCGGCGGGGCCAGGGAGGGCGTGGCCCACCTCATCGCGCACGGCCACCGCAGGATCGGGTTCATCGGCGACCAGCCGCGGATCCACACGGCCACCGAGCGACTGCGCGGCTATCACGTCGCCATGCGGGACGCGGGCATCACCGTCGAGGACGGCTGGGTCTCCCTCGGCTCCACCGAGCCGGAGCGGGTGCGGGCCGCCGCCGAGGAGATGCTCTCCGGACCCGAACCGGTCACCGCCCTGTTCGCGGGCAACAACCGGGTGACGGTGACGGCGGTCCGGGTGATCGCGGAGCGGGAGCGGCCGCTGGCGCTCGTGGGGTTCGACGACATCGAGCTGGCCGACCTGCTCGGCATCACCGTGATCTCGCAGGACGCGGCGGCGGTCGGCAGGACCGCCGCCGAGCACCTCTTCCGCCGTCTCGACGGGGCGGACCACGCCACGGCACGGGTGGAACTGCCGACGACGCTGATCCCCCGCGGCTCGGGCGAACTGCCCCCCGCCTGAGGCCCGTCGGGGGCGGCCGCCCGCACGAGGGCGCCGGACCGCGTCACGAGGGCGCGAGGACCGCACGCCGGGACGGCGCCCGCCGGGGCGCGATCACACCCCGGCACCGGACTGCCGGAATTCCCTGGTCAGCAGGGCCAGCAGTTGCGCGGGGGCGTCCTCCTGCACCGTATGGCCCGCGCCCTCGATCCAGTGCAGTTCGGAGTGCGGGATCAGCGCGTGCAACTGCTCGGCGAAGGGCGCCGGCAGGAACCGGTCCTCACGCCCCCAGATGATCCGGGTCGGCACCGGAACGTCCCCCAGCAGGTGCTGGAACTCGTCGGTCGCGGCCTGTTCGGCCTGCCGGTACTGGCGGTAGTACGCGGCCCGGCCGCGCTCGCCGCGCCACGGATCGACATGGGCGGACAGGACGTCCGCCCGGTAGCCGGTGTGCGTCGCGTGGCGCAGATGGCTCTCGACCAGCGCCTCGTGGGCGTAGCCGGGGAGTTGCTCGAAGAGGTGCGCGTTCTCCCTGATGAGCCGGAAGAGCCCGGTGCCCCACTCCCCGCAGGCCACCGCGTCCACCAGGGTGAGGTCCGCGTACCGCGCGCCGTGCAGGAGCAGCGCCCGCAGGGCCACGGCCCCGCCGATGTCGTGGGCGATCACGCGCGGGCGCTCCAGCCCCCAGTGCTCCAGGAGCCGGGCGAAGACCTTCGCCTGCGCCGCCGGGCCGACGTCCTGCCCGTCGCGCTGCTCCGACTGTCCGAACCCGAGCAGGTCCCAGAGGTGGACGCGGTGGTCGCGGGCGAGCGCCGGGGCGATGTCGCGCCAGATGAGCGAGGAGAACGGGGTGCCGTGCAGCAGGACCACCGGCTCCCCCTCCCCGAGCACGTCCCAGCGGACCGCCCCGTCCGGAGTCTCGAACGTCCTGGTCAGCTTCCCGTTCATGGTGTGCCTCCTGGTGTGCCGTTGGGAGGGGCGGAACCCCGCCGGATCATCGACGTTACCAGCTAAGGCGCATTGTCGGTAACCTTGATAAGGTGGTGATCATGCGACGGAATCCCGCGCCCGCGGAGCTCGAACTGGTCGAGGACTTCTGCAACACGGCCACCCATCTCCACGACGAGGACGATCTCGCCCGGCCGGAGACGGCCGCCCGGTGGCTCGGCGCGCGCGGCTTCCCGGCACCGGCCGATCAGGGAGAGCTGGCCTCACTCACGGAGGCGCGGGAGACCGTGCGGGCCTTTCTGGTCGAGCGGACCTCGCCGGAGGCGGTCGACGCTCTCAACCGGCTCATCGCCGCGGTCGCGGGTGCTCCCGCCGTGCGCCCCGACGGCACGCTCACCCTGCGGCCGGCCTCCGGCGGGGCGGTGGCGGAGGTGGTACGCCCGGTGCTCGAAGCCCTCCTGATGCACGGCCTGACCGGACGTCACGCCAACCGCCTCAAAGCCTGCGCCGCGCCGGAGTGCCGCTGGGTCTTCTACGACCGGGCGCCGTCGTCGAACGGCCTCTGGTGCGACATGGACGTGTGCGGCGCACGGCACAAGATGCGCGCCTACCGCGCCCGTGGCGGGGCGGCCGCACGCCGGGACACCTGAGGACCGGTCGGCGCCCGGCCTCCCCCAGGAGCACGCCCCGTCCGTACCGTCCACACCCCGCCCGCCCCGGCATCGCGCGGACGACGGGGAACCAGCGCCCCCTCCCCTCCCTCCCGGGCCGGCACGGCAGCGGGCAGGGCGTCCGGAACAGGCGCGTACCCAGGAGCCCTTCCGTAACAGCCCCGCCCGCGTCCGGAAACTCCGGAGGGCCGGGGCCGATGCCCCGAAGCAGGTCCGCGGTCGCTCGCGCCGGCGGCCTTCGACCCGGCGGGCGCGCTGTACAGCGCGGACTTCGACGACGACGGGGTGGTGGAGGTGCCGGGGCGCGAGGGCTACTGACGCCCCCTACGGAGCCGTGACCGTCAGGTCGCCACGGCGCGGCGAGGCGAAGGCCTCCAGGTCCGCGCGGGTAAGGCCGGTAAGCCAGGCCACCTCGGCGGTGTCGAGCGCGCCGCAGTCGATGCCGCGCAGCAGGTAGCCGCCGAGGGCCTTGGCGGTGGCGGGCTCGTCCATGACGTCGCCGCCGGCCTTGGCCACATAGGCGGCGAGCCGGGCGGCGGCCGGCTCCAGGCCCTCCCGGTAGAAGGCATAGACGGCCGCGTAGCGCGTCGGCAGGTGGCCGGGGTGCATGTCCCAGCCCTGGTAGTACGCGCGGGCGAGAGCGCGGCGGGTGAGGCCGTAGTGGAGTCGCCAGGCCTCGTGGACCTGGTCGGCCGGACCCACGGGCAGGATGTTGGTCGAGCCGTCGGAGACGCGTACGCCGGTGCCCGCGGCGGCGACCTGCATGACGGCCTTGGCGTGGTCGGCTGCCGGGTGGTCGCTGGCCTGGTAGGCGGCGCTGACCCCGACACAGGCGCTGTAGTCGAAGGTGCCGTAGTGCAGTCCGGTCGCCCGGCCCCGCGCGGCGTCGATCATGCGGGCCACGGCGGCGGTCCCGTCGGCGGCGAGGATCGACTGGCTGGTCTCGATCTGGATCTCGAAGCCGATGCGTCCGGCGTCGAGACCGTGCGCCTTCTCGAAGGCGTCCAGGAGCTGGACGAAGGCGGTGACCTGCTCGGGGTACGTGACCTTCGGGAGGGTCAGCACGAGCCCTTCGGGCAGACCGCCGGCCGCCATCAGACCGCTGAGGAAGACGTCCGTGGTACGGATGCCCCGGTCACGGACGCCGGCCTCCAGGCACTTCATCCGGATGCCCATGTAGGGGGCCGCCGTGCCGTTCGCGTACGCCTCGGAGACCAGGCGGGCGGCGCGGGCGGCGGCCTCGTCCTCCTCGGCGTCCGGGCGGGGACCGTAACCGTCCTCGAAGTCGATGCGCAGATCCTCGACGGGCTCGCGCTCCAGCTTGGCGCGTACCCGGTCGTGGACCGGCCCCGCCAGTTCTTCGGGGATACCGAGGACGGCGGCGAACGAAGCGGCGTCGGGGGCGTGTTCGTCGAGGGCGGCCAGCGCCTGGTCGCCCCAGGAGCACAGGGTGCCGGGCTCGAAGACGTCGCCGGGTACGTAGACGGTGTGCACGGGCTGGCGGGTGCCGGGATCACCCGGGTAGCGGCGGGCGAGTTCCGCGTCGACCGCCGTGAGGGAGGCACTGATCTCCTCGCTGACCGCACCGGCGAGGCTCGTTGCCACCTTCTCCTGCTGACCCATGACCATACCCTCCACGCTCTCGCTGTTTCCGCTTCCCGGAATCAACAATCCGTATAGTGAAGTTATAAGGCCACTCGACCTGCGTCAATGGTCGCCCGGAACGGCCGCGGGCCGCGCGGTGGGGTTCACCGTGCGGCCCGGGGCGGGGTGTTTGCCGGAGGGGTCAGCCCTTGCGGGTGTTGATCTCTTC